>JAPLJZ010000043.1 GCA_026388335.1 Deltaproteobacteria bacterium
AAATTCCGGATACAGTTTTTTCACACAATCAGGACAGATGCTATGGCTGAATTCTGCTTCTGAGTGATCCTTTATGTATGATTCTATCTGGTTCCAGTAACCATTGTCGTCACGAATCTTCTTACACGAAGCACATATGGGAAGTAATCCGCTCAATAATTTTACTTTATTAAGGGCGCTCTGGAGTTCGAGGATAAGCCTTTCCCGCTCTTCCTCCGCCCGCCTAAGCATAACGATGTCCGCCTCCAACATTTGATTGGCTTTCATCAGCTCTTCCGTGCGTTGGGCGACGATCTCCTGGAGTTCCGAGTTCATGCGCTGCAGTTCTTCCTCCATGCGCTTGCGCTCGGTAATGTCGCGAACCGATTCAATGGCGCCGATGATGCCGCCGCCGCTGCCGTATAAGAGACATGCTTTCCCCCAGAGGACACGCATCTTCCCCCTTACCGGGACATCAGCCTCGGCCCAAATAACATCCCCCTCTTTCCTGACGAAAGAATACTGCTTCTCGATCTCCTCATCGAATGCCAATGCCAGATCGATGATCAGCGGTCTCCGCACCCCGTAAAAAGGCAAGGAATATTCATAATCGCCTTTCCCCAGGATATCCGCCGCGCTAACCCCGGTCATCTCTTCCATCGCCCGGTTCCAGGCCGTGACCTTGCCCTGCCGGTCGATAACGAAGGTGGCGTCGGGGAGGAAGGCGATGATATCCGCAAGATGGCGTCGTGATTCCCGGAGCGCCTCGTCAGACCTCTTTTGCTCTGTGATATCCTCATAGACAACGACGATTTCCCCAGCTGTCAAGTTATCGCCTACGACGGCGGTATTCAACCGGCAGGTAATCTCCCGTCCGTCTTTGCGCCGGAGGAGTATATCCAGATTGTAAGTTCTCTGTTTCTCGAGGGCGTCATAAACAATCCTGCCTGTTTTCGCATAATCCTCGCCGCTCCTGTAAAGAACTCTTGTCTTTTGCCCAATCAATTCCTCCGGCTTCCAGCCGAATACGTCTTTAACGGCATTATTGGCAAAGATGATCCGGCGATCCCGCAAACCGACAACAGCGTGAGGGATGGCATCCAGGAGTGATGCTCTCAGTGCCTTTTGCTCCTCCAGCTTCTGTCTAACTTTTTTAATTTCTGTGACATCCATCGAATTTCCAAGGATCGCCCGTTTCCCCTCGTAGCTGATGGAGGTGACCGTCTCCATGATCCACCGGGTATTTCCTTCTTGGGTGATCATCCTGAATTCGTACGGGGAGGTGCGCCTTCCCCTGAGCATATCGACGGCATTCTTCGTCACCCCTTCCCTGTCCTCGGGGTGGACGATCTTCAGGGATTCCATCCCGATCAGCTCCTCAGGGGCATAGCCCGCATATGAGGCGGCATTTTTGTTCAGAAACCGAAAATGACCGTCCTGCACAATATAGACGCCGGCAAACGACATTTCCGCAAGCGTTCTATATAGTTCTTCCGCCTGTTTGCGCTCGGTAATGTCGTTGAGCACGCCGTGCGCGCCCATAAACCTGCCGTCTTTCATAATAGCCTTGCTCTTTGTCCGTACCCAGATAATATCGCCGGATTTATTGATTACTCTGTATTCCAGAGGATATTCTATCCCTTGGCAGAGTTCCCGAAACCGCTTTGTCAGTAGACTTCTATCATTTTCGTGGACATGATTGATGAAGTTCTTCCCGATAATATCATCCGGGTCGTATCCCATTACATCCTTTACCAGCGGACTGAAATGGACGATCACCCCCTGACTGTCGATTTCATAGATGACGTCACTGCTTAATTCCAGCAGGGTTCGATATTTCCCCTCGCTTTCACGCAATAATTCCGACACCCCATTGGGTTCGCTCGTTGACTTATCAGCATCAGCTAGCCGCGCGCGTAACGCAGTCAATTCTTCAATGAGCTGCCTTTTTGTCTTGGCTTCATCCTTCATATCCGGGGCCTCCCTATTAATTTCATCCGGCAACAAAAAAACCCCGCTCTCTTTTGGATATCGGGGTTCATTACATCATTCCATTCAAGCCTCCCGGACTAAGGGGCAAGGGGTTAGTTGATCAGGCTACATGGACTATTCTATAGTGATGAGACATTCTAACACGATTATAAATTGAAATCTACGCTGAAGAATAAAAATAGTGAAAGGTTGAATTTTAGTTGGTTATCAACGTTTACTGATTGGCAAAAAGTTTTTATCGCGACTCAAAACTTTTTGCCAATCATGAGGGAGTCAATATATCCTACTGTTCACACCTTGGCCTCCGGCCGCGCCCCGGATTTTGCCGTCTCCTGTGCCCCGTTTGTCTCTTCCTTTGTCCAGCCGATGCCGCAGGCCTGTAAGAACTGCGCCCACTGGCTGTCGTTGAAGGCGGTGCAGGTCCGGCCGTATTCCGCCGCCGCTTCCCGGCAGGTCTTCAAGATCTCGGACGGGTCCTTGCGGTGCTGTATTCCGGTCCGGCAGGTCTCCATCATTTTCAAGGCGCAGGTGAACGAGGCCGTTGTCAGACCTGTACATCGCTGCTGCTGTTCCAGGCAGGCGCTAAACAGCTTCCGTACTTCCGGTTTTGAAGCGGCGGCACCCGGCATGAAACCGTTCCGCCGGGGTGCCCATAATTTCCATACCTCCGGCGCCGGCCATGCCGGGCTTCCCTCCATACCGCCGTTTCCTGACTTTGCGAACGTCCTGTCGATCATGTCCAGCCACGGTTTGGACACCATTTTGTAGAAGTCGAACGCGGTGGCGACTTCCTTATGACCTGCTTTATTTTCCGACGATGCCGATGTGTTCATGGATTGCCTCCTGCTTTTTCGAGGCAATATAGTGAATTGCCGATCACTGATCAATATCAATTGATTTCGGAGCAACTCTCAGGAAAGAACCCGTATATGTCAGGAGGGGCTGTCCGTCAGCGACCGGAGATAAGTCATTAGATTTGTTTTCTTATGGATCAGTCCAAGCTTCCTGCGGATATTGTCCTTATGGAATTCAATCGAACGGGCCGAGACGTTGAGCAGCTCGGCGATCTCCTTGGCGGTCTTGCCGTTCCGGACCAGACCGGCGATCTGGATTTCCTTGGGGGTCATATTCATGAACCGGGACGTGAGGGTTTGCAGAAAGGGCGAGATGACACTTTTCAAATTATCCTCGATCAACTGAAGATAAGCGGCCTGGGGTTCCGTCAATCGCTCCCGTTTTAATTTCTCCACAAAAGGCAGCACCAGCTTCCGGACATTGGTCAGCACCTGTTTTTCCAGGTCCGTCCGATCCTCCTCCCGGTGCCTGAGTAACACCTTCAAGGCCGTATTCACCTCCTGAAGCCGCCGGGTTTCCTCGGCCAGCTGCTGGCGCTGGTCTTTCAGATTTTCCAGGGCCTGTTTGAGTTCAGTGATATCCACCAGGGAGGCGACGCTCATGGTCGTACCGGGAATCATCGCCACCGTGGCCAGTACATCCCGTAATTTCCCGTTCTTGTCCGCAAACCGGTATTCATAGGAGGCGGGGGCCGAGGTTGGATCTATTCGCCGGCGCCGGTGATATGTCTTCATCTTCCGGAGGTCCCGGGGGGAGACGAACTCCGTCCAGGTCTTACGCCCTTCAATGTCCCGGCGGTCCAAACCCGACTGTCTTTCAAATTCGCCGTTCACTCCGGCGATTGTCATGTCCTCATTGACGAGCATCATGGCCGTGCCGGTGGATTCAAAGATCGTCCGATAGCGGATCTCCGTCTCCTGAAGACTTTGCTGGGCCCGGACGCTCTCCGTCACATCCGACACCATTTCGATGGCGCCTAAGATGCGTCCATCTCGGTCTTTCAGGGGGGAGGCGACGATCCGGTAATTCCGGATTTCCTGTCCCCGGGGCGTAGCCGCCATCCCTTCATGGACCTGGCCGTCCTGCAAGGATCTGATCGTCGGACAATAGGCGCAGACGGTCTTTCGGGGGGGATCATTGAAGGCCCGGTAACAGAGAGGTTTTCGGGTGAGGTCAATGTCGGGAAACCAGGTCCGCATCTGGCCGTTCAGGCTCAGGATCTCCATCGCAGGGCTGATCAGGGCGATCCCGACGCCGATATGCTCCACGATGCTCCGGTTTGTTTCTTCGGAAGCCCGGAGTTCCTCCTGGGTGCGTCGGTGTTCAACAATCTCCGCCTTTAGGCGCTTTTGCTCCTCGATCAGTTCCAGGGTTCGTTCCGTAATGAGCTGCTCCAGGTGCATCTGCTTTTCATGGAGCTTCTCCTCCATGTGCTTCCGCTCCGTGATATCCAGGATCAAGGCCTGTTTCGCCACCACGACCCCCGCCTTATACAGGGGTGTGTTGATGATCTGGTACCAGCGGTTGTCCTTGGGGCTCAGGACTTCCCAGTGGACCGTTTCCCCCTGGAAAACCCGCTGGTTCACGCACCACGGACAAACGGAGTCGAGACCGTGGAGAACCTCATAGCAAAGCCCCCCCGTGGCGTCGTAGCCGGACCGGCGGATGAGCGGTTCATTCATGAATTCGATGCGGTAATCCTTTGAACAGACGTAGATCATGCCGTCAAAGGCGTTGATCATGGCCTCTAGTCGTTCCTTTGCCTCCTGAAGGTCCGCATATTGCGTGTGAGTATTTTGCATAATATTAACCATTTTGTTTTTTATCCAGTACCTCACGAATGGTTTTGGCCAGTACGCTCATCCGGATCGGCTTGGTAATCAACCGGCTGATGCCGAGGGCGGTAAGTTTTCCCGGATCCTCTTTTTCCTGAAATCCTGAACAGAGCACGATAGGAATGTCCGAGCGCATACGTCTTATTTCCCCTGCCACATCGAAGCCCGTCAGATGAGGCATGGTCTTGTCCGTAATCACAAGATCGAAGGCGCCGCTACCCTCCTTGAATACCTCGATCGCCTTCACAGGGTCGGTTTCCGCTACGACCAGGTAACCAAGTTCCTCCAGCAGCTCCCTGCTCAGATCGACCACCATTTTTTCATCATCAATAAACAGGATCGTTTCGCCTCCCCCCGGCAAGAGGGCTTCATCCATATCCTTGCCACCTTCCGCCTGCTTTACCAGCAACGGTAGGTAGACCCTGAAGATGGTTCCCTTGCCCACCTCGCTGTACACCCTGATCTCCCCGCCGTGATCCTTGACAATCCCGTGCACGACGGCGAGCCCCAAACCCGTCCCCGCTCCCTTTTCCTTGGTTGTAAAGTAGGGTTCGAAGATTCTCACGAGATTCTCCTGCGGGATTCCCTGCCCGGTATCCCTGACGGTCAATACCAGGTAATGGCCGTGCCTTATCGGCGGACGATGCAAGCGGTCATCCGCATTGATAACGACTTCTTCCAGGCCGATCTCCAGGACGCCCCCGGTCTCCCTCATGGCATGCCCGGCGTTCGTGCACAGGTTGATCAGCACCTGATGCATCTGCGTGGGATCGGCCATGATGACATCGGCAGTCTCTTCGATCTTCTGAATTATTTCTATCGTCGTCGGCAGAGATGCCCGCATAAAGTTGAAAACTTCTTTAACGATAGGAGCGAGTGCAATGGGCTTTTTTTCCTGCTCGGCCTTGCGACTGAAGGTGAGGATCTGCCGCACCAGGTCCCTTGCCCGCTCGGCGGCCTTGAGCACCTGTTCCATATGGTGGTGGACTTTCGGCCGGTCCTGCACCGCCTTCAGGCATAGTTCCGAATAACCCATAATGCCGCTGAGGATGTTGTTGAAATCATGGGCAATACCTCCCGCCAACGTCCCAATGGCTTCCATCTTCTGGGCCTGGATGAGTTGGGTTTCAAGCTTTCTGTGATCCTCTTCCGCCCGTTTGCGCTCGGTAATATCCCGGAATATTCCCTCGACCCCGGCAAAATTACCGGCGTCGTCAAAGTACAGGTGGCTGTTCGTTTCCACCGTGACGGGCATCCCGTCCCTTCTTTTCAGGATCACTTCATAGTTGGTGACGCTTCCCTTTTCTTTGATTTGCCTGAGGAGTTCCGCGCGTTTCTCCGGGTAATAATATAAAGTTTCTGCGATGGGTTTGCCGAGGCATTCATCGAGAGACCCATATCTGAACAGGATCAAAAAACTGGGGCTTGTCATGATGAGATTACCCCGGGCATCACTGCGGTAGAAGACATCCTGGATATTCTCGATGACGCTGCGGTAGTTGGCTTCACTTTCCCTGGCTTTACGGCGTTCCTCTTCCAGGTCTTCCATGAGCTTCTGCAAGGCCTGGGTTCTCTCTTCCAGGTCTTTTTTTTGCGCTTCGAGCTGATCGAGCCGCCTGCGCAGCTCCGGGTAGTAGCTCTTGCTTATGGACCTTTCCCCAAGGCCGATGATCTTCTGCCGAAGCAGCCTGATGTTGTCGTGGTCAGTAAGCTCGTTCATAACATCCCTGTATATCTTCTACAGAGGCGACCCTGGGATTGGTGGCCAGGCAGGGATCGTTGAAGGCATTCTCGGCCAGGGCGGGGATGTCCTCTCTTTGCAGGTTCAAATCCCGCAGACGCGGCCGTATCCCCGCGTTTTCCCGCAAATCTGAAATGGACTGCACCAAGGCGTCCTTCTCCCCCCCGCCGGCAAGCGATTCCGTATTCAGCCCCAGTGCCCGCGCCACATCGACGTATCGCTCAGCCGCGGCGTTGAAATTGAAGTCCACGACATGTTCCAGGAGGATGGCATTGCATTCACCATGGGGCAAATCGAGCAGGCCGCCGAGGCTGTGCGCCATGGCATGCACCATGCCAAGGCTGGCATTCGAGAAGGCAAGCCCGGCGAACAGGCTGGCGAGCATCATGTTTTCCCTCGCTGACATGTTTGTCGGTTGTTCCACCGCATCCAGGAGGTGTTTCCGGATCAATCTGATCGCATCAAGCGCGAAGAGGTCGGTGACCGGAGAACTGGCATTGGACACGTAGGCTTCAACCGCATGCGTCAGGGCATCCATACCTGTGGCCGCCGTCATGTGTCGATCCATGGTGATCGTTGTGCAGGGATCGATAAGCGATACGTCCGGGATCACCAACTTACTGACAATGGCGATCTTGACCTTCCGGACGGTATCAGTGATGATGTCAAACTGGGATATATCTGCGGCTGTCCCGGCCGTAGTGGGGATGAAGATCAGCGGCGGCCCCGGCACCGGAACCTGATCCACCCCTTCGAAGGAGAGCACATGCATGGCATTGCTGCTTGAGATACCGATCCCCTTGGCGCAATCCATCGGACTTCCTCCCCCAACCGCGACGATTACATCGCATTGTTCCTTCCGATAAACTTGTACTCCTTCCATTACCTCGTAATCCTTGGGGTTGGGGGTTACGCAGTCGAAAACGACATACGGGATATCGGCTTTTTTCAGCGATTGTTCAACGGCACCGGTCCAACCCGCCCTCTTGACACCGGGATCAGTAACCAGCAGTATTTTCCTGGCATTATAATTGATAGCGTATTGACCGGCGAGTTCGATCACCCCGGCACCAAAAACGAATTCCGGGGCAACGAATTTCCTCATTTCCAACTGAGAGGCAGTATCGGCATTCATAGGTCACTCCTTTTACCATTTTGTGCAGATGCTGTTTCATTTCCTTTGAATTCAATTAGAAATCCGGGATGAAGATGACAAATCGGTCTGTGAAGTTTACAGGAAGAAAGCAGATAAAACAACCGAAACCTATACCCTGATATTTATACCTACCCATAACAAGTCATACAAATATTATTTGTTAGCCGCCCTTTCATGTGGCTTTATCGATTGCCTCTTCGAGCAACATGAGCCCTTCTTCCATATCTTCCTGCGTGATGTTCAGGGCGGGGAATATCCTGATCATGTTTCCTTGCGTCTGCCTGACAAACAGGCTCCTATCGAGACATCCGCCGGCAACATCACCGGCTGTTTTCTCATCGCAGAACTCTATTGCCAGAAGCAACCCTCTGCCTCGGACATCATTTATCATCTCCGGATATGCCCGCATCCACTTACGCATCCGGTCAAGGGCAAACCCGCCTGTTTTCATAACATCGGCGGAGACATGGTGGTCGAGCAAATACTTGATAACAGCGTAAGCCACTGCACAACCGAGCGGATTACCACAGTAGGTTCCACCGTGATCACCGGGCTCAAGCTTCGCGGCAACGGCCTCCGACATCGCAAAGGTGCCGAATGGGAAACCTCCTGCTATTCCTTTCGCCATGGTCATAAAGTCTGCTTCAACATTCAAAGGGCCAATCGCAAACATCGGGCCGGTTCGGCAAAACCCTGTCTGTATTTCATCTATGATGAGCAGACTGCCGTTTGCCTTGCACAGTCTGCTAACTTCTTTAAGATAACCATCGGCAGGGATTATTACGCCACCCTCGCCTTGAATCGGCTCTAAAATCAGCGCCGCCACATTGTTATTAAAGGCCCTTTTCAAGGCATCCAGATCATCATAGGGGACAAACCGGTAGTTGGGCATCAACGGGTTGTACTTCTCCCTGTGCTTAGTCTGACCTGTGGCTGATGTTGTGCTGATTGTCCGACCATGGAAGCTCTGGTCCATGGCGATCACGTCCAGCCTGCCTGTTGCTTTGCGCGCCAGCTTAATAGCGGCATCGTTCGCTTCCGCCCCGCTGTTGGAGAAAAACACCCGGGTCAGGGGTGGGGGGAGGATTCCGCTCATCAACGACAGAAGACGGGCACGCGCTGGAGAGTAAGTCAGCCCCGAATTTGGATTCTGGATGATCTTTTTGCTCTGTTCCAGGAGCGCATCGGTGATCACCGGATGGGCGTGACCAAGGCAGGTGACTCCCCAGCCTGAGGTGAAGTCTATAAACCTGTTTCCTTCTTCATCCCAGACATGGACGCCTGCACCCCGCTCAATCGAGACAGGTATCTTTCTAAAAAATGGCGGTGTGTATTTGTCTTCTACCTGAATTGTCTTAGCGGTGGTCATTGTCGCTCCTTCTCATAGGCCTTTCTTCCATTAAATCAATGACATGCGGCGATCCCGGTAATCGTAGTCAAGGCCTCACCGCCAGGAGTTCGGCGAGCTTCGTCCGGGTTTCTTCCTTCAGGAACGGCCACAGACCAAGGTCCTGGAGGGTCGCAACCGTCGGGATGCCGGAGACGTTCCAGCCCCGTTCCCGATAGTATTCCTGAACCAGCTTGGCTAACTGTTCCCGGCGGTAGTTCATCAAAATAATTCGTTTTTCCGCCGTCGCCATGCTCCGGATCGCAGCGAGGGATTTGTCCATGATCCGGGAGATTTCCCCATCGTGATAGTCCCTTTCCGCCTCGTAGAGGGCGTCGTCGATGGGGGCCAGAGCCCGGTCCGGGATCCGGTCGTAACGTCCGGTGTTACCACCATAGACCATGGCATTCATGACCCGCTGGAGATTTATATCCCGGTCCGTCTGGGCAAAGATTGACTCCCAGGTCATGTCCGTGCCCAGCATCCCGTTATAGAAGTCGGCGTAGATCTCTTGGGAAGCCGGATTGATATACTTGTCCGTATCCTTGATTTTTTCCGATTCCGGATTGAAGACATCAACCCAAGGCAGCTTACAGAGGCCCATATTATCGTTCCCCAGGCGGACCCGGGGGTAGGTGATCAAGGCCCGGGCCTTGTCCTGGAAGGTCGGGAAGGCCCCCAAGAGATCCACCTTGATAAGCCAGGCTGCGGCGTGGTGCGCTCCTATGTCGCTGGCAGCGGCATAGGAGGCCTGCATGGACAGGGAACGGTGGGTCCGGTAGAGGGAAAAGGGAAGTCCCTTGGTCTGCATGGCGAATTTCATCAGTTCTTCCCGGGGATCGATCTTGCCGTTTTTCTTCACATATTGATCGGCAACCCAGTCGATCAGCGGGAGCATGCCCTTCCCCGCCACTTTTATCATCACTGTCTCCGGACGGGCCAATTGATGGATGAAACTCAAGACGGCCTGTTCATTACCCCAGATGAGTTCCAGGCCATCCGTATCTTCTTTCGTGAGATAGCCGCGCTGGAAGCATTCCATGAGGAAGGCAATGATCACGGCAGTGGTGATGGTATCGATCCCGTAATTGTCGCAATGCCAGTTGGCCTCCATGATGAATTCGGCATTCCAGATGCCCAGGTTGGAGCCGAAACCGGCGGCGGTTTCATATTCAGGGCCATCGACCCAGACCTTGCGGCCCTTATGTTCCCCGGAAGTCAAGGTAACCCCGCCCCCTTTGGTGCAGCGGAGGTTACAGCCGGGGAAACACCCGTCCATGCCCCGGTGATCGAAAAGGTGCTCGGCATAGAATTTCCCGGTGATTGTATCGGCATGGGGATCGGATCCCAACTGGTAATTCCTCACGGGCAGGGACTGGTATTCCTGCTTGTTCATGAAGGCAATAAGCCCGGCACTGCCCTTGCGGTGCATCCGCAGGGATTGGGGATCGACTTCCTTGACGACTTTCCCCAGCTTTTCTCCTGCCTTCTTCACCCTGTCCCAGTCGGCGGCTCCAAAGGGATTTTTTCCGCGGGGATGTTCGGCAAGAACCACAATAGCTCCGATTTTCTTTGCGTGCATTACCGTACCAAGACCGGTGCGGCCCGCCTGCTTTGTCCGGAAGAATCCTTTGGTTTCATCTTGGATCTTTGTAGCGTCGAAATAATGGCTGTTGATGCATCCATAATTAGTTTTACCGGCCCCGGCCCCTGTTGTCAGAAAGACGAGGTTCTTCTTTTCATACCCTGCCTGGACGAACCTCTCGGCGATTGCCCGCTCCAGATCAAATACCTGGTCCGGTACGGAGAACTCCATAATGGATATTTCTTCCCGAAAACTATCGATGACGATCATGATCTCCGTTGGGGATTTCCCGGTAATTTCCAGGGCGTCAAAACCGGCGTATTTGAGATAGGCTCCGAAATGGCCGCCGAAATTAGAGACACCGGCAATGCCGGTCAGAGGCGACAGGGAAACGGCCATACACTTGCTCGTACCCGGAAACTGGGGAATGCCGCCTAACGGGCCGGGGGAAAAGATCAGGGGATTCTCCGGGTCGGAGGAGTTTGTCCCCGGCGAAATGCCTTTATGGAGCAGATAAAGGGCCAGACCGCGCCCGCCGATAAAATAATCCCGGATTTGCGGATCGAGGGACGTCGGCGCGATAGTCCGGTTGTTCAGGTCAATTTTGAGGATTTGATTAGCATAGCCACGGCTGAGGGGCGATCTGGTATATTTCATGTAACCTTTCCTTTTGCAGCCGTCCCGGCGTGGCCGGCCGCTTGTAATCTGATCGTGACATACCCCCGGAATATAATGGAAATACCTTCCAAAGTGCCGTCAATAATAAATAAATCGCCGGGCTTTTCAGGGGCGGAAACATAGGACGATAATGTTCATTTTGTCAATGTTTTATCTTTGATGAACGGGTAAAACAAAAACCCCCTGACGAACCGGTGTCGTCAGGGGGTTTTTGTAAGAGATGTCTTTGGTCTCAGCCGACCATGTTCTTGATCGTCGTAATGACCGGATTGGTGAACAGGGCAATCAGGACGGTATAGAGGGCGAAAACCCCGGCAACCTCACCCGTGTACATCTTCTCATACTTGTGCTTCAGGGAGATGATGACCATCCCGCCAATAATGAGGCAACCAAGCTGGAAGTAGGGGAAGTTAGACACACCGGCTGCTGCGTATTCTGCCATCGCGAAAGTTCCCGTTAAAAGAACAACCACCATTGCCGCTACCATCGTTCCTAATGTCTTTTTCATGATCTGTGTCCTCCTATTTGTTTTTATTTATTTTTTATTTATTTGCTTTCGTTTGACTTATCTTAATGAAAAATGCGTGCCAGGTTGAAAACAAACGGCTAATAATTTTATAAATTATTGATTGCAAAGGCAAATATTTTTTTATTGAGACCTCGGGAAGGGAAAAAGGGGACTTGTTTGCCCTCGGCTTTTGAAAGAATCTTTCAAGGTGTTGAACGAAACGACGGCAGCTTGTTTTCGGAATGGATATTTTTCTTTACATGCAAAGCTGCTTTCCCTATACTTTCCTTACTCTCAGTGTTGCAAGGAGGCAATATCATGAACATTACGGCGGAGACGATCCTGGAAATGTCCGGTGCCTACTGGAAGAGCTGTGCTCTTCATGCCGCGGTTGAGCTGGGGATCTTTACCGTGATAGGCCGAGAGGCCTTAACGGCGGAAGAAATAGGACGGGCCATCGGCGGCAGTCACCGGGGCGTCCCCTTACTGTTGAACGCCCTCACGGCCATGGGTCTCCTGCGGCGGGACGGATACGGATACGCCAATACAGAGGAAAGCCTCACCCTCCTGTCCGGGAAATCGCCTCGCTATATCGGCCATCTCATCCTGCACCACCATAACTTGATGGATTCATGGAATCGTCTGGCGGAGGCCGTAAAAACGGGGCATCCCCAGCGAATCTCGGCGGCCGTGGATAACGAAACGGTCCGGAAAAACTTCCTCATGGGGATGTTCACCATCGCCAGCATCATGGGGCCCCTAGTAGCCGAGGCAGTGGACCTCTCCGGCCGAAGTCGTCTCCTGGATCTGGGCGGGGGGCCGGGGACCTACGCCATCCACTTCTGTCTGAAAAACCCGGGACTCCACGCCACGATCTTTGATCTGCCCACGACAAGGCCGCTGGCGGAGCAGACGATTCGCCGCTTCGGCCTATCGGACCGCATTGAATTTGCCGGAGGAGACTTTGTCAGCGACAATTTCGGGGGGCCTTACGACGCGGTCTGGCTCTCCCAGATCCTCCACGGGGAGGGGCCGGAGGTCTGCCGGGCCATGATCGCAAAAGCGGCCCGAGCCCTCGCACCGGGCGGGATGATCCTCATTCATGAATTCATCCTGGATGATACCATGGACAGTCCCCTCCATCCGGCCCTCTTCTCCCTGAATATGCTCGTGGGAACAGAAGGGGGGCGATCCTATGGGGAGGGAGAAATCCGAGAGATGATGGCGTCAGCAGGCTTCCGGGACATCAAGCGCCTGGCCTTCCAATCGCGGACCGATTCAGGAATCATGGCCGGCGTCCTTTAGGGTTGCGGAATGTCTTCTCAGGCCTGGGAGATCCGGAAGGGATTGAAGTTCGTCCCGCGATCATAGTAATCTTCATGTTCTACCAGCTTGAGAGCCCCTACGGCGGCATAGGTGACCGGTGTCATAAGCACTTCGACGCCGACCTTGAAGAGGTAATTCGTTAAGGCCAGGGTAACGAAAAGGGCCGCCGGAAAGACGCCGAAGAGGACGGCAACGGCAACAAAAACGAGGGTGTCAATCCCTTCGCCGACAAGGGTGCTCCCCACGGTCCGGGTCCACAACCAGCGTCCCCGGGTAAGGATCTTCATTTTGGCCAGTACGTAGGAATTGGAAAACTCACCCAGCCAGTAGCCCAGCAGGCTTGCCAGGACAATCCCTCCGGAAGTCATTCCCGACAGAATGGCGTTATAGGCAGCCTGCCCCGCCATCTTTTCCCAGAGCGCTTCCCCCGGCATGAGCTTCACACAGTGCAAAAGAAGGCTGGAGAGGATCAGGCAGGCAAATCCCATCCAGATCACCCGCCGGGAACGTCGATAACCATAGACCTCCGTGAGGATATCGCCAAAGATGTAACTGACGGGAAACAGAATCGTTCCTGCATCGAAGGCCAGGGGAATGCCGAATAGCGAAATCCCCCAATCGACAATCTTCGCCGAAGACAAAATATTGCTCATAATCAGGACCGTCACGAAAAGGGCCATGATCATGTCATAATATTTAAAGGTCTTTTGTTCCAAAGACTAATCCTTCCCGAACAAGAACAATTTGCCGGACCGCTAACACAAATAGGTCGGCCCGGTCAAGGATATGATGAAAAATTCCTCAACCCTTGGGGATTTATTCACCTTTCCCCGCCGGTTCATCTGTGGCAGCCTCTATTGGACATGCACCGATTAAGCATTTATTTTCGGCAAGTTGACACGTATAATACCCGGCACAAATATCATCATGGCGTAATATTTGCATCATTTAAGGGTAAATATTTATAGGAGGTCCGGGTGAAGCGTTGGCTGGCAGTTTTATTTTTTGTAGTATTCATTTGCACAGCGCCCTCCTTCGCAGTCGATCAGTCCGATCCCTATTCGGTAAAATCGACGACGGTGAAAACCGTTCCTATTAAACCTGCTCCCAAAAAGACTCTCCCCCGGGAAACACGCATGCGAGCTACCGGGAAGGTCATTGAAATCTCACCCGAGGCAATAAAGATCGAACGGAATGTCAAAGGCACGGTGGAAACCATGGATTTTTCCCTGGTCAAACCCCTGGACAAGATAAAGGTGGGCGATGAAGTGGGGGTAAGCTATATCGCCAAGGATAATCAGAACATCGCTAAACGGATCAGCAAAGTTACAAAGAAAAAAGTTACCCCCCCCAACGACACAAAGACTGCCGTCAACGTTCCCCCCGGCACACCTGGTAAATAATAACTGTTAAATAATAACTTGCAGAGCCGCAAGTGTATGCTAAAGTGCTTTCTATGACTATTCGTACCCGTCTGATGCTTGTTACCGTCCTTGCCATTGCCATGACCATGGCTGCCTGGGGATGGGTGCAACTACAGGTCTTCGACAATCTCCTCGTCGAACAGCAGGCCCGTCGTCTTGATGAACTTGCCGATACCGTGAGCACCTATTATGAGTATTTCCCGACCCGCCGCGGTCTGTCCGCCCTGGACATGACCTTGAAAGACCATCTTCAGACCGATACTCGCCTGGCGCGCATCGATCTTTTCGCCGTCGAAAAGGGAACAATCGAATTTGTCGCCGGGGCAGGTCGCATCGCCTACGACTGGCCGGATAACATCGTCGCAACAGCTATCGAAACGATGAAACCACAGTATCTGAGCATCAACACCGAGGCCGGTCCCGCCCTGGGGTTGCTCTATCCCGATGTTTCCGAACGGGACAAGAGCATCCATGTTGTTGGAATGATCAGCTTCTCCCAGACGCGGACGGAAATCCTGGGCCGGGCGAAGATCCTGCTCCTCTACAGCAGCGTCGGCCTATTGCTCATTATTTTCATCGTCCTGTTTGTCAGTTACGACTGGTTGATCGGCAGATCGCTCCGAACCATCACCAAAACGATTGATGAATTTCAAGAAGGGAAATACAAGCATCGCATCCATCTTAAAAGGCAAGACGAGTTGGGACATTTAGCCGCCCACTTCGATGACATGGCCGGGGAAATCGAACAGGTTCTGGCGCGCAATCTGGAATTGACGGAACATCTGGAGAATCGCGTTCAGGAGGAGACCCTCAAGGTCGTCCAGTTACAGAACCAGGTCAATCAGCTCCAGCAACTCACCGCCATGGGCTATCTGACGGCCACCCTGGCTCACGATATGGGGACGCCCCTCCATTCCATTGCCGGTCTTGCCAGGCTCCTCCTTGAAAGAGAACATTGGCCTCCCGATGTCAACCGCAAGCTGGAACTCATCGTTCAGCAAACACAGCGGCTCCATACGGTTATTCAGAACATTCGACGGGTGACCAGGCCGCCGGAACCCCACTTTGAGGCCACAACAGTAGAGGAACTATTGAACGAAACCCTGCCCCTCGTGGAACCCATGATCCAGAACATGAACATCGCTATTCAGGTTCAGGCGCCCCCGGACCTTCCCCTGCTCCATGTTGACCGCTACCGGATTCAGACAGCCTTGCTGAACCTCATTCAAAATGCCACCGAAGCCCTTTCCGGAAGAGATGAAGGCGTCATTACCGTCTTTGCCGTTTTGGATGCAGTGAATCAGAGGATCGCCATTTCCATCGGGGATAACGGACCGGGGATCCCCCCGGAGATCATGGCAAAAATCTGCGAACCTTTCTTCAGCACCCATACCGAAGAAGGATTGAGAGGACTGGGATTGGCGATTGTCCAGGATATCGTAAAGATTCATTCCGGGCATATGGAGATCAAAGGACAACCGGGAGAAGGAACCACGGTCAGTCTTTACCTGCCGGTATATGAGCAGGCAATGAGCAGCAGGCAATAGAATATTGGAACTGGCACAGAGGTGGCTTTATTCCCCATAGCTCCCCTTGAGGGGTGGGCCGGGGTGAGGACGGGTCTCTTTCAGGGAGTAAATTCCGACCCCGCTCCTTTGAATAACCCATAACGCTGTATCTTGGAGCGCAGGGTCTTACGGTCGATACCCAGGGCCGTGGCAGCGCGGGTCTGATTCCAGATGACGTTTTTCAGGCACTGGAGGACCTGATCCCGTTCTGCCTCCTCCAAGGGAGACAGCTCATCTTTTTCTCTTTCTTTTTTCTTCTGAAACCGGACCGGCAGATACTCCGGAAGGATCAGTCCGAAAGGGGACAAAAGCAGGGTCTGCTGGATGACGTTCTGCAACTCCCGAACGTTTCCCGGCCAGTCATAGGCCAGGAAAAGCTCCATGGCCTCATCGGAAATCCTGACCGTGGTGTATCCCAGTTTCTTCAGGAGGGATTCCACGAGTTGGGGAAGATCTTCCTTATGCTCCCTAAGGGGGGGCATGTGCAGGCGAACGACAAACCGGTAGAGGAGGTCGGACCGGAAGCTGCCTTTTTTGATTTCTTCATCGATGTCCTTGTTAGCCGCCGCCACCACCCGGACGGAAACATGACGTACCGTATGCCCTCCCAGGTGCCGCACCTCTCCATCCTGCATAAACCGCAACAATTTTGCCTGAAGCCCCGTGGACATCTCGGTGATCTCATCGAGAAGAATGGTCCCATCCTGGGCGGATTCGATCAGACCCTGATGGGCATGATCGGCGCCGGTGAAGGCCCCCTTCTCATATCCGAATAATTCCGACTCCAACAGGGTATCGGGAATGGCGCCGCAGTGAACAACCACAAAAGATTTGTCCCGGCGGATACTTAACTGATGAAGGGAGCGGGCGGTAAGTTCTTTGCCCGTGCCGCTCTCCCCTTCGATTAGGACACTGGCCTCGGCGTCGGCCACTCGTGCCACCTGCTTGTAAAAGTCGACCATCGTAGCCGAGGAGCCGATAAACTGGTGATCCTCCTTGACCTTGTGCGCTCCTCGGCCGCGCCGCTGGCGCAATTCCCTTACATCGAGAACCTTTTTTACCATCCCCCGAATTGCCTCGGGGGAGAAGGGCTTGCTGATATAATCCCACGCCCCGAGACGCAAGGCGTCCATGGTCGTCTCCAAAGACCCGTAAGCCGTCATGAGGATCACCGGCAGATCCGGCCACTTCTCATGGACGCGCTTGAGAAACTCCAGACCGTCCATCCCCGGCATCCGGATATCCGACATGAGGAGATCAAATTGGGACAGATCTTCGGCAAGTGCAGCCTTTGCCGATGTATGGTAATGAACGTCATACCCTTCCCGGGTCAGGGCCTCCTGGAGAAACTCACAGGCAACCTCGTCGTCATCAATGACCAGAACGTGAACGCTCATGCCTTGTTAAAATCCTTTTTGGGCGATATAATTTGAAAGATCGGCCACCCGGCACGAATATCCCCATTCGTTGTCATACCAGGCCACAACCTTGGCCATGTTTTCGTGCAGGACCTGCGTAAATTCCAGATCGATAATCGAGGAATGCTCATTCCCCTTGAAATCCGTCGAAACGAGGCGATCCTCCTCACAGGCCATGATCCCCTTGAGGGATTTTCGTGCCGCCATGATCAGGACCTTGCGGAGGTAATCCGTGGTGGTCTTCATCTTCAATTCCGCCGTGAAATCGACGATGGATACGGTAGGCGTGGGAACGCGGAGGGAATAGCCGTCAAAACGTCCGGCCAACTCGGGAATCACCAGGCTCAGTGCCTTTGCCGCCCCCGTGGTCGTGGGAATGATATTCTGGCCCGCCGCCCGGGCCCGGCGGAGGTCCTTGTGGGCCATATCGAGGATCCGCTGGTCGTTTGTATAGGAATGGATCGTCGTCATCATCCCCTTCTCGATCCCGAAGACCTGGTGGATAACCAGAACCGGCGGGGCAAGGCAGTTGGTTGTACAGGAGGCATTGGAGATGATGTGATGCTTCTGAGGGGAATACTGCTTGTGATTTACCCCCATGACGATGGTGATGTCTTCCTCTTTGGCAGGGGCGGTAATGATCACCTTCTTTGCCCCTGCCTGGAGATGGGCCGCCGCCTTGGGACCGGTGAGAAAGAGCCCGGTGCTCTCGATAACGATGTCCACTCCCTCGTCATCCCAAGGAATTGACGCCGGGTCGCGAAAGGCAAAGTTCTTGATGGGCTGGCCGTTGATGACGAAGGTGTCCTTCTTCACGACCATGTCGCCGGAAAAACGGCCGTAATTTGTATCATATTTGAACAGGTGGGCATTGGTCTCCACATCGAAGAGATCGTTGATGGCCGCGACCTGCAGGGTCTGCGGGTATCTCTCCAAGACAGCCCTGAGCACCTGCCGCCCAATTCTTCCAAAACCGTTTATACCAAGGCGAATCATCGTCGCACCTCCCTTAATTATCATCAATGCGGTACTTGTGCGCCGTCATCAGATCACAACGAACCTGGAGAATCTGATGGAGGCGGGCGTTTTCAATGGCGATGGCGCTAAGGTTGGCCACGGCCTGGAGAAACTGAAGTTCCTTCTCATGAAACTCCCCGACCTTGTCACTATAGACCCGCAGTACCCCGATGACCTTTTTCTCGACCATCAGGGGCACGACGAGGACCGACTTGATGCCCTCCGCCTTTGCCTTTTCTCCATACTGGAAACCTTTATCAGTCTGGGCGTCTTTAAGGTAGATCGTCTTGCCCTTCAGCGCCTTTTTGTCGATGCCGCTTTCCTCGATCAGGATCGGTCCCTTGTGAAGGTAAGCCTCGGAAAGACCGCATGCTCCCCCCAGGATCAGTTTCTTTTCCCGATCATCGAGAAGCCGGATGCTTGAGGCCTTGACGTCCATGGCCTTCACTACGCACTGGACGATTACCACCAGGACCCGGGCCGGTTCAAGGGAGGCATTGATCACCCTGGCCACATCATACAGGGCGGTAAAATAATCCGTCTCTTTCTTTTTCATAATACACACCTCCTCCAAGTCGTTCTTGACGGCATCGTAAAAAGTCCGGATGCTGCGTTGCGCTGCATCCTTCGTCTCTGCGGCGTACGACAAGTACGCCTCATTCCTCAGGACTTGTGCGCCTTGCCTGCGGATCTTTTTACGATGCCGTCGATTATGCCCAGCTTGTAGACTTTTTATGATTCATCATACTTTACTCTTTAATCTTTTTTTCTTATGATGACAATGATTTGTTGTTGACGAAATAGGGATCGGCATATCTGCGTCGGCAGGCGACAAGAACGGGAGAAAACACATTTTCTGTCCCGGATGCCCCGTGGCCTTCCGCCAGAAAACACCAGCTTCCCCGCAGGGTCTCCTCAGCAAGGGCCGTGTTCAACAGACGCAGAAAACGACATCGAGAAATCATCTCCGCACCCAGGCTGTGCAGGTGGTCCGTATAGACCTGACAGTCAATGAGTCGAAAATCATATCTCGCCAGGGTTTTAACCAGAGTAATAAGCGCCGCCTTGGAGGCGTTAGGGACCTTCGTGAACATGGATTCCCCGAAAAAGCACTTCCCCAGGGAAACGCCATAGAGTCCCCCCGCCAGAGTTCCCTCCCTCCAGGCTTCCACGGAATGGGCTAGGCCCAATTCATGGAGACGGATATAGGCCACCGTCATTGCGGCGGTGATCCACGTCCCCTCCTCCCGTCCTTTCCGCGTTTCCTGACAGGCTGCGACTACCTCATGGAAACATTTATCGAAGGTCACGGTAAAAAGGTTTTTCTTCAACAGACCCCTCATGCTGCGGGAGATTTTCAACTGGTCAGGAAAAAGGACAAAGCGGGGGTCCGGCGACCACCAGAGGATGGGCTCCCCCTCGCTATACCAGGGGAAGATCCCACTTTTGTAAGCCAGAATCAGGCGCTCCGGGGCCAGGTCGCCGCCGACGGCGAGAAGCCCCTCTTCGGAAGCAAGACGGGGCGGGGGAAAGACGACCTCTTCAGTCAGCCGGAATATGGGCATCGAGGACATTTAGGACGATCTGATCATTCTCCACACCGGCGTGAACGGGCCCACCCGCTACCAGCCTTCCGAAAAGGACTTCCTCCACAAAGAAATTCTTTACCTTTTCCTGGATGAGACGGGCAATCTGACGGGCCCCGAAGTCGTCGGAATAGCCTCTGTCAGCTAACCAGTCAATCGCCGCCTCGGTCATATCGAGGGTAATATCCTTCTCGTCTAACTGTTTCTGGAATTCCCGGAGCTGCTTTTTCACGATATTGATCACATCCTCCCTGGTCAGGCCATTGAAGGTCACCACGGCATCGAGACGGTTTCTGAATTCCGGGGTAAAGATCTTCTTGATCGCTTCGGTCACCGCTTGGCGGCTTATCCGGCGCTCACCGAAGCCGATTTCCACCCGGCCGATGTCCCGGGCCCCGGCGTTGGAGGTCATGATAATGATGACATTTCGGAAATCCGCCTTCCGGCCGTTGTTATCCGTCAAGGTGGCATAGTCCATCACCTGGAGAAGGGTGTTGAAGATATCCGGATGAGCCTTCTCGATCTCATCGAGGAGCAGGACGGCATGGGGAGATTTCCGAATGGCCTCGGTGAGGAGCCCTCCTTCTTCAAATCCAACATAGCCGGGAGGGGCGCCGACGAGACGGGAGACGGTATGCTTCTCCTGATACTCCGACATGTCATAACGATGGAGAGGAATTCCCATGGACAGGGCCAATTGCCTGGCCAATTCAGTTTTCCCGACTCCCGTCGGGCCGGCAAACAGCAGCGAGGCAACGGGCTTGTTGTTATCCCCGAAGCCCGCCCGGGAGCGGCGAATGGCCTGGACAACCATGTCAATGGCCTGATCCTGTCCAAATATATGTGTTTTCAGATCCAGATCGAGGAAACGAAGCTGAGTGCTTTCCGATGAAGAAACAGACTTCTCCGGAATCCGCGCCATCCGCGCCACAATCCTTTCCATATCTGCCGGGGTGATCGTAATGGTCCCTTCCTGATCTTCCCGGTACAGACGGGTCTTGGCGCCGGCCTCATCCATGACGTCGATGGCCTTGTCGGGCAGATACCGCTCGTTGATGTGGCGGGCCGATAGCTCCACTGCGGCCCGCAGGGCTTCCTCCGTGTAGGAAACTTGATGATAGGACTCGTAGCGGTCTTTCAAACCCTTGAGGATACTGACTGTATCCTCCACAGATGGCTCGGGAATGTCAATTGACTGGAAACGGCGGGATAGAGCATGGTCCTTTTCCATACATTTCCGGTATTCATCATAAGTGGTGGCGCCGATGCATTTCATCTTCCCGGAGGTCAGGGCCGGCTTCAGGATATTCGAGGCGTCCATTGCCCCCCCGGAGGCGGCGCCGGCGCCGACGATGGTGTGGATTTCATCAATGAAAAGAACTACATTCTGAATCTTCTGGAGCTCAGCGATCACCTTTTTCAACCGCTCCTCGAAATCCCCCCGGTAACGGGTCCCCGCCAGCAGGGCCCCCATATCGAGGGAATAGATCTTGGCACCCTTCAGAGGTTTGGGGACCTTGTCCTGGGCAATCAACTGGGCCAGCCCTTCAGTGATGGCCGTCTTGCCCACTCCCGCCTCCCCGACATGGACGGGGTTATTCTTATAGCGACGGCAGAGGACCTGCATGGTCCTTTCAATGACGTCTTCCCTGCCGATGAGGGGGTCCAGTTCTCCCGCTTTGGCCTTCTCCACCAGTTCCGTCGTAAAGGTAGCCAGAACCTTGTTTTCCTTTTCCCCGGAGGCCGTCCGCTTGTCCCCTTCCGCCGTACCCGGTTTTTCCCTGGGCGCTGCGGCAATACCATGGGAAACGTAATTCAGCAGATCGATTCTCGTTATGCTCTCGCGATGGAGGAAAAAGGCGGCATAAGATTCCCGCTCATCGTAGATGGAAATGAGGATATCGCCGATATCGAGTTCTCCCTTCTGGGCCGAGGTGGTATGCCAGACCGCCCTTTCAATGACGTTCTGGAAACTGGCGCTCTGAACAGGCTCCGTTTCCTTTTTCATTTTCGGTAATTTGGTGGCAAAAAAATCTTCCAGACGCATCTGTAGATTTTTTACATCACCCCCGCAGGCGCGGATAATATCACCGGAAGATTCAAAGAACAGGGCGGCAAAAAGGATATGCTCGGGGGTCAGGTATTCGTGAGACCTGAGCTTTGCCTCCGTATAGGCCGCTCTGAATATGGAATCAAGTTCTTCGCTGATTTTCATTGGTTACTCCTGGTTCTCATGCCAAACTGAAGCGGGACGATGGAATGATACCCGGCTTCAGGATTATTTAACTCAAAATTCATGCCTTTTCGTAACTGCACTTCAAGGGAAAACCCCGGTCTTTGGCCATGGCGTGGACCCGGGATGTCTTGGTCACCGCTATATCATATGTATAGATCCCGCAGGCACCATGACCGAGTTGATGGATATCCAGCATTATTTTCGTCGCCTCCGCTGCCGACTTTTGAAAAACTCTCATGAGGACCTCGACGACAAAGTCCATGGCCGTATAATGATCGTTGTGCAGAATCACCTTAAACATCGCCGGCTCGTCCAGGGAGACATCGTCATCCGTATCGGTCAGGCCTCCAAAGCCAGGATCTTCATGCTGAGAATCGGGGGCCATGCCACCTTCCCTTCCAAGTCTTTGTCTCCTATTTTATGGATTGTTGCGAGAAATGCAAGGGGGTTTCAAAGAAAGGGGCTGATTATATTTTTTTGCAAGTTATATCGAGTGGATATATCTTCTTGAAGGCCTTTCTTAGATCATCATCCTTTTACAGAGCTGATTATTTTTACCCCTTCTGGTATAGAGACATTAAAGTTTTTAATCTGCATGGGCAGGAGAGGAGGCATGGATAACATGAAAATCGCTTGTCTTTTAGGAAGTCCAAGACCGAAAGGAAACAGTTCCACCCTGGCCAAACGCCTTTGTGAGCGGGCGAAGGAGTTAGGAGCTAAGGTCCAGATGATTCATCTCAACAAATTAACCTACCGGGGATGCCAGGCATGCATGGCCTGCAAGACCAAATTAGACAAGTGCATTCTTAAAGATGATCTGGAATCGGTCCTGGAATCGGTCCGCGGTGCCGATGTCCTCGTTATGGCCTCGCCTATTTACTACGGTATGGAATCTTATTAGACGGGAGTATTCGGATGAAGATTTTCAGCTACCCTTTGACATACGCTACGTCGGCGGGAACCGACGTCATTGACATCACCGACGACGTAGCAAGCAAAGTGCGGGAAGCGCGGATCAATGAAGGCCAGGCCCTCATCTCCGTACCCGGCTCAACCGCATCCATTACGACTATCGAGTATGAAAGCGGCGTCGTCCGGGACCTCGTGGACGCCCTGGAACGACTGGCTCCGACCGGCATACCCTACCGCCACGATGCCCGCTGGGGAGACGGCAACGGTTACGCCCACGTCCGAGCCGCCCTCCTGGGACCGTCGGTAACCATCCCCGTCACCGAGGGGCGCCTGGTCCTCGGGACCTGGCAGCAGCTTGTCCTGATCGACTTCGATAACCGCCCCCGCCAGCGGCGTATTTTTCTTCAGATCTCGGGCGTGCGGAAATCCGTATCGGCAACCCACAGCGGGGTTACGTCTTCCGTTCCGAAATTTTAAGTTCTCATATCATACTTGACCAAATGGGTCTTTTCCCGATGGATGATTTCATCGAAGTTGTAATGTCCCATTCACTTTTCATGCACATCCTCGCAGCTCTCGCCGCGCAGGAAGTCGGAGACGATCTGCAGGTACTCCGCAAGAAGTTGTTTACTCACGACGAAGATGTGTCCGATATTCTTCTCGAAGGTCCGGTTCAGTCCACCTCTCGTCACCATCACGTTGCCGTCCAGGTGTTGTCCCCAAAGCTGGCTTGCCACGCAGGAACCCGCCGGCGCGATGGGATCCCTCAAACCCCGGTAGTCGAAGATCCGGACGCCGGCTTCACGAAGGGCGTCCATGTTGACGGGTTTCCCATCGAGATCCGGATTCGTGGACGGCAGGCAGTAGGTACCCTCCACGAGCTGGTTGCCCATGAATAATTTCTGTATCCAATCCCGGTGAGCCTGCGCGGGGAATTTTGTCCCGTGGGTCAGCCAGAACAGAAAGGGCGCCGAGTCTTCAATGGCATGGGAATAGATGGCGCGACTGTAGAAACCGGACAGAACTGTGTAATGCACACCCGGCTGAATCTCATTCATCCCGAAATCGATAACCTGGGGAGGAATATTCACCGAACCAAACAGTTCATTCATAATGTAGGGATCGTAATTCTGGCTAATGAACGAACGCATGGGTCCGTGGCCACTGTCTCCGTCGTCAAACTTGGTGGGGGAGGCCATGAGTGCAATTTTGGTGACATCCATTTGCTCCCCGCGGGCTTTCCGCTCTTCCGCCCGTCTGGCCAGGTAGGGCAGCATCAGTGTCCCGCCCATGCAGTAGCCCATGACAAAAATCTCCGACTGGGGGTTCTTTTTCTTGATGAGCTCCAGATAATGGTCTTGAACAGTCTTCCCGAAATAATCAAGTCCAAGATGGGTGTCATCGGGACCGCAATCGCCGTAATCGACCATATAAATCGTATAGCCTTCTTTCAACATCCCCTCCACCACGGATTTGCCCTCGGCAAGATCGAACAGTTCCGGCTTGTTGATGAGCGGGGTAGATAGATAAAGCACATTGCCATTCGGCTTGATGCCCTTAGGCAGATCATAATGGCGAAGCCTGACGTTATGCATCTTCGATCCCCTGACGATCTCATAGGGGGAGAAACCGATCTTTCCGTGGGTGACCCGCTCGGAATACTCCTTGGGATCGAAGGCATTGGCTTTATGCAGGCATTCCATACGGAAGCGGTTCTCTACAAGATATTCCTCCATGGTCATAGCGTCCGTTCCGTCGGCGTTTTTCTTCATGTACGGCATATCCTCGCCTTCGAGGGGAGTCTCCGTGATCACGATCAGCAGACATTTGAGCATCTCCTTCATCGCCTTGAGTCTTGTCATGCCCAAGGCATTGTAGCTGTGCTCCAGTTGGGCGAATTCCTGGACGAATTCCTTCAGTTTCTGGTGCCCTGCCTCTGAGGTGGCGACGCGGTGTGCTGTTTCCCGGTTGAACTTGCCGTCTGTAATGAAGTAGCTGCACATATAATAGAGCAGGCGGCTGTAATTCTTGTATATCCAGCCGTTTAGATCCCGGAACATATCCGGTTCCCTGCCGGAGCGTACGGCGATACGGGCATGGGCCTTGATCGGTTCTATCAGGCTGGATCTAATGAAAGTGCTTTGCATGCTGGCGGCCATAGCGAAAGGTCCGAACAGCGCATAGTTGTTACTTATGGAATCGAGGAACTCCTGATACTGGAAGAGCGCCTTGGTCTGGGCGCCTCCCAGCTTGCTCTTCCAGGGAAGGGCCGTCGTTATTCCCTCCCGGTTGTCGGCGGGCGAGGGGCCCATTTGCAGCAAAAGGCTTGACGGCGTTATTCTGTTTTCAGTTTCCATAAAAGTCTCCCTCACATGGTTGATTCATCGTTGATGAATGAAAAATGGGGCCATCCCTTTCCCCCTTTTTCCCATAGCAGCCGGTTCTTTTCAAACATACGCGATCATACTTTCTTCTCAGTATAAGAGTTTTCTACGTTAATCAGCTATTGCCGTCAATACTAAAGATGGAACTATCAATTTTTTTTATGTGGCAATAATTATTGTTAGCAACAATTATTTGACATACACGACTATCCCTCTTATACTTCCCCGTCAAAAAGTAATGTTTTATCAAAAATTTGCGGAAAGTATGCGCAGGGTGACTTGCGCGATGATTTTCTGTAAAGAAAAGGCTGAGCGAATATGCTTGTGGATATAGATGAGAAGGTCAATGGCGGGCAGTTCCGGATACTTGTTGTCGATGATCAACCGACAATGAGGCAAATGATCCGGGAGGCCGTCAACGATCTGGGCTATGGTTGCCTTGAGGCCGCAGATGGGATAGAGGCCTTGGAAATCCTTGAAAAAGAGACGATGGATTTGGTGATCACCGATATCTCCATGCCACGCCTTGATGGTATCGCCCTAACTCAGGCCATTAAAGGGAAATACGACAGCAACGTCATCGTGATGACCGGTCTGGTCGGCAACTTTACCTACGAGGATGTCATCGCCAAGGGCGCCAGTGACTTCATCCTGAAACCTATCAGGATACAGGAACTCATCGTGAGGATCAAACGTGTCCTCAGGGAACGGATCATCATTGCGGAAAGAAACCGCATAGAGAACGATCTGCGGGAGAGCGAGGGGCGCTATCATGAGCTGAGCATAACGGATAATCTGACAAAACTATACAATTCTCGACACTTCTACAACCAACTTACAACGGAGACCAATCGCAGCGTGCGCTATAACCGTTCGATTTCACTAATGATGCTGGATGTAGATGATTTCAAGAAATACAATGATTCCTTCGGTCACTTAGAGGGCGACGGCGTTTTGATTCGCTTGGCGAAGGTTATCCGCAGTGGCTTGCGGCGCTTGGATCAAGCATGCCGCTATGGTGGAGAGGAATTTGTCGTTATCCTTCCGGAAACGACAGGTGAGCAGGGGTACCTCATTGCGGAACGTATCCGGGAGGGCTTCCGGCAAGAGACCTTTACACCGGCGTTGGGAAAGGACGCTCATGTAACGGTTAGCATCGGTGTGGCGCAATTGAAACCGCAAGAAGACATGATGCACTTTATCAACCGAGCGGATAAGAATATGTATGCCGCCAAGGCTGCGGGGAAGGATAAAGTGATTTTTACCTAGGAGCAATGCCGTTAACCCTGCTCTTGCACGACTCGCAAAGAGGACTGGCATTTTCCAGAAAAATATTGCAAACTGCTGTGCCGATGGGTTGCTATTACCCGTAATGCACATAAAGAGAGGAAAATCATGATAAAAAAGGTATCTATTCAGACATTGTTATGGGGCCTTGTTTTACTTCTGGCAATACCCTTCGGGGCTTTTGCCCAGAATCCGGCGCCACCGGCATCTTCTCAGTTCAAGCAGGAAGAGTTGGACCAGATGCTTGCCCCGATAGCCCTTTACCCTGATTCACTGCTGGTGCAGATCCTGATGGCATCTACCTATCCCCTTGAGATTGTTGAAGCGGCACGGTGGGCCAAAACAAACCCGAACCTCAAGGGAGATAAGTTAACGACAGCCCTTGAGAAACAGAACTGGGATCCCAGCGTCAAATCGCTGATAAACTTTCCGTCAGTTCTGGCAATGATGAATGACAAGCTTGATTGGACGCAAAAGCTGGGAGACGCCTTTCTAGCCCAGGAAAAGGGCGTAATGGATACCGTGCAGAAGCTCAGGGCAAAGGCTCAGGCACAGGGTACGTTGAAAAGCACGGATCAGCAGAAGGTTACCACCCAGGCGCAGACAATTATTATTGAACCTGCCAGTCCGCAAGTGGTGTACGTCCCTGCCTATAATCCTGCCGTAGTATATGGTCCCTGGATGTATCCTGCCTATCCGCCTTATCCTTATTATCCGCCAGGTGCGGTTATAGGGGCCAGTGTCGTATCCTTTGGCGTAGGCGTAGCCGTTGGTGCAGCCTGGGGTTATGCCTGGGGAGGCTGTAACTGGAATCACGGAAGCGTCAATGTTAATGTCAACCAAAATAATACTATTAATAATAATATCAACAGGAATAAATACGTCAGCAATGCAAATATAAGCCAGAATACTGCTAATATTAACAGAAATAACACCAATAAGGTGGGTGGCAGCGGCAGTACCGAATGGCAGCACGACCCGGCCCATCGGAAGGGTGTTGCCTATAGAGACAACGCCACACAACAGAAATACGGACAACAGCGCGACCGGGGCAGTGCAGATGCAAGACGTGATTACAGGGGACATGCCCCGGATGACAGGGGAAGAACCGGTCAAAGCACTGACCGTCAGGGTACGCAGGATCGTAAAGGTACTCCAGCGCAGAGTCGGCAGACAGACAGCAGGCAAGGATCTGCCGGCGCTTTCAATGGTATGGACCGCGGCGGCAGCGAGGCAAGGATGCAGAGTGACCGTGGTCGGGAAAGCAGTCAGGGCATGAGCTCTGCACGGGATGGGGGAGGCACGGCAAGGAGCAGTGGAGGCGGGATGGGCCGTGGTGGAGGTGGTCGGCGATGAAGAACGATACTTGTTTACCCATCAAAAACCACTTGAGGAGGAAAAGGATTATGATGCATATAACTTCGAAAACAAAAAATAATTTTGTACATCCCTTTGGTCTGGCAATAACCTTTGCCGTTATCATGGTCACCTTAATCTTCAGTTGCCCTGTTTCTGCCAAGGCTCCGAAGCAGAAGACCTTCGGTTCTCCCGATGAAGCATTCAAAGCCGTGGTTACGGCAATGAAAGCGCGCGATACCAGAGAATTGACGGCAATTTTTGGTCCTGATAGTAAGAATATAGTTTTCTCCGGTGATGAGGTAGCCGATAAAAGTGGACGTGATAATTTTGTCAGGGCATATGAGGAAAAAAACAGGCTGGAAACCGTAAATGGCAATAAAGCGATCCTCTATGTAGGTAATAATGACTGGCCCATGCCAATTCCGGTTGTAAAAAAGGGTAATGGCTGGCGTTTCGATACAAAAGCCGGCAAAGAAGAGATTCTCCAGCGTAGGATCGGCAAGAATGAATTAAACGCCATCCAGGCTTGCAAGGCTTACGTGGATGCACAATTGGAATATGCACCCAGGGATTACGATGGTGACGGATTATTTGAATATGCCCAGAAGTTTCTGAGCGCACCGGGTAAAAAGGATGGTCTCTACTGGGAGACAAAAGAAGGCGAACAAAAAAGCCCGCTGGGGGCCTTCATTGCCGGCGCCGCAAGAGAAGGATACTTTCAGAAAGAAGGTAAGGGCAAAAAAATTCCTTTTCATGGGTATTACTACATAATTCTCAGAGAACAGGGAAAAGACGCTCCGGGAGGGGCATACAGCTATGTGGCCAACGGCAAGATGATCGGCGGGTTCGCACTGGTTGCATATCCTGCCCAATACGGTAATTCCGGTGTCATGACCTTCATCGTAAATAAAGACGGTCTGGTCTACCAGAAGGATCTTGGTAAGAATACGGCAAAGATTGCTCAGGGGATAAAGGCATATAATCCTGATAAGACATGGAAGAAGGCGGAATAAATTAATCAAATGCTTACAATGCAGTCACGGATTTATCATCCCCCCGTCTATGGCTACTTTGGTGAACGTCACCGGGATCTTTTTCCCCGCCTGCTGCATCGCCGTCTGGACAATCCGGACGAGGCCGCCGCAACAGGGGACCTCCAGGGACCGGATGTCGTTCTTCGCAAACATCTCGGTTAGTTTTTCCACATAGAACGCCGCATTGTCCAGCTTCGGACAGGCGATGATGAGGATGCGGTTCTTTACAAAACGGCGATGAAAGTCTCCAAAGGCGCAGGGGACGCAATCGGCGGCGATGACTACATCCGCCCCGGCTAAATAGGGGGCGTTGACGGGCAGGAGCATCAACTGGACCGGCCAGTTCTTCAATTGCGATGGTTGGGCTGCCTCCCCTGCCGCCTTCCCTTCCCCGGCCATAACTGGCCGCAGTTCCCGGATCATGGACCCCGGACAGGCGCACGGCGGTTCTTCCCGATGGTGCAAATGGTTTGCGGCGGCCTGCTCATCAAAGACATCCGCATCTCTTTCAATCATGTCAATGGCCCCCCGGGGACACTCCCCGAGGCAGGCCCCCAGGCCGTCGCAATAGATCTCACTGACCAGTCTTGCCTTGCCGTCGATGATCTGCAGAGCCCCTTCGGCGCAAGCCGTCACGCACAGCCCGCAGCCGTCGCACTTTTCTTCATTAATGGCAATTATCTTTCTGGTGATCTTCATTGTTGCTTCTCCCCTTGTGACGCATTTTCGTCATGAGCGTTTCATTTTCGATCCACTAAACACAGTGTCATGATCCATCATCATGAAGTCATTCCCCGACTTGATCGGAGAATCCAGAACAACTGTATCATTTACTGTTTCAAAGACTTCAGCATACCGGCGGTGCGAACCGCTTTTTTCATCATCATACCAGCAGCCTGAAGGGCCTGCTTGTCTTCCCGTACCCCGAGTTTGTCCGTCTTGTAGGAAAGGTCCTCGTTCATCTGTCCGGAAACGGCCCCGACGCCGAAAATGGCCCCAGCGGGGTGGACGGACGGGGTCCACATCTCATGGAGAAGGAAAGCGCTATGGATGCTTTCCAAGGTCGTTTCTATACCGCCGTTTCTTGTCCAGGCGACAGACAAGGCAATTCCGACCTTCCCTTTCAAGGCCAGATGCTTCTCCTTGCCAAAGATAAAGCAGCGGGTCCGATCGATGAGACACGCCATCAGTCCCGAAAGTCTGGCAAAATAGACCGGCGAAGCGAGAACCAAGACATCACAATCCCGAATTTTCATGAGGATCGGCGAGATGTCGTCATCAATCTTACACAGTTGCGCCGGGGTCTGTTTTCTCATACACCAGTTGCACTGCGTACAGTCAGAAAAAGCAAGACCGGTCAGGGCCACAGCTTCCGTTTCCACGTCCCTCCCTTTTGCCGCCTCCTGCAGGGCATGCTCCAGAAGATATGCGGTGTTTCCCCCCCGGAAAGGACTTGAATGGATACCCAGAACCCTTATCTTTTGTACCTCCATAGAAAAAACCTCCTCTTTTTCTTTCCTTGCATGAGATGGCCACGCTTATCCAGTTCCCCCTGTTAAGGAATTCATCCCACCTTGTCAAGACCGTAAATATTCCTAACTAAAATTTGTTAAAAAAAGGCTTTTAATAAAGAGCGTTACATGTTACTCCGGTTGCAAATCAAAGATGATATCGAGGCGGCAAAAAGGAGGCGACGCAGGCGTATAGTGGAATACGTCGAGGAGCCGACGATGCAGCCAACAAAGAGAGCGCTTTGATTTGGAATTGGAATTAGACGGGCGGCAACATCACCCTTACGAAGGACGGCAAGCGGGAAGGATGGGAAGGAAAGAAACAGCTTCTTCAGGCGGCTACCTGAAAAAGGCAAGGGAATCAAAAAAGATATCCATAGCGGAGCTTTCAAGGAAAACTCAACTAAGCCCGGAATTGCTCCTCGCCATGGAGGAAAATCGCTTTGATTCCTTTTCTCAGCCGGAATTCATTCCCGGATATCTCAGGCTCTATGCCCGCCAGTTGGGTCTTGATGAAGCCGAAACGCTGAGGGAGTACAAGGCTTTCGATCAAATCCCTAAGCAGATAAAAGACATCCCCATACAGACAAATCTATTTCTGGACTATAATCCTCCGATCCGTGCCGCAGAACAGGCTAAAAAACCAGTCTCCCGTAACAACAGGAATCTCTTCAAGCATGCCTTCCTGACCCTCTTTACGATCCTTGCCCTCTCCCTGTTTTTCTACATCCCATCTGAATACAAGGGGCCCAGAGAAATCAGGTCTGATACATCATCTCGTGTCGTCGAAATGAAAAAAGATGCCCCAGGAACTCTCCCCGTTCCCCAAACCGCTTCTTCGTCGCCCCTCGCGGATACTACACCGTCGGGCAAGGCCCCCCCGCCCCACGCCTCTCCGCTCGCGAGCACTACCCCTGCTTCCTCCGTAGATCGGGAACCTGAAAAAATGATCAAGGTCATTGGGAACCGGGACAGCAAAAGGTACCATTTATCGGGAATGAAATATTACGATCACGTCGCCGCCTACCACCGCGTTGTTTTCGCCTCTGAAGAAGCGGCCATCAAGGCAGGTTATCACAAAGCCTCGCGCTGATCGCTGTGACCACTGAAGGCTGTTTCGGCCTCCTCAATCAGCTGATCTTCCCATCCCCGATACTTGGGAGAAAAATGGAAGGGGATCATTCGCTTCACCCCTGCCTTCCCGGCAAGGGCGCCGGCCTGCCGGGCCGTCAGATGGTACTTTCTGGCTGCCTGATCGGCCTCGACATCAAGGAAGGAACCTTCGATAAAGAGGATATCGGCGTCCCGGGCTAAATTGACAATGATCCCGGCATTGTCTTCACTGTAAACGGCGTCGGTCACATAGGCTATCTTCTGTCCTGGGGTAATCTTGACAATCCTTTCCACAAGCGTCCCCAGTGGCGCCCACCTTTCCATGGACAAACCCGCTTCGTTTTTCCACCAGATCCGGACCGGGAAATCCGGGGGACAGTCATTTACGAGACAATCCTTGAGGCCGTTGAGCCATGGCCCGGTGGGCAATCCCAATTCATGAAGGGCGTCTTTGCGGATGTTGATCCTTCTTTTCTCTTCGACTCGAAAGGCGAGACAGGGAATCTTGTGATCAAGAAAGGCCCCTTGGAGCGAGAAATATCTGTCTTCGAAAAGAGATCCGTCAAAAGGCCTGACCTCATCTTCACCTTCCGCCCGGAAGGCACGCCGGCAAGGGAAACGTCGCGTCTTCATTCGGCCCTTCGGATCGACTTCTGTGGCAATGAGAACGAAATCATTTACATATTGTTCGACGAGGTTCCATGTATAGGCATGTAGACGGCTTTCGACCTGCTCCAGAAAACCCGGGGGCCCATAAAGTGCGATATGGCGGTCCCGGCCAAGGCAGATGCGGACAAGGTGATCGAAGCCGATAAAATGGTCCATGTGGGTATGGCTTACACAGATATGCTCAACCTTCAGGATGTTCCGGGGAGGCAGGACATGCAGATCCCCCAGATCAAAGAGGAGGGCCCGGCGCCGGTATTTCATTTCCAGATAAACGCAAGGGTCGCCACCGGGGCCGTTCACCAGGACGGTATTAAACATGGGGGCGACCTACTTCCCGAAGGCTTTCCATGATCTTGACGGCAATCTGTCCGATGAGGAGCTGGGCTTCTCCGTCTCTGATTGTTTCATCGCCGGATAAAATAAATGGCATAACCTCCACCCTGCCCGCAAAGACCTTGGTCAGCAGCTCCATTGTTCTTTGTTGCCGCGCCGCCACCCTTGCTTCCTGCCCATAATGATCACCCGCAACTTCATTGGCGCCGAAGTCATCGACCAGGAGCATATGATACCCGGACGTCCAGCCTGTTTGTTCACGCACCCGGACCCAGAATTCTTCCTCATCCTTGTGGTAACCAAGATCGGCGGAATTGGCGATAAAAATACATCCCCCTGACTCAGCGGCCCCCGCCGGCAAAGGGACTGCTTCCATCTGCATATCCTGAAATTGACCTTTGATGGCCTCCGTTGCCTCGGCATAGTGATCGGTAGCCACAACCGTCGTAATCAGGGGATGGTTATACAACTCCCGCAGGAGGGGGCGCCAAAGGGGATCGATCCTGGAATGGGAAAAATACTGCCCTACGAAAATACCGGCAGCTCTGTCGAGGGCGGCAAGAGAGGTGTCCTTCCGGCTCGCGGTCCATGCCTCGCTAATCTTGTCGACCATAAGGCGGCGGTAGCCGATGGGGCTCCGGCTCCCCTTTTCCCAGGTGGGGTTGACAACGCTGTTCCAGAATATCTCCGGGGAGGCAACGCCGAAATCGGCAAGACCGGAGAGGTGTAATTGCCTTTCCAAAACATCGTTTTTC
>JAPLJZ010000049.1 GCA_026388335.1 Deltaproteobacteria bacterium
ATTCCGCTGGGATAATAAAAAAAATGAATTGCTGAAAAGCACAAGAGGTGTTTGTTTTGAACAAGTTGTCCTGCTAATGGAAAGAGGAGAAGTTCTCGATACCATTGAACATCCAAGTCAAGAAAGGTATCCAGGACAGAAGATTGCTGTGGTTATGATTGATACATACGTATATCTTGTTCCTTATGTTGAGCATAATGAGGAGATATTTCTCAAAACAATTATACCCAGCAGAAAAGCTACAAACAAGTACATGAGGGAAAAGAAATGAAAAAAATAATTCTGGATGATGAAGAAAAAGATATCCTCGAATCATATGAACGTGGAGAATGGGTGCCGGTTAAGAATGCGAAAAAGGAAATCAAGAAGCTCCAGCAGTATGCAAAAAATACACTGCAAAAAGACAAGAGGATTAACATTCGCATGTCTTCAAAAGACTTGGATCAAGTACAGGTTATCGCTGTGCAAGAGGGCATTCCTTACCAAACTTTGGTATCCAGCATCCTTCATAAGTATGTATCAGGTTATTTAGTCGAGAGAAAAAAGGCTTAACCAGTCAATACAGCCGATCGTTGCGCTCCTGCTGATTTTTTTGTTGGGGTGCTAGGAGAAGATGTGAATGACAGATTTCATGATGCACGAATTGGGGGGCAATGTACTGATCAGTAGCGGGGCGATTGGAACCTGCCTGCGTCAGGCGAGCGGTACAGGCGATGAGCCCGTTGAACTCCTCAATCTCAGACAACCCGAAATGGTCAGGAACCTGCATGCCGCCTATCGATCGGCAGGATCACGAATTCTTGTGACCAATACGTTTGCGGCAAATATGCTGGTCTTCGGTGATGCGGGTGTTGCGGAGTTGTGTGAAGAGACAAACCGTGCCGGTGTAGCTCTGGCGCGGGAGGTTGGTGGTTCGGAATGCATGGTCTGGGCCTCGATGGGGCCATTGGGACTGGGGTTACGGCTGGATGATTACACGGCCGATACCCTGCTTGATGTCTATCGCAATCAGTGCAAGACGCTTGGCGCGGCCGATGCACTGTTGCTGGAAACGTTTATGGATGTGCGGGAAGCTCGGGTGGCGCTGCAAGCAGCGACCGAGACCGGCCTGCCGGTCATTTTCCAGATCGGCAATACCGGTGGAGGATCACAGCGGTGGAATCGCGTGGATCAGCTTCTCCAGGAGGCACACCGGGCGGGCGTCATCGCTGTGGGAACAAACTGTTACCATCCGGACGAGATTGTGCGTGTAGCATCCTACATCGGCGCGCATACCGATCTGCCCTTAACCGCCTCACCGAATGCCGGGCATCCGCGGATCGAGCGAGGGGTCGTGACGTATGAATTTACGCCGGATGATTTCGCTGCCGCAGCGGTGTCCCTATCCGCCGCAGGAGTTGCGGTTATTGGCGGTTGTTGCGGCACGACACCGGATCACATCCGCAGGATGGCGGATGTGCTGGGGCAGCGTGCTGTCATGTCGCGGCCACGCATTCAAATCTCTGCCGAGCAAGCCCCTGTACTGCCTGGGCGGCCGGAAATCACAGACAACGCCGTTCGTTCTATGATGAAATCAACCCGCTTCATTGTCAGCGTGGAAATACGCGCCGATCGAATGCAGTCTCTGGATGAAATTGTGCATGGTGCGTCGAAAGTGGCGGCAGCCGGGGCGGACATGTTCGATGTGCCGGATAATTCAGGGGCGACCGTCGGACGGGATGCGATAATAACGGCCACTCGCCTGCAGAATGCCCTTCAGATTCCTTCGATCTGTCATTTCAGTGTGACGCAATCCAACCTTATGCGGCTGCACTCCACACTTATCGGAGGTTGGGATTCAGGTCTGCGCGGTCTTCTGGCGATTACGGGTGATGCGCCCTCCATGGGGCATCTGGGCAATATGGTTCACCGCGTTGTTGATATGCGGAGTTCAGTAGAATTGCTGCGCCTGATCCGCGAACTGCGCGATGGAAAGATCATCAACGGGGAGGGGTTGGCGGATCCTCCCGACTTTTGTGCCGGTTGTGCCGTCGGACGGCCGATCCCGGCACAAATTCGGTGGCTCAAGACCAAAATCGATGCCGGAGCCGAGTTTGTGTTCTCCCAGCCGGTTTTTACTCTCGATGACTACAGGAAGCTGCGTGATGCCCTGGCGGGACTGACGATTAGGTTATTCCCCGGTATCATGCCTCTGCTCAGCCACCGCGGCGCAGCGTCTCTGGCCAGCGGCCGTATTCCGGGGATTGTAGTACCGGAGGATGTCGTGGTAAGTTTCACGCGGTATGATTCGCCGGAGGATCAGCGCCGCTTCGGCCTGGATCAGGCTTGTGAACTTGCCGCCGGCATTGCGGCGGATGCGTCCGGGCTGTATCTCATCATGCCTTTTGGCAAACGCTGTTATGAAGATTCAGCGCATATCGTTCGTCATGTCAGAGAGCAGCGGGGTTAAAGCCGGGTTGGACAACCTCTTGAGAGAGCCACTTACCTTTTCCTCGATATCGATTAATAAGCCTTGGAACAAAGACCTCCCGTAATTTTCCCCATACGGTACACTTTATCGCTATTTGCCGGAATAATATATTGACTCGCAAGGGCCATTCCCTTATATTTCGAAGAGATGCTTTTTCATTATAACATGAACAGCTTCCTTAAAGCATCCGCACAGCTTCAGAAAGTGGAGATTGAGTCCCATGAAGAACGTAAAGTACGTGGCCATACCTCCGGGCGCGATCATTCCGGGGGTATTGCCGGAGTTTAAAATATTTATCTTCTCACAGGATGGTACGTACGTCCTCTGGGCGCAGGAAGGCAACAAAGTCACTCAGGAGCAACTCGCAAAACTCTCCGAGGGCGGATTTAATGAGGTATTTGTCGATATTGAAGACCACTTCAAGTACGAACGGTACCTTGAGACCAACCTGGGAAATATCCTCGAGAGCCGATGGTCTTCGGATGAGCAAAAAACATCAATATTCAGTAAGGTTTCCGCCAATGTCGTCAAGACGGCTATCGAATCATCCCTTGGGCTGGGTACAATGGGTGTGGAAGCGATGCAGCAGACCATAAGATTGGTCAAAAACGCCCTGATATTCATCATGGAAGCGAATTCCATGAAGGCATTGGCAAAAATGATTGGCCACGACTACCAGACCTATGAGCATGCCACTAAGGTGCTATGGTTTACCGTGGCATTTCTTAGGAATAACCTGGACGTACTGAAACAGATTCAACCGTCCTTTGAGACATCAGATAAAAACCAAATGATTGAATTACTTGGACAATGCGGCGTCGGCGCCCTGCTTCACGATATCGGCAAAGCGTTTATCCCGGCAGCAATACTTAATAAAACCGACCCCCTCACGCCGGTCGAATGGGAAATAATAAAACGCCATCCTTTCAGCGGTATGGCGATGCTTCTCGACACAGACATCCCCGATTTTGTGAAGAAAGCCGTCTTGCATCATCATGAGGATTTTCATGGCGGCGGTTATCCCATGGGGATTAAAGGGCAAAACATCAGTATCTTGGCCAGGGTATTGAGAATCATCGACACCTTTGAAGCCATGACCTCGCGCCGTCCTTATAAAGCTGCTATTCGCCCCGGTGAGGCGGTGCAAATAATGATCGGAATAACACAGATTGATAAAGTCGAAGATAGCCGTTCACAGGTTGATTATCGCGATCAGGACATGAAACGATGCTTCGAAGAAACTCTGCTCCGGAAATTCATAGTTTTCCTGGGAAGCTATGATCTTAGCAGGTAATTAATTGGATCTGGAGGGACACATGGCGATCAGATTTTATTATCGCTGATAATATGAGAAATAGTTCTTTTTGTCCTTTCAATAATTTTCTCGTAGTAATGGCTGCTCCGTTGGATGTAGTAATTCACTTCCGCATGGGCGAAGGTTACCCGGCGGGCGTCGAAGAAATCTTTGAGCAGTTCAGGTGAACCGATTCTCTTTTCGAACAACTCTCCCCAATTGTTTTGGTACAGGACACAAAAATCACTCACATCGCCTTTATTCGGAGCTCCTTCAAAACTTACGACGATCAGTATTTTTGTCGTTCTTTCGCGCTTCAGAAAATTCCCAAAATAGACATTTGTAATGTCGTAAACACCAAATATATCCTTTATCATTTTTGCCAAACACATAATTTCCTGGAGGGTCACTGCTGTGGGATTAGGGCTCATGCGGACATTCCCTGAAAAGTAAATATCGTTCCAGACCAGGTAGGCAAGGCAATAAACGATATCAGGACTCTCAACGATAAACCGGGAGGGATCTTTGTGGGGGTGGACCTGCCATCTTTTTCCGTCATTGCGGAAGGTCAGCACGGGAAGGTCCGGATTTTCGATCGGTTTATGCATGACGGGAATTTTGTTTGCCTTCTTCTCAAGACAAGACGAAAGCTTCCTGCCAATGACGGTCAGATCCTTATGGTCGATTCCTTGGGTGGAGCCGCTTTGAAGGGTGCTAATACCCTTATATATTTTCAGCAGCAGCGAAATCACCCGGTCACCGAATTCAGTCTGTTCATGAAGCGGCCACCCGGAAAAGTCGTTGAGATGTAGAATCTCTTCTCGGGCAATCGGGTATTTTCGAATCAGCTCCTTCGCCAGGGTCTCCTTCAGGGTAACATTTTTTGACTGGAATCTGATTTCATAGCGAAGGTAGAAGCATTTTTTTATGAACTCAAATGTGTCGGCGTCGATGCCTTCATTATGCCTTAATATGGCTTCCATCGTAAACATGCTGGGATCGGTGTATACGGGATTCACACCTTGGCTAAGTATGGAATTCCGGAATTGATGGCAAAGCAGCTCCTCTCGCGGTGATACGAGGAGCATTTCGAGAAGGAGCATCTTGATGATTGACTTCAGGGGATGGGTCAAGGATTTGTTGAATTGCCACAGAGCGGCGCCAATGTATTCCCCGCGTTCTATGGATTCAATATTGCCAAGGTCGATGAAATCGTTGTCCCCATAAACGTCGCGCTTATATTCATCGATCAATTGATGATAGTTTACAGGACGATCATCGTCATAGCATGCCCACCAGAGGGGTATTTTACCGCAGATCAGTATAGAGGTCCGGTAAAACTCTTCCTTGAGAATATTCTTTTGCGTGCTTCCTGAGCTTTCATCACTTACATTGCCGAAATTACAGCTTCTGATGTCGTCAATATCACTTATGAAGAAATAGACGGGTATCTTCAGTTGCGCATCAAACCAGTCCTTAATTAGATTAACCTTTTGGTTAAACTGCCTTGTTGCCTTTTCATCAAAGTCCTTCTGATCTATGCAGATCCAGACATCGCAGTCGGATCGCGAAGTCTGACTGATGGTTCCCACGCTGCCGATAGTGTAGATCCCATGAATCAGATTCACGTTCGTCGAATATCTTAAATGAGTTCCCTCCTTTTTCACCTTGAATGTTGTCTTGAAGACGATTTCCCGCTTCAAGACATCTTTATACCGGTCGACTCCGTATACCTTGAAAGGCATAACGATATCTTTGACATACCCGGGAACGGAAGGATGGTTGACACTCAGAAACCATGGTAGGAGGTAAAGTATCGCCTCGCTGTCTTTTGGGGCTAGTTGGGAAAAGGTCTTTTTCCTAAAATTGTTATATGATAGAAATATTTGTTTGTTTTGCAGAAACCTTGTGGACAGCATGTGTGGATTTTCTCCTGAATAATGGACCTTATTTATCGGTCATCGTAGCGATTACAGCTGGAAATGTCAATCGTCTGATGTTTTATGGAATTCAAAGGGGTCAGAGAATTAACTCTGACCCCTTTGAATATAAAGATTCTTAAGCCATTTCGGGTTTGACGTGTAGCATGCCCCGCACTTGATATGGGGGAATCCAGCATTATCAATCACGATTTTTTATGGCATCAGTAGCTGAATTATTTCCTTGATATCAGGCAATTCCTTGATGGGATAGATCTTGACAAAGCTCACCTTGCCTTTTTCATCGATGATGATGTTGGCCCGTTCAGAAAAACCTTCCGTGCGGAGGATGCCAAACGATTTTGCCACGGCGCCATGAGGCCAGAAATCGGCAAGCATACGGGTGTAATGAATCTTCAGGCTTTTTACCCACGCCGCTTTGCAGGGTACACTATCAACACTCAGTCCTACGGCTATGGTATTATATCTTTCAAATATTTTACGGTTTTTCTCAAGATCCTTCATCTGGTTGGCACAAATCGGCGTCCATGCCAGGGGATGGAAAGACAGGAGCACCTTTCTGCCTGGATATTCAGAAAGGATAAATTCCTGACCCTTCTGATCCCTGAGAATAAAATCCTTTGCCTTTTTTCCCACGCCTATACCCTTGTTTTCCATAGATCCAATCCTCCTCCTTGTGCTATAATTACAAATGAGAGGCTTTACTTCCCCATTGTTGAGACACCTATCTTTATTATTATGGCACGTTGCCAACAGGAAAGATAGAAAATTTTATCTTTCTTGATACAATACTTTGAGGGACTTGAAAAGGGGCTTTTTCGCTGGTTGTGAACCATTTTTCTGTTTACTCAAGGGGCTAACTTTCATTCCAGGAGGACGACATGATTATCGAAAGTAAGGGCCGGATCCAAGACGGGATCTATGCCATCGGCGCCGCAGAATTACCCGGTTATCTGCTGACGGGGCAGTATCCGGTTTTGTTTGACGCCGGGATGACCTTCATGGGGCCCCTCTATCTTGCCGAACTGAAAAACCATCTGGGAGACGTCAATCGCCTGAAGTTCCATCTCCTGACCCATTCCCACTTCGATCATGCCGGGGCATCGCCGTTTTTAAAAAGACACATACCGAACATGCAGATTGGCGCCAGTCCGGCGGCGGCGGAAACCTTCCGGAAACCCAACGCAATCGAACTGATCAGGAACCTCAGCCGGTCACTGGAGGAGAAATACCGGGACTTGATCGGCAAAGAGGATGTAACCTTCCAGGGTCTTGAAATCGACCTTGTTCTCGACGAGGGAATGGAGATCGATCTGGGATCAGGACTGACATGCAGGGTCATGGCCACCCCCGGGCACACCCGGGACTCGCTGTCCTTCTACATCCCTGCAATGAAGGCTGTCATCACCGGTGAGGCGGTGGGTGTATTCGACAAGAATTTTACTATCCATCCGGAATTTACATCCAGCTACAAGGACTATATGAACTCTCTGAACAAGTTGGCGGCATTGGACATTGAAATCCTCATGATGAGCCATTTTTTTACCCTTACCGGTGAAGACGCCCGCGGATATATTAAAAAATCCATAGACAAGACGGAGGTCTTCAAGGAGAGAATTGAAGGCTATTTGACGGATTCGGATGGGGACCGCAAGTCAGTGGTTCAAAAGATCTTCAAGGAGGATTTTGAAGATACGAGGGCTATTCTTCAGGACGTCCGGCCCTATCTGATTAACCTGGAGGCAAAGGTGCGTGTAATCGCCGAAGGAAGGTAACAGCAGACAGGCTTTGCGCAGGCTGACGATTTTCTGCAAAGTCGTCAGCCTGCGCGGAAATGATGTTTTTTTTGAATACCTGACACATCCGCTTATTTTCGCTTTTTAAAAAACCCGATTAAAAATTCACTGTCTACAGGAGAAAGGTCGAACTTGAAGACCGCCTGATCGATAAGCTTCGGAATAGGTTGGTCCGGTTTCTCTTCGATACACTGCGAAATCCATTTAATCGCCCTTTGTACATCATCGCTGTCCGGCATGATCGTTGCCATAAAAAACTATACCTCCTTCTTTTATTGATTGTTAATTATTTCTATGCTGCTGACCGAGGACCTCGTAAATGGCCAGATTGCCTATTTGCGGAGGCATCTCGGCAAACTCTATCTTCCTTACATCCACAACTGAACGAATCACCGACTGATAGGTCTTCTCGGTCATTAAAATTGAGTTCGGCTGCAATTTAGTCAGTCCCTGAAGTCGAAAAACAATGTTAACGGAGTCGCCAATTACGGAATAATCCATTTTTTTCTCAAACCCGATATTCCCGACCACGACCTCACCGGTATGAATGCTGATGCCCATTTTCAGGTGCCTATCAATGAGTTTCTTCGCGAACTCGTTCACCTCCGTCATCGCCGCCTGCATCTCAAGGGCCGCACTGATGGCATTATCTGCATCGTAGGAAGAGGATACGGGGGCGCCAAAGACGGCTAAAAAACCGTCCCCCAGATATTTGTCCACAATCCCCCGATGTTTGAAAATGATTTCCCCCATGACGCTGAAAAAGTGATTCAACATCGCCACTGTTTTTTTGGGGCCAATGTTCATGGAGAGGGCAGAGAATTCACGCAGATCGATGTTGAGCATCGTCAACATGCGAATTTCCTCAGTCACGGGCTGATCCATAGTCACATTGTGAACAATCCGGTCCACCACCTCTTTCGGAACGAACTTTTGAAACACACCCCGGATACAACGTTCCTGTTCTGCCATCGCCAGCGTCTTCTGATACAATCTGGCATTTTCAAGGGCAATACTCACCGACGTACCGATGGACTGAAGAAGCTGAAGATCCCCCTCATTGAATTCGTCTTTGAGCTTATTGAGTACTTCGATCACCCCCAGCACCCTTCCCTTGGAAATCAGGGGTACACATAGCACTGATTTGGTCGTAAAACCAGTCTTCTCATCCATAAGGGGATAAAAATATTGGGACGTCCGCGCATCCCGAATCAGGATCGGCTCTCCTCTTGTCGCCACATAACCGGCGATACCCCTCCCCAGCTTCAGTTTCAGTTTCTTAAGTTCATCAAGGTTAACGTTCTGGTTGGAATTGAATGATTCCTTAAAAACGAGTTCATCATCTTCGAGAAGGAGCAGCGAACCTGCTTCGACATTGATAACCGTCTGGATCATTTGTAGGGTATGCTTGATGACCTCATCAATATCAAATGTCGAAGCGGCGAGAATACTTCCTATTTGCTTCATAAAATCCATTTCCTGATCTCTTTTGTCAACCATGCCGGAAAGACGGTCTCTTTCCTGGGCCATGGACAGGAGACTGGCCACCAGCTCCAACTGTTCATGTCGTTCCGAGAAGGCACCTTCCTGCTGAGAGCCCAGGACGAGAACACCTGAGTTTTCTCCCTCGCTGTGCAACGCAGACAAGCCGACGGATTGCAACTGCTGTTTGTGAAAGAGCTCCTGTTCAACAGGGTGGTCGTCTTGCTCCAGATTATTAATGATCAGCGTATTTCCCTGCTGCATGACCTTGTCGAGTATGGAACCTTGGCAGGGATAATCCACGTTCCTCATCAGGTCAACAGACATATTTGCGAGATAATCAAAGATATATAAAGTGGAGGGATGATCCTTCCTGCCCATCATGATGATAACCAGATCAAAAGGAACAGCGCTGCGCAACTGGTAAAGGAATGCATGGATCATATCGAGATCCATTGTTTTCGCCTCGATCATTTTAAATCCCATATCCATGACTTTGACAAGCTGGTTCTTTTCCGCATCGGCCTTCATCAGCGCCAGATTGTCATGGGTGAAGGCGGCATTGCTCAACAAAGGAGTGAGGATATCGACATCCTCCTGGGTAAAAGGCTTATCATCCGATCTTCTCGACATGGTCAACACGCCAATGACCGTGTTAATTCCTTTCAAGGGCATGCAGAGGAATGATTTTGTTCCGTACCGCTCCCTGCTCACGCGGCCAAAACGATTATCAGTCTCAATGTCTGTAACCAGGAGGGGAGACTTGTTTATCACGGCAAACTTCGCGATGCTGGCGTTAAAATCTATACGCTCCCCTTTTTCTATTTTATCTCCATGGCCAATGCTGGCCTGGACAATGAAGTTTTCCCGCCGGGGACGCTCCAGAATCAATACCGCACCAATATCGGCGTTGACGAGTCTTAAGGCCCTTTCCAGTGTTATGAAAAAGAGATCTTCCGTGTCAAAAGTCACATAACAAAGATCCGATAGTTCCTTCAAGGTGGATATCTGCGATACCTTTTCACGCAACTGCCCGAAACTTGATCTCAATTCCCTCTCGAGTGACTGAAATGACACGACAATCCCTTCCAGCTCATTGGCGGCATCCTGCCGGGTTCCCGAAAGCTGATGGGCTGTAGACTCAGATACGTTTTTGGAAACCTTAGCAATAGTGTCAAAGATCTTCCGGACCATTGAGTAACCGAACAGGGAAAAGATGAGGAGGGAAATAAAATATATAGGAATATATTCATCGTCAAGGATATCATATTTGATGGCAAAAAAGAAAAATCCAAGCAGGGGAACGAGAAAGAAAAGGCTGAAAATTATGGTCAGGCGATAGTTGAGACCTTTACTCTCAATGGATATTGATGAAAACCATTTACTGAAGTTCATAACCGCTCCTGTCCCACCACGGGAGATCTACAGATGTTTTGTGAACTTACCGGAATATGCTTCGATTTTCAAGGTTATTCCTTCACCATTTTTTTACTTTCACAAAATCCTTGATTTCTGAAGAAAGCTGATGTAGTGAACGCGTTCGTTTTACATAAATTAACAGGACTCCTTGTCCAGGCCCGGAGCCTGGGCTTTAGAGCCGAGAGGAGGACAGATGCCAAGAAGATACGAAACCATCTTCATTACCCCCGCCGACATACCTGATGAGGAACTGCACGCCTTGATTGAAAGGTACAGCGCCATCATTACCGGACGAAAAGGGATCCTGGTCAAGGTCGAAAAATGGGGCAAGCGGAAATTGGCCTACGAAATCAAAAAGCATTTAAGAGGTTACTATATCTTGCTTGATTTCGCCGGCCAGACTGATGTCGTCAACGAAATGGAAAGAAACTTCAAGATTGACGATAAGATTCTCAAGTACATGACCATCAAGAAGGAAGATGCTGTTGATCTGAAGGTCCTGGAAACGGAAATCAACTTGCCCGCCAAGGAAACCAAACCCGAGGAAGCTATTGTCCCGTCCGTCAGTCCTGAAAAGACTGAAGAGGAAAAGGACTCCGTGGCGCCGGCTGCCGCCGAAACATCAGGATAATCAAGGGGAGGTAAAAAACGTGACACCCGTAAGAAGCTCAAGGCCACAAAGGCCCCAGAAAAAATTTTTCCATCGCCGTAAATTCTGCCGATTCTGTACGGATTCTAATCTGAAAATTGATTACAAGGACCCACACACCTTAAGAGACTTCGTCACCGAACGTGGCAAGATTATGCCGAGAAGAATCACCGGAAATTGTTCTAAACACCAGCGAACTCTTACCCTCGCCGTAAAAAGGGCCAGAACCATCGCGTTGTTGCCTTTTGCAGTATCCGAAGGTTGACCTATAAGTACGCCCGACTCTCGACCGGAATGGACGCACCCATACGGGGACCCATTCCGGTTAGATCGTAAGAAGGCGGATGTTGCCAGTGGACGCGGGAAGAAGGGGCTTCTTGATTGCTGAGGTTTTCAGGGGTGTTTTCATATCATCCCTCGCATTTTTCACC
>JAPLJZ010000223.1 GCA_026388335.1 Deltaproteobacteria bacterium
CTATTCTGTTTGAGAAGTTTTGATCTCCGGTTCGAATGCCTTTTTCGCACCCAAGAAAGCGGGTAGATGCCTGAGCAGGTGCAGGAGGCTCCAGCGGTGCTGCCAGATCCGTCTGCCGAATGTCCGTCGCCACGTAGGATCGGAGTAGAAGCGCTTCACATGGCGGTTGTAAAGATAGTCCAGCCGCTCCCTGGATTCGATGGCCTTGGGAATGAAAACGAAGTTGAGGCAGTTCATAAGCCGCCAGTCCTCGTGAAAAATCCCCTCCTCTTTCAGGCTTGACCAGATGGGCGCTCCGGGAAAGGGCGTAAACTTGGACATGTTCATATCGTCAAGCCCCAGAGACATGACAAAATCGCTCGTTTTGCCGATTGATTTCTCGGTCTCGCCGGGCAGCCCCATCATAAAGAGCCCCTTTACCCGCAGGCCGCAGGCCTTGATCCGGGCCACCGTATCTTGAACATCTTCCAGGCCGACACCGGATTTGTGACGTTCCAGAAGCGCCGGATCGGCCGATTCGATGCCCACGGAGACCATCAGGCAGCCTGCTTTCCGGAGCATTTTCAGGAGACCGTCGTCCGCATGGCCGACGCGGACGGCGCAGTTGAACCGGATTCCCAGGGGTTTTGCAATCAGAAGCTCGGATAGCTCGGTAATCCGGCCCCGGTTGAGGGTAAAGAGATCATCGTAGATGTTGATGTGCCGGACCCCGAAGCGCCTCCGCAGATGCCCCATATGCTCATAGATGTAGGCGGGGCTGTTGTACCGGAAGGAGCGCTGGAAAACCGAGCGGTCGCAGTACGAACACTGGTACGGACAGCCGCGGCTCGTCGTCATGGTGGCGCCGGGGGTGCGGATGTAGCTGAAAAGGGGAAGGTTGTACCGCCGGGGGAATCCCCGGAGACCTTCGTAATCGGGAAAAGGCAGTTGATCCAGATCGGGGAGGGGCTGCCGCGGCGGATTCGTCACGATTTCCTCGCCGTCACGCCAGGCCAGCCCATCGATCCCGGCCGGTTCCACACCTGCGGCAAGTTCGGAGAGGGTCGCCTCGCCTTCCCCGATACTAAGATAGTCGATCTCAGGAAAGTCCGCCATCAGGTCCGCCCCGATGGCCGAGACATGGACGCCGCCAAACACGGTGATGATCCGGGGATTGGCTTCCTTGATCCGGACCGCCATATCGCAGCCATCCAGGAAACTAGAGGTCGTCGTTGAAAAGCCGACGAGCTCCGGTTCGGAACGAAGGACGATGTTGACATTTTCCTCGACGCCTTGGGGGGCATCCGGACCCAGACCGTCGTGCAAAAAGACCCGATGGCCATCCCGCTTCAGATAGGCGGAAAGGGAGAGCATCCCGAGGGGCGCCATCCGGTTGGCAACGGCGGCCACATCTTTTTTTCCGTCGATCCAGTTCGAACCGGTCGGATGGACAAGGGTGATCCGCATGGGATTCCTTTTACTTGGCATGGTTTATTCTCTTCAAGAGATTACCCATAAACCCGGTGCATGAATCAGGACCGGCCCCGGCGCCCGAATACGCGCCCGCAGGGCAATATGCATAGTCTCGTGAAGATTAAACGGCTGAATGTGCCCGTATTCCGGCAAAAGTCGACAAATCCCCGATAATGGGAAACCCGTTCGCCTTCCCGCTGATAGGTCACCCCCACGGGCGCTGAAAGCACGGAGAGGCCCCGCCATTTGGCACGGGCCAGGATTTCCACCTCGAACTGGAAACGCCGGGAGCGAACACCGAGGTCCATGGACTCCGGCAGGGGGTAGAGCCGGAAGCCGCTTTGGGTGTCCCCGATGTCCGGACCACCTGACGCCCGGACCCAGAAGTTGGAAAATTTCCTGCCAAACCGGCTCGACCAGGGCACGTTACGGTGGTCCATCCCTTCCCTTTGGCCGACGACGATGGCCCTGGCGCCGGGGGGAACAACCCGGATGAGATTCCACGCGTCTTCGGGATGATGCTGGCCATCGGCATCCATCGTGACGACCCAGTCCGCCCGGGGCGCCGCCGCGGCAAAGCCGGTCAGAATGGCCGCCCCTTTCCCCCGGTTGCGATCATGCCGGACGAGGGTAATGGAAGGGATGTCCTTGATCAGGTCGTAGGTGCCATCAGTCGATCCGTCATCGACAACGATTAGGGGCCAGGGAAGCTTCCGGGCTTCCTCGATGACACCGGCCACCTTCCCTTCATGGTTGTAGACGGGGATGATGACCACCATGCGGCTGTTATCGATTCCTGAGTTATTCATCGGCAAAAAACGCGATCCCCCACGCCCCCGGACCCATATGCACACCAGTGGTCAGGGACAGGGGCTTGACCGCAACCTCCGCTTCCGGATATTTCCTTTTGACTTCTTCCCGGAATCCCTCTACCCATTCTCTATTGTCCGTATATTCCAGCCAGATGACAGACGGCGAATCCGGTTTCAGGGCGCCTGCCAACTGCTTGAAGGCAAAGGACTTCTGATCGCGACGGTTTCTGACCATGCCAACTTTTTTGGCCCCGTCGGCCTGGGGACTGATAACCGGTTTCATGTGCAGCATGTCGCCAAAGAAGGCTCCCGTTTTCGACAGCCGTCCTCCGGCGGCCAGGTATTGCAGCCGGTCAACGAAGAGATACTCCCGGCAGCGCGCCACTGCACCTTTGGCAAAGGCCACGACCTCGTCGGGGTCGTCCGTTCGCCCGGCGCATCCTGCCGTCATTGTGGACAGGAGCCCCAGGCGGCCCGCGGCACACCCCGTGTCCATGATAACCAGGCGATCATCGGGATCATGATCCGCCTTCCACCTGAGCGCCGTATCGTAATTGCCCGTAAAGACCGACCCCACGCACAGATACAGCACCTTCCCGTAAAGGCCAAGCGCGCTCTGATAGAACTGATGCCGCTCAAACACGGAGGCCTGGGAAGTCGATGCCGGCACCCCTTTGCGCATGGCCTTGTAAAGGATCTCCGGCGTCAGGCAGCTCTCCGGCAGGGAACTGCCGCCAAGGGTGATGTAGCTGTCCAAAAGCGTCACGTCCAGGGCCTGGGCCTGCTCACGGGTCATTGAGCCCGCCGCATCGGTCATGACATGGATGGCCCGTGATACTTGAGGCTTCTGAAAAGCCGCCGTCTGCTCTCCCAGATCATCATCGGACCAGCGAATAATATCGCCCACGGCCCCGATCCGGCTCCTTAGCAGGTTGCGGTCCCGGGTATGGAGGTGTATCTTGACAAGATTTTCATCACGGATCACCACCACGCTTTCATCTTCCCCGCAAAGATCGCTGATTTCCTTCTCTGCCCCTTCATGGCGGGAAAGAATCATGTCCACACAGTATCCCGATTCGGCGGCATCATGGAGAGGCTGCCGGAGACGGAGCCTGTCGCCAAAGACGGAAGCGATGGAGCACAAATCCGCGGTGTGACCCGTCAGGGCATTCAAAAAACCGTCGAAATAAAGAAACATGCCCAGGGCGCCCGCATCGACCACACCAGACTCCCTTAGGCGCGGCTGCATGGCCGTTGTGCCACGGACAACCTCAACCAGATGGTCAATGATATCCTTGGCCCATGCCCTGTCGATAGTAGGGGGTTCCGGCCCGACGGCCTCGACAAGACCATCGAAAAAGGTGAGCATCGTGCCGGGTTGAGGATCGCCGACGGCCTGCCATGCCTGATCGCGGCCCCGCTTGATGGCCTCGGGAATCTTTCCGGGGGCGTCTGCCCGGATAAAGGCGTCGAAGAACCGGGCGGCAATATTCCCCGAATTTCCCCGCGCCGAAAGCATTAAATCACGGGCGGTACGCTGTCGGTCCGTTGCCACACCCCGCAGGGGAACGAGGCTGATCACGAGATTCCGGCCCGTATCACCGTCGGCGATGGGAAAGACATTAATGCGATCCAGAAGCCCGGACCATGCGGTCACGCGCTCAACACCCGTAACCAAAGCATTACAAAAATCCGCATTCGTCATTGAAACCCTTTCATCCGGGAAACCTCCAACATAACCGCAACCTTATGCAGCATCAAACAACAACATCGACAGCCAATCCATGCCGCTTTTTATTTATAATGTGTCCACATCCTTATCACTTTAACGGTCTTAATGTCATCAAGGACCTGATAGATAAGGCGATGCTGAATATTTATTCTTCGGGAGAAGGCCCCGGTAAGATCACCCACAAGCTTCTCGTATGCAGGTGGGGTTTGATAAGGATTATTTTGGATAATATCAAGCAGCTTTGATGTTTGAATCTTAAGGCCGGATTGCGCGATCTTTTTTGCGTCTTTTTGAGCCTGTTTGGTGAATACCAGCCGCCAACTCACCAGCCAGGTTCCTCCTCGCATTTTTCAACAGGCGTCTTTAAACCTTTCTTGATGGATTCCCGCATGCCCGGCATAGAAACAAGATAGAGAGTCTCTTCTATCGCTTTCCAATCCTCTTCCGACCGACGATCTGTACCGGTTGGTGGCTTTCTTTCACTTCATCCACCAGATTGTATAATCGCTTTCTTGCTTCCGATGCTGATAGTGTTGTCATCTCTCCCACCTCCCAATCGTACTGCATATGGTACGTTAGTGATACGGTGATGTCAAGTAATTCCAGTTTGCATTCAAGATTTCGACGATTTCATTATTAGTTTCATCTATTAGATCTTCATTGGAATCAACCGCCTCGCTAAAAACACGAGCTGCTTTTTCTGAGAGTGAAGGTTGGCATGCAGATGCGAGTAAAGCTTAACGAGCTCATATATATCTCCTTATGGTTGCCCAACTTCAGCCTTCAACCGCGCCATCCTTGGCGTCGGCTGCAAGACTGAAGTTGGGCGAACAAAATACTCCTACGGAGTGCCTGCTATGTCCGTGTCCGCAACAAACGGGAGCACGTCCTCGGCAATAACGGTCTTCTGGTGACCTCTTTTTCAGTTTTTACCCGGATATTCTGTCCGAATAGGTGTCCGCATAGCCGATCTGACCAACCGCGTCGGTGCCTATCCGGACATTCTGTCCGGGTCAATGTCCGGATAGGCACTATTTAACCTCGTACATTTGGGAAGGGCCGGAACCGGTCTTTTTCACAAGCCCAAGCGCCTCAAAATGCCCCAAGTGACGCCGGGCAGTTCTTCCCTCAATGCCCATGGCCTCGGCATATTCGCCAGATTTTGCCTTGCCGCGGGTGGCAAGCCACTGCCAGCCTGTCCGTTCCGACTTGCTCAGGGCCTTGAGAGTCTCCTCACCAAGAGCCTTTGTCACACCCTCCGATGACAGGTATAGCGTAAGAACAAGATATGGATCGTCCCAAGTGTAACGTGGCCAGGGTAGATCGAGCTCCTTTGCTCGATCGCGAAGCGAAGCCAGACCGAGGCCCTGTTCTTCCGCCATGTCCATTCGCGCGAACACGAAGTGGAGTTCGGGGTTCCGGCTCAGCATAGGAGCACTGAAGTCTTGAAGCTGCGACAAGGTGATCGGCAACGGTGGTCTTCCGGGGCTCCGAACCGCTGGATTGGCTGGTTGGGAGGTTCTAATCATATAGTTTCTTATACCTTTTTCTGTAGAACTCGACCACTTCCTCAGGCGCCCTAGACTCATGCATTATGAATTCCCAAGTAATGTCTATTTTGTTTCCATTTAGGTCAAGTTTGTAATATTCAGGAAAGCCCTTTCGTCCTCGGGGAACCAAGTAGCGGCCCATTGGTTCAAGTAATTGTCGACGAACTGACTCTGGCATGTTTGTTCCCCTTGCTCCGTCTAACTTGGGACCAAGTGTTTCTTCAGATAAAACGAAAGACTCGATGGACCTTCCGTAATAATCGAGAAGTAGATGCTTTGCCTTGGACAACAAATCGTCGAGACCGCTATAGATGACACACGCATGCCCTTTTTCTGGGTGCATAACATCGCTCAAGAAATTAGTGAGAGCATCCTCTCTCTCGTCTGACTTCCTTCCGCGGATAAAAATGATCATCTCCTTTGGAACAAACTTATCGTCAACTGCTATGCGATACTCTTCTGCTGTCGGCTCAGAAAACTCACGATCAAATACGCCTAAATATACATCGCTTTTCAAGACCAAGTCTTTTACTATTTCTGACACGCTTTCTCTTCGCCCCGCTAAATCCATCTCAAACGTATAGGCTTTAAAGATTTTGGGAAGAAGTTCATCGCCCTCATTTATCAGGTTCCGCAGCTGGTCTCTTTGGTCCTGGAGTTCCTTTTGGCGGGAACTTATGAAGACTATTTTCTTAGGTTTTCTCACTTCGACTAAATCATCTCCCGCCCAACACCAGGCATCAGCCAGAGCCGGATTTATCGGCGATCCGCTGAATGCCGTTGTTAGCTCTCGGTCGGATCAGAAAAGGCATTGATAAAGCCTGATCGCTTTTCAATAGAACCGACATAACGTTGTTCCTCCGGTGACCAATTGAAGAATACTGCGGTTTCTCGAGCTATGCTGGTGTCATAGGCACCGGCTGGAATATCTAATGCTATATCCCAAAGCGAGACCAAGCCCTTCCTTGCAACAAGTTTGGCAACCAGCTCCAACCTATATGTCCCATTTGAGAATCGAAACAGGTTTTCGGTATGTAAGGGATTGAAATGGTGATTGGTTACGACACCACTCTCGGGCACAAAAATACCGCTACCGCGAACAAGGTCTTTGTCCCCATATCCCCAGAAAGAAAACTCCTCGGAGCGCGTCCCTTCGCTCACACGAAGGAAGAGACTCTCGATAACCAACCCCCTTTTGCCTGTAGAAAAAAGTAAGGTTCGTAGGAATATCTTAGCCTGCGGAACTGGCTTGTCCACAAAGTCATAACGAAACGCAACAAATGACGGATGTGTACTACGCACTGAACCACGACGAAGAATTGTGAACCACGCCGTAAACAGCGAAACAATAAGTGCGACAATTGATATGACAGGTGAAATTTCCATATCTTTCCTAAGAGCTAACACAGAGTTCACCGGGATCGTTAGCGATCCGGTGGAACGACTCGTTGGGCGGTTTGTTGGTTTGTTACACCACCTCATAAGATTTGCGAGTAACAGACGCACTTGTCACCACTATTCCGGCGCAAGTACGTTGTGAGTTCTAGTGACTACAAACGTAGTTTCCGCTCATCCAGTTATAAGCGTCCTTCAAATGTCTCTCTTTTCCCCTCCATTCGATCTCTTGGTAGTAGAGGTCGATCTTGGCGCTACTATTGCCGTCTGGCTTTATTACAAATCTGATAAAAGGGTTTAGTACGCCTGAGCCAAACGAATCAAAACGTGCGGACACCATTATCGAGTCTAATGTCACCACATTCTCAACCAGTATTTGGGGCCTAAGAACGGTCTCCTGTTGCTTCCAACATGTCTTTGCTACATCATGAATGCTTCTCGCGACGGCTTGATAATCGCCACGGTAGTCTCTGCTATCCTTAATTAACAAGTGGTTTGTCATACAGCCCGTCATCAGAAATGCGAACATACATAGAATCCATTTGGCCATAAAACACCTCCCATACGCCTAATATCGGCATCTTTAAACCGCTAAGCGCGGATAAATTACCGCAATAACTTATGGCTACGATAGGTTGCGATATCAACAGAAACCGGTATTCGGTATTAATTTGCCATTCACGTTGTGTCGAGACATCAGAATATTTGAAACTTTTGGGATCGTTTACCACTATCCAAAATTCTCTGCCGGAGCTCCGGCAGAGGTTAACTATATGATGTAATTAGCGAACTGACGACATCGTTCGCCGTTTTTCATTTTCCTCTATGCCCCGCCGTCAGGACAATTGGGGTGGCGGGCTCCGGACCATGCGGTCACGCGCTTAACACCCGTAACCAAAGCATTACAAAAATCCGCATCCGTCATTAAAACCCCAGGGCCTGGCGAATTTCATCAGGGATATTGAAGATAATCTCCATCTCCGGCGCTTTTACAGTCACCTGCTCAGTTCTGCCGCGGGTACAAATCCTTCCGTCCCTTTTGAGCCTGATTTCAAAATCGATAACAAGCTTTGTCTTTACCTCAACCAAGGTGGCTTTGCATATATATTCATCCCCGTATCTCAGGGGATAGATATGCTTTGAAGATGTCCTGATGATGGGAAACAGGCATTGCGACCTCGCGAAATATTCATTGAGGTCAATACCATAATGGGCAAGCAGGGCGCTTCTTGCATCCTCGAAATAATTGAAATAGTTGCCATGCCAGACAATCCGCATGGGATCTAACTCGTAAAATGCCACCCGGCCTTCTACCTCAAAACTCCGCTGTTGATTCTCCGCCATAAAGCCCCCCTCTACCCTGAATCGCCGGGCGGCGCAAACATGTCCGTGGCGGATATGGCCCTGGCGACAGCTTCAATATCCCTGTCCATAGGCCGGTCATCGACGATGCCGTCAGCCAGAGACCGGATGTTGCCGATCAATGCCGAAAGGCCCGGCCGGACTTTATAGTTCTTGCGCAATTCGCAACCCTGAGCCGCCGCAAGGAGATGGATGGCCACCACCCTCTCCGTAAGGGTGCAGATCCGCAGGGCATCTCGCGCGGCGATCGTTCCCATGCTTACCTTATCCTGGTTGTGGGACTCGCAGGATCGCGAAAAAGAAGCGGCAGGCATGGTTGCTTTGAGCGCCTCCGCGCACAGTGCCGTTGCCGTTATGGATATGGCCTTGAAACCGTGGTTCACCAGCATGTCGTCGCCTTTTGCACCGACAAGATCGGCCGGAAGCCCGCGATTGGTCTGGGGATTTACAAGCAGGACAACCTGGCGGTCCGACATGTCGGCTATTGCTGCCAGCGCCGACTTCAGACAATCCATGGCAAATGCCATATGCCCGCCGTAGAAATTGCCGCTCATGTAGAGCTGACCCGTATCGGGATCAAAGATCGGATTGTCGTTCGAACTGTTCGCCTCTATCTCCACCCACCCTTCAATCCACGCTAAGGCATCGAAGAGAACGCCGGCAATCTGCGGGGTGCAGCGTATCGAATAGGGGTCTTGCAGGGCGCCGGGTTCATGGTCCTCGAGGCCGGTCAGGGCCTTCTTCGTTTCCAGGAGATTTCGCAGCTTTTCAGCAACGAATATCTGCCCCGGAAACGGCTTGACTTCACTGATGAGGGGGTGAAAATGATGAACCTTGCCCTTGAAGGCATGAACGCTAAGCGCCGTGGCGCCGATGGCGGCATGGAGAATTCTCCTTGCCCTGACGACAGCCATGACGGCGATCCCCGTCATGGTCGAGGTGCCGTTGATCATGGAAAGGGGTTCTTTCGCACCGTACCGGTAAGGCGTCAATTTGGTCAGCTTGATCGCTTTCATGGCAGGCATGCGGCGACCTCGGTAAAATACGTCACGCTCTCCCTCAAGGCAGGCGGCAATATAGGACATGGGGGTCAGGTCGCCCGAAGCACCGACGGAGCCCTCCGCAGGAACGACCGGCGTAATCCCGAGATTGAGAAAGGACGCCATTTGCTCCAGAAGCTCAATAGATACTCCGGAGTTGCCCCTTGCCAGACAGATCATCCGACACAACATGGCCGCCCGCGTCTCCTCGATGCCAAGGGGCTCGCCGGTCCCGCAACCGTGAAAGGCGATGGGGCTGACGACTTTTCTGGAGGTCGTCCGGACGGAAACCCGCTTGCCGCATGACTTTCCAAAGCCCGTATTCACACCGTACAGGGGAACGCCGTTTTGCACGGCGGCCATTACCAGTTCCTGCGTCCGCTCCATGCGTTTCACGAATTCCGTATCCGTGCCGACCCTGACGCTCGCCTCACCCTTGGCGACGGCCGCAATCCGCTCCAAGCTTATCTGCCCGCCATCGACTACAACAACTTCTTTCTTGCTCATGCTTCCACTTTCAATTGTTATTTCCCAAACGCTTGGGAGATGAGATCCCGCCTTCGCTGTTTGAAGGTGCCCTCTTCCTTTTCCTTCATCATAACCTTCTTGATCAGTTTAAACATCTTGTAACTCTGCGGTTCGTCCCGGTAAAAAGTCTCCCAGGCATAATCGTAGAGCTCCCGGAGCCTCTCCGGCGCCATATTCTTCGGCTGAAAGACGACCCGGTCGCAGGTATAATCATTCCAGTCGTAGGACAAAATTCTCCCCTCCCCCCGAAGATCGTCAAAGGCCCTGGTGTGGGGGAACGGCGTCAGGATGGTGAATTCCGCAAGGTCCAGGTTCACCTCCAGGAGAAAGTCGATCATTTTCTTGATATAGTCTTCGGTATGGTGATCAAGACCGAGGAGGATCGTACCCTCCACACCGATCCCGTAGTCGTGATAGCGTTTGATGCGCTCCCGGATGTAATCGGAGGTATCGAAGACGGCCTGGTAGACGTACCAGGCCCCCGCCTGAGCAGCCAGATCGAGGACCTCGTCGTCGTCCTCGATGGGATGGCAGCACCATTTCTTCTTGAGTGGTATCATCTCCCGAAAGAGATCCATTTCCCACTTCTTGTCCTGGGCAAGGGAATTATCGACCATAAAGAGACGGTTATTATCGATGCCGGCAAGCTCTTCGATGACCTTGTCGTAAGGCCGGGGCCTGAAGGTCCTGCCGCCCAGGAAACTGACGCAGCAGGGGTAACAGTTGAACCGGCATCCCCGCGAGGCATGAACAAGGTCCACCATCTGCACGCCCTTGTAATAGTAGAGTTCGCGGTTCAATATGGATCTCCGCGCCGGACCGACGGATTCAATGGCAGGAAAATCCAGAGTATAGTCGTAGCATTTCTTCAGACGGTTGTCCCGGAAGTCCCGAAAGACCTCCTCCATCCGGCCTTCCGCCTCGCCGAGGAATACGGCATCGGCGTGGAGCATCGTCTCTTCGGTATGGAGCATCGTCGCGATGCCGCCAAAAATGACCTTGATTCCTCTTTGCCGGTACCGGTCGGCGATCTCCCCTCCCCGTTTGACCTGGCTGGTCAGCATTATGGAGATGCCGACAAAATCGGGGGAATCATCAAAATCGATGGCTTCCACGTTTTCGTCCACAAAGGTGACATTCACATCATCCGGTATGGTGGCGGCAAAGACGACCGGCCCATGAGGGGGCAGATGGAACTCCGTCTGGCCGTCAAGTTTTCTCCACTTGGGATAGATCAGCTTAAATTTCATGTTTCGTTCTTATATCCCGCAATTATTCATCAGGCTGGCGCTCCGGGCTCACCGGCGCTGTCTCCTGCACAACAGGATCCGCACTGATCAGTCTCATTTGCAGTGTATAATCCCAGGCTTCATAGGCCTTCAACTCAACCGTCTCCGGGATTCCATTCTTTACGGAACCGGCCTTGATCCGCCGCTTTGCTTCTTCACTCTCGCTGTACCCATCGACCTCCCAGGACCCGTCCTGATGAACGATGACATCCATTACGGGATACTGAGTTCCTATGTACCGGCAGATCACGGCTCCGTCTTTAAGAGTGCCCGCGTTTATCGGCCGTCCTTCCGGCGCCAGATACATCAGGCGGACATCTCCAAGCATATTCTTCGCGAAATGGGGCTTATCGAAGGGCGGCACCGCCCGCTCAACATGCACATCCTTGTCATAGGCGCCATCAAAAAGAACAAAGCCTTCCAGGGTCATCATCGCACTTCGAACGACCGCCGCCTTGGGATCAACAAGGGTGACACCTATCATGGTTCCCGATGACCCACCCGGCAATATCACTTCTATCGCATGGACAAAACGATAGGGGACAGAAGGATACGTCCGGCCGCACTGCTCGATGAGGGCCGCTGCTGCCGACGGCTCCGCAGGTTTGATGACGGGCAGGCGGCTGCACGAAAAGAGAAACACCGCCATCATCAACAGGGCGAATCCATACCTGAGCGGCGGGATCATCTCCATTATGCATCCCGGAATAACGATTCAGCGATCTTTTCATTGACCTGCACATCGTTGAACTCAAAGAGGGTGTAGTTTCCCTCATTCTCGAATATCTTCACCGATTTCAGGATGCCCGGCCTGTCTGAAGAAAGGGTGATGACAATGCGCGAGATCATGGCGGAAAGACCCTTCTCCCGAGGGGTCATGATGATCATCGGTTCTTTGCCTTTTTTCAGGACCGCCGTGAAATGTTCATTCGTTGTGAACTGCCCATTACTCCACTGGCCGATTTCCTTCAGAACTACCTGCATCGACTGTAACGATCCGGTTTTATCCTCGGTAAGGCCTCTGCTGCCTTGGGTGTACCTTCTGATCCCGTCCCCGTTCATCAAGAGAACACTCTTTACCGGAGAGACATACTCCCAACGGACCGAATCGGGCGACTGGAAATAGAAACGCCCCTTTGAAATAAGGGGCCTGGCCAGGATCTTCATATGCTTCGACTGGATAAATTGAGCTTTGACGGACTTTATCTTTGCCGATTCCTTCTGAATACCTTCCCAGCTATCCGCCCATCCCAGCAGGACGACACAGGAAAGAAGAACCGAAATGACGAAACAGTATTTTTTTAAACAGTGCATCAAAACATCCCGCCATTGACGGATATAACCTGCCCCGTGACATAGGAAGCATCATCGGAGCAGAGAAAACGGACAACTTTTGCCACCTCCTCCGGCCTGCCGATCCTTGCCATGGGGATGATATCTTTGATTCTTTCCACGGGGGCGCCTTTGATCATGTCCGTATCGATCAACCCCGGCGCAACGACATTGACCCGAACGCCCAATCTGCCGACCTCCGCGGCCAGGACACGGCTCGCCGCAATCAGTCCGGACTTCGCCGCCGCGTAATTAGCCTGTCCCCTGTTGCCCATAAGGGCCGATGCAGATGATATGGAGACAATAGAACCCCTTTTTTTCCTGACCATCATTTTTACAATCGGCTTCGTCACATTGTAGAAGCCCTTGAGCGTCGTCTGGATGACGGAATCCCAGTCTGCCTCCGGCATCATCATGAACAGGCCGTCGGCATTGATCCCGGCATTATTGACCAGGATGCGGATGTTATTGTGCTGCGCGACAATCTCATTCATGATGGGAGCTGCTTCCTTCGAGTCCGCTACATCGAACCGGATTTTTTCCGCCCGTCCCCCCCTTGAGTGAATAATGTTGAGGGTTTCATCAGCCGCCTGATCGTTTGACTTGTAAGTAAAGATGATCCCGTAGCCTGCTGCGGCAAGTTCAATCGCTATCGCGCGGCCGATACCGCGACTGCCGCCGGTCACCAAGGCAATTTGCTCTTCGTCCATAACATCTCTCCCTCATCATCCTTTTTCTTCGTCAATTTCACGGAACACCTGAATTTGGACACGGCACAGCGGCTTTGCTGCTGCGGTAACCTCGCCATCCAGGACACTATACTGGTCAACATGATACAGATCCTTAACCGTTGCGATGAGTACCGTATCCAGAGGAATCCGGTCCACAAAAAAATCCGCATTCTTGATGCCGACAATCCATCCACGCATACTGCCGCCCGTTTTAATCCCCTTCTTGCAACTGATGAAAACAGCCGCAGTCTGCGCCACAATCTCGATGAGTACGATAGGATCGACGTAAGACCCCTGGCACAGAGGCCAGCGATGGGAAACCCTGGCCGAGGTAACGGCGATATCCTCATTTACGGCTACGACCTCATCGAGGAGCTTCATTCTGTCACGTTGGGGGATGAGGGCTTCTATTTCCATCATATCATCTTAATTTATTGTTGTTCAAGACCTTCCAATCATGCTACGAGGCGGGGCTTACTTAAAGGGAAAAAATGAGGGATGTCAAGATTAATTATCGACGTTGCGCTTGCAGTCTTCAGAAGCGAAGTCGTGCTTGGGAAAGGTAACTATTTAAATATTTTATGTTGACGAATCCGCTTGGAAAAGACGGTATCACAAATCCGGACTGGTACCGGGAATTCCTAACCCTACCTACAGATCCGGACAGAGAATTCATACTCGGAGGCTATACTTACAGAGAGATCTATCAGTTGGCGGCAGGCCTTTATCACATCGCCAAATCTTCGAATGTCAGCAAACCGACAATTTGTCTGTGCAGCGACGACAAGGCCCTTCTTGCCGCAGCCCTGATTGCCTCCCTCAGCAGCGGCGGACCCCGTCTTGTTCTGCCCTATGCCCGCTCCCGTCAGGCCCTTGAGGAAGTTATGGAAGCCCTGTCTCCGACCTTTTTTCTCGCCGACGGCTCAGGAGATTTTCCGCCCGGACCGCGTATAATCGACATCTCTGTAATACCGCTCCAGGGCGCCGCTCTGACCGATTCCGTTCGTGATCCCGACGAACCTTTTCTGATTCTGTTTACAGGCGGCTCTACCGGGAAACCGACAATTTGGCCCAAGACGCCACGGAATATGCTTGCCGAGGCCCGATACCAATCGGACACATTTGGCATCACGAAAAACGACCTGTTTCTCTCAACCGTACCTCCTTACCACATCTACGGTCTGCTCTTTTCCGTACTGATTCCATTGGTCAGCTCCGCCCGTGTTCTCCCTGGAATCTATACCTTCCCCAAAGAGATCCTTTTAACCGCACAGGAACATAAGGCAACCGTTCTGGTCAGCGTTCCCGTTCATTTTCGGGTCCTGAAAAACGATGCCCTACAGCGCTTCCATCTACGGATGGCCTTTTCGTCGGCGGGAATGCTGGACGGGGAGGATGCCCTCTATTTTCGGGAAAAAACAGGTGTAGATGTTATCGAAGTTTATGGCTCAACGGAAACGGGAGGTGTGGCAACAAGGCGCCGTTTTCCGGATCGAGAATCATGGGTTCCCATGGATCCCGTCGACTGGAGGATTCGTGAGGGGAGCCTTTGCGTCCGGTCAGACTTTCTCTCACCGACACTTCCCCGGGACGGCGACGGTTTCTTTGTCACGGCAGACTGCGCTGATCCGGACGGAGATGACCGCTTTATCCTGCGCGGTAGAGCGGACGATATCGTCAAGATCGGCGGGAAGAGGGTTGACATGGCTGCCGTTCAGGCCAAACTGAAGCAGATACCCGGCGTTTATGATGCCGTGGTCATGGCACTACCCGTCAAAACGGGGAGACAGAATGAACTGGCCGCTCTGGTCGCGACCCGACTCGATGTAATTGATGTGAGGCGCGGCATTGCCGATATCAGCGAAGCTTACGCCGTTCCCAAGCGACTGGCCGTTGTGGAAGAGATACCCATGACACCGTCGGGCAAATACGACCGGACAGAAATCGAACGAATCCTGAAAATGGGAAAGAATAAATGATTACATCATACTTTGGACATTCTTACCTTGACGAATAATGACATTTCTTCTATACGCTGTGGCGAAATATCAGGAACTCTCGTTCCGAACGAAGGCAAAGATTTCTTGCTCGAAATGACAAAAGTTAGAGTGTGGCCCGGGGGAATGGTGAGCCGTTGATCAAAATTGAACATCTCTACAAATCCTACGACAAAAAACCTGTCCTCAAAGATGTGACCCTTTCGGTACAACGCGGCTCCATCATGGGGCTCCTTGGTCCCAATGGCGCGGGAAAGACAACCCTCATCTCCATCCTTACCGGTGTGATCAGGAAGGATAGCGGAAGCATAACTGTAGACGGCATGGATCTCAACCATGAGATCGGCGCCATCCAATCAAGATGCAGCTACGTGCCCCAGACTCTTGCGTTCTATCCGCGGCTGACAGCCCGGGAAAACCTGGAATATTTTGGCGCCCTGCGGGACCTGAAGGGAAAGAAACTGAAGGAGAGCATGGAATTCTGCATCGATATCGGAAGCATGCAAGATTTCTTGAATAAACGGGTGGATAAGTTTTCCGGCGGCATGAAAAGGCGCTTGAATATGGCCATAGGTCTCCTGAACGACCCGGAGATATTGTATCTTGACGAGCCTACGTTGGGCGTCGATGCGCAATCAAGGAACTATATCCTGAAGACGATAAAAAAGATCAACTGTGAACGGAAGACGACAATAATTTATACATCCCACTACATGGATGAGATTGAGCAGGTGTCCGACGAAATCGCCATTATCGATGAGGGTAAAATCATTCTTCACGGCCACACACAGGACATCTTGACACGCGCCGATGCCCTTTGCGGCCATAGAAACCTTGAGGAGCTTTTCCTCAAGCTGACAAACATCAGATTGCGCGACGATAATTAATCGTATCATCAACAATGATAAAACTACTTTACATTTTAAAAAAAGAGTTCTTACTGATCGTTCGGGACGTCCATGCCGTAACTATCCTTTTCGTCATGCCTGCTGTTTTCATTCTGATCATGACCCTCGCCATGAAGGATCTGTTTGAACTTCATAGCAGTGTTGTCATTGACATCCTCACGGTGAACCATGACGCGGGAAAGCGGCCGGTGGCGCTTTTAAAGGCGATGGAAGAACACAGTACATTCCGGTTTCACCTCATTGCGAAAGACACCGCCACGGAGAGTGTCAAAGAACAGATGCTATCCCGTGACTACAAGTTCGCCCTGATCATCAAAAAGAACTTTTCCACCTTCGTGAATAAGAAGGGAAAGGGAAAGGATGAGAATCCTTTGGAACTCCTCGTTAATCCGACGGTACCCGTCCAGACACAGCTTGTTTTAAAAAGCACGCTGGACGGAGAGCTGTCGAAGCTGAGATGGGATGCCTTTATCGGTCGTATCGACAAGCTCCTCGCCTTCGCCGGAATCGACAAGAAGGACCTGAAGGCGAATAAACTTAGCCCCATCGACGTCCAATACGTATACAAAGGGGGGCAGTATTTCAAGATGCCTTCTGCCGTCCAGCAGAGCGTTCCCGCGTGGATCGTGTTTTCCATGTTTTTTATCGTCATCCCTATATCCAACACCTTCATATCCGAAAGAGATCAGGGCACATTCATGCGCCTTAAAAGCATGAATGTATCGTCCCCTTATGCGGCGGCACCGCTCTTACTATTGGAGATTCGATAACCGGACTTGTATTGATCGCCTCCGCCGTAAGCTTCAGCGCCATTTCCGTGGCGCTCCTTATTGCCTCCATAGCCAGAACGACAGAGCAGGCAGCGACTGTCGGAGCGGTCTTGAATATTATCTTTGGCGCCCTTGGCGGGCTCATGGTGCCCAAATTTGTAATGCCCGTGTTTATGCAGAACCTTGCCGATTTCTCCCCTATGTCCTGGGGACTGGAAGGGTTTCTCGATATCTTCCTGCGAAACGGCGGCGTCTCCGATGTCCTGCCCAAGAGCCTGTCCCTGCTTGCTTTAGGGCTGGTCATGCTTGGGATGACGCTTATTGTATTACGAAGGCAAAGAAAGGTCTGAAACCGATGAAGGGTTCCCTTGATGACAGATTGAAGACGGAGCTGAAGGAACTGATCGTTGAAGAGTGTGATCTTACAGTCGATCCGGGGGAAATTGGCGACGACGAGCCCCTATTCGGCAGGGAGGCAAAGATCGCTCTGGACTCCATAGATGCCCTGCAGATTTCGATAGCTCTTGAAAAGAAATACAAAATCACCATCACCGACAGCAAGGAAACAAGACGGATGATGAGATCGATAAACACCTTTGCTGACTTTATCCAACCGGAGTAGCGATTGAAAAGAAGGGCCTTTATAACCGGAAAGGCGATGATCTGCTCGCTCGGAGATTCTCTCGATGAAATTGTAGACGCTGTCCGCCATAAGAGAATAAGGCTTGACCGTGTCCCCTTTACCCTTGCCTCCCTGCCCCATACCAAACCATATTACCTCATAGAACGGACTGTTGCGGATAAGCTGCATAACCGCTCCGAAGCATATTTCTATGAGGTTCTCTTCTCAGCGGTGTCCCGCGCTTTCCTCGATGCCGGTTTGAACAAAACTGAGATCAGGGACATGAACGTGTTCTTCGGCTCTACGTCCATGGACGTTCCCGTGTTTGAGGGCAACCACCGCAAGTCATCTTCAACTGTTTCGGGGATCTTCCTCAAGTCATCCTATGGGTATGGAAAAATCGCCGGCGCCATCGTGGAGAGGTTCGGCATCGGGGGTAACTGCTATTCCTTTGCCACGGCCTGCACCTCAAGCGCCAACGCCTTGCTTTACGCCGCAGCCATGATTGAGGAAGGGGTCATAGAGAGGGCTTTGGTGGTGGGCTACGACCTGTTCAACAACCTCGGTTTTTACGGGTTTGAAGCCCTGAAATCCATTGCCGAGACGGATTACAGACCCTTTGACAGAACCCGTGACGGACTGATCCTTGGCGAGGCTTGCGGAGCGGTCATACTGGAAGGAAAACGAAGAAAGGCCGGAGATTTCATGCACCTTGGCGGAGCGAATCTCTGTGACACTTACAGCGTCACCAGCCACGATGAAGAAGGGACCGCCGTTGCGGAAACGATGAACAGGGCGCTCAGGCAGGCGGGGATTTCCCCCGGGGACATATGCGCCGTCAAGGCCCATGCCACGGGAACGGAAAACAATGACCGGACCGAGTGTGCCGCCATGAGGGCGACCTTCGGATGTGAGATGCCCCCCGTGACATGCCTCAAGCCTTTTATTGGTCACACCGTGGGCGCCTGTGGAGTCAACGAGTTGATCCTTTTCACAGAATCGGTAAAGAAGGGGTTTGTTCCCTCCACACCGGGCTTTCGGGAAGTAGACGACAAATTGAACCTGACGCCCCTGACGGAAAACATGGAAGCCGGTGAGGGTATATTTATGCTCAACTATTTTGGGTTCGGCGGCAACTGCACGACCCTTATCATCTCCAATAAGGGCGACAGGGAATGAGCGAAATTTATATTCACAGCGCCTCATCATTTATCGGTGGGGAAAACACAGACCCAATTTTCTTGAAAGAAAAGCTTAGCAGCTACACCGAGGAAAATTTCCGCAGGGTAAACAGATTCATCCTGCTTACCCTGCTTGGCGCCCGTCAGTGTGTCCATCATCACGCCCTTGATTTCGATACGGCCATCTACCTCACAACGGAACACGGCAACCTTGGTGAGACCGCTTCGGTTCTCGATGAAATATATTCGGCCGGGTCTCTGCCTAAACCATTCGGATTCATCAATACAATGAGCAATACCGCGGCTTTCTATCTTGCACGGAACCTGGGCGTCCGGGGCCGCAACATCATGGTCTCCAGCCAGCACCTTTCCTTTGAACGGGGGCTGGAGCTCCTGCAGATGGATTTTGCCCTGGGCGTGACAGGGAGCGCCCTGATCGGCGGCGTGGATGAGGCCCTCCTTTCACGAACTGCCCTGGAAGAGCAAACCGATCGCGTCTTCAGGATGGTTAACGGGAGTGGCTGGCTTTATGCTAAGCCTGTGAAGGATGGCGCCTGCGGGGCAATTTCGGAGATCAGGTCGTTTAGCGACAGACATGCTTGTATGAAATGGATAACAGAACGAGGGAGATCGAATGTAGACGTCGTTTCTTTCGGCGCCCTCATTGATGTTGATGAAGCCGCCGCGATGAAGGAAATTTTACATCCCCTTACCGAGTTTGATTACCTCTGTGACTATGGATATTCAGGCTCAGCCACGGCCTGCGGGGTTAGCCTGTTCATAATGCTTTTTCATGAGAAAACCCTGTTGCATATCAACAGGGACCAGCGCGGCCATTTTGCAGTCATCGAAGTTGAGCGGTATTGAAAGAACTGCGACAATACCCTTCCTTTCGCTCTCATGTAATCTTACGAAGCATCAGGTGGACTTCTTTCTCTGCCTTGCCGGCTATCCTGAGTAGATCGGCAATATGGGGCAGATCGATCTCGCTGTCTTTTCTTTTGAATGTTCTCGCGCAAACCAAGGCAAAGTTGCGCCAGAGATGGCCTGCCTCCGTCATTTTTCTCGAGGCCTCCTGCAATGCGGGTATCTCCAGACGTTCATAAGCCTCCTCCAGAAATGCGGCGTACATATAGCGAAATCCACCCCCACCGGTGCCGACCTCTTCCTGCATAAGCGTAATATGTCCCAAAAGCGATCTTATATATTTTTCACTCTTCTTTCCCCCGAGCTTTTCGATGTAATTGGCGAGATAAAATATCCCCCGGACCCCGCACGGGGTTGGGGCGCTAAGCATCATGAAATTAGTCCGCTTGATCGATTTCAAGATCAGGGAGTTGATGTCGATATTTTCAGGAATATGGGTCGGATAATACATAAAGCCCTTCGGGGCCATAACGCCCTTTGCGAACCGGGCATTCTGCAAATCTTGCGGTTTTATCCGTGTGGGCTCTTCGAGGACCGGTTCACTAACCAGATACTCACCGTTTTCCTTGCCGAAGATAACAATATTGTGGGCATTAAAGGGAATCCTTGCTTCCTGAGGAAAATAGGGAAGCCAGAAAATAGACGTCTGAACCCCGACAACCTGCTTTTTATCGATCAGCTCACTCAGATCCTCCATGGCCTTTGCTTCATCCCGGTATTTCCTGACTTCGAATTTGACACCAAGACGTCTTTGAATCCCGCCGATGATCGACTTGGGAATGCTGCGGTAGGCGACAATCGGCATACCACCGGGCATCTTGACAAAAGGCAGAAAGGCAAACATCATTCCACTGGCAAGCCCGAAAACCATGGGCTCGGATATCTCCAGGCCATGATGCCTTAACAGCGACACTACCGTGCCTGTTTCGCAATGTGCATAAGTTCTATGCTCATATCGATCCTTGACTTTCAATTATGCATCCTCCCTGAAGTTTTTGAGATCGTCCACTTGAACATTGAATATCTTTGCGTATTCCTGCAACTTATTCTGATCCAGTTTTTTGAATACGCCGGGTTTGAAGTGTCGCTTCAATCGCCATAATGTAATGCCCATAGCCTGGGCAAGAGATTTTGGATCGAGCAACCGCTTGTACATGAAAAATTCTATAGGAGATGATTCATTCCTCAAAACGCGTTGTTTGACTTCCGCTGCCTTCTCTTGAGAAGCATCGGCAAAGGGCACCGTCATGACTAAATGGTCATCATATCCTTCAAGGGTCGTTTCATATTTACCCCGATCGTCGACTTTGTACATCGTCCAGGCCATCTGCTGCCAACGTGTATCGCGGGTCATGAGCTGATTTTGTTTGTCATCCTCAGTTGTCATCCTTCCCCCTTTTTTCCTCATAAGAGACAGGAAATTTACTTTGTGGTTATAAAATGTAAAAAAAAAGGCCGTTGTTATCAAACCGGTCACGGCCACTGGGTAAGCAATATAATTGATAATTGTGCCCGTGGCAAGAATTGTTATTCAGCCGAAATGCACTTTATCACACCGGCGGCTTATCCTGCCGTAGGAGTTTTTTGAAGAGAATCTTTGTTCCGGATTTAGCCAGGATTCTTACATGCTCGGCCCCTGCAAGCCAAGCGCCGGTGAGAAAAATAAGGTGAGAAATAATATATATGACAGGTCCGCCGATTACAGCGATCAGGGGTTCCCGCAGATAGATGGCGAGAAACCCAAAGGCGGCAACAGCAGGCCAACCAAGGGCATAGCTTAATCCCACGAGAATCAAGCCGACGATCATTCGCGGGGTGGGCTTTACCCGGAGAGCACCAGTATCGATCTCCTCCGTCAGGACCGCCCGTACAAGCTTCGTTTCGGCAAGGCGGGCGGCGAGTTTGATGATCATCGAGAGCGTCGTTTTTTCGGTAAGTTTTCGACTATCGGGCCGATGCTCATATTCGGGAAATGCAGGTCCTGCTCCTGCCAAGTCCAGAAGATCACGCGCTGATAGACGAAAGGATGGAGGATTAATTTTCCAATGGTTTTCGGTTTTACAGAGACGCCCTTGAAAACCAGTTGCGCCGTCTGCGTCGCTCGCGCCTCGAGCGGAACTCCCCGACTTCCCGCATCGCGCATGGATGTCTGCTGCTGTCCCTTCCGGAAAGTTACTTGCGCGGACTCGTATTCTTTTCCCGCGGAGTCCTTCCATCGCGATTTGGTCCAGCGGTAATTTTCGTCGTATAGGGCCACATACCGGGCGGAGTCTTCGGTCGTATTGGTCATCTCCACCACAACGGAAAGCTGGTTACCGGCCAGCTTGGCGCTAATGATCTCGAACAGGACGCCGTTGAACTCAGCCGCCCCCAATGCCTTCGGGTTCCGTTTTACCGGTACTCTTGCCGCTGGAGCGGCATTTGTAGGCTCCGGTTCCCTTGTCGCTGGAGCGGCTTTTGTAGGTTCCGATTCCCGATCGGGCTTCCGGTCCTGGCCTTCTTCCTTCTTAGCGGTAAACACGTCGAGCCAGGACGATTTCTTTTCTTCGGCCACTTTCGGGGACGGCTTCTGCGCTTCCGACAAACCTTCTTCCTTCATCTCCTCGAGCACGGTCCGTACGCGGAAGGCCATTTTCACACGGACACTGTCCCCTTCGTTGATGAAGCCGATCAGGCGGACGGCAGTAATGCGGGCCTCGGTCACGGCTTGGTGGGCGGATTCACCCGACACCTGGAAGTTGGTCACCTCCGTCGTGGAGCTGGAGTGTTGCACCTTCGCATCGTTTTTCACCTCCGCCAGTTTGTCGATAATGGCCTCCGCGGAGACCTCGGCCGGGCTCTGGGAACCGCGCGCAGCGGCCAGGGCGGTCTTGACGATCACGGATTCGTGAACACGCCTGATATCATAGAGTGCTTGCTGAGCGTTCTGGAAGTTCCGATCCGCTTCCGCTTTTTTAGACTGCACGAGGGCCGTATCCTGCGCCGCTTTGCTATATTGGAGATTTTTCTTCTTCAGGAGGCCGACATTCGTTTCCCGCTCCGACTGGGCCGCGGTCACCTTTTCCTGGAGGGACTTGATGCGCTCATGGAAAGACCGCACCTGTTCCTGAAGGCCTTCACCTGCCGCGGCGTCGGCCTGAGCCGTCTCCTTGATGATCCGGTCGGTCCGCTCCAGATCGAAATTGGCGGGAGCATAGCCGTTCTGGGAAAGAAAGCTGTCCAGGGCCTTCCGGGAAGTAATAATGGCCGCCGGAAAGCTTTTCGCCGCCGGCGGTTTGACCCTCCCCTTCTGGGTGGTTTGGAACGGGTAGAGTTCGTAGCGTTTCAGGCGCAGATAGGTGGTGCCCCGGTTACTCTTCTCCAGGACAATACGCAAGGGTTCCTCGTTGCTCCATTTGGCGGTTCCCTCCTCGACCGCACGAATAAAATCGATAAAAACTGTCGAATCGACGACCTTGGTAAAGGATTGGATGTAGGTGCCCATGTACTGGGCCATAAGTGGGGCCGAGGCTTGGTCGGCAAGGCTCTCCAGTGTATGGGCCTTGTCCTTGAAACCCTGGGTAAAAATGACCGCCACCAAGGCCTCACCTTGACGCTCGATCCTGAGCCATTTTTTTAGGGCCTCCTGCTGGGTATTGATGTCCTGTTTGTAACGGGCGATCTGGCTGTCCAGGTTGTCTATTCCCGAGGTGATGGTCTTGATGTTCTTCTGTTGCTCTTCCAACTCGGTGGAGACCGCATGGAACTGGGTCGTCAGATCATCCCGGCGTTTCTTGGCGCGCGCGAACTCCCGGTTGGCAGCGGTAACGGATCTTTTATAGGCGGCATCCTCTTTTTCCTTTTCATCTTCCACCGCATTGAGGTTGGCCTTTTCCTCTACGGAAGAGGAAAACCCCTCCCGATTTTCCACCTCGGAAATGATGATATCCTTGACCACCCCCTTGGCATCGGAACGGAGAGTCACCCAGCGGCTCAGGGGAGTCGGGGTGGAGGCGCAATAAGCCTGAAAAGCCAAAAGGATGGTAACCAGGACCAAGAGCGGGATGCGAAGCTTTTGCATAACAATGTTCACCGACGGATGAATAATTTGTATGTTCATTACCTAATGAAGATTCACCTTGTTGTCAAATCATTTTCAGATGATTTGTTTTCTTTGGACGAACCCGTCTGCGACAGTGTTTTTTCCCACTTGACGTCCCAATGAAAAAAAGCAGCCACATTTTGCCGATGGTTGTTGAAGATTAAAAAGACCGTGGCCATGGTTCCCGCAATCGCCCCCGTTCGAAAGCCACAGGCGATGATCGTGCCGAGGGCAAGGACGGCGATCATGAAGAACGAAGCAATAAAAGGTATCCGGACGATCCCATATACGACGACCCAGACGAGTGCCGAGATGCCCGCGGAGATAGGCGAGAGCAGGGCCGTAAACCCCAAATAGCCGGCCACGCCCCTCCCGCCACGAAACTGGTGGAAGCAGGGGTAGCGGTTGCCGATGATAAAGGCAAGGCCCATCCAGGGGACGGCGTCGAGGGGAAGCATATGCAGGGCGGCCCAACAAATCACGAGCGCCCTCCCGACATCAAGGAGCAGGACGACCGCGGCCCATAACAACCCCGCCTGCCGATAGACATTCGTGACCCCTGCGTTCCCGCTGAATTGGCGCCGGGGGTCCCCCCGTCCCAGGATACGGAACAGGAGGATCGAGAAGTTGACCGAGCCGGCAAGGTACGCGGCCGCGAGGAACATCGCCAGTTTCATGCCCGTTCGTCCTCAGTCCATCCCCGTTTCACCGCGGTGAAAACATGATCCTCGACGGTATCGTGAAAGGCTGTATAACGAATTCCTTCGACGGTCAAAAGGCTCCGGCACCGCTCGATGCGCTCGACCTTCACCTTCCGCCATGATTCGGCGAGTGACCGGCCCGTGGCCTTGGCTATTCCCTCTTTTATGGACCAGACCCGGATCGATGCCTGGACAATCCCCAGGGGAGACGCCTCAGTCAAGGCCAGTTCTTCCCCGCCCATGAAGATACGCCGGGCTTTCACCACCTTGTCGGATAAGCGTTCCACATCGACGCCGATTTCCTCTTCTCCGGCCACCGCAACGGCAAAACGCGAGTCGTGTGATACAGAGCAAAAAACAGGATCATTTGTGCCGGCAACGGTGCAGCAGGGATTGATGCCATTGGGCGATACGGTCTGGATGGCCGAGGCTGGCGTCGTCCAGTCGGCAAACAGCTTCCGGGAGAGGAACTTCAGGGCGAGACGCGCCGCCAAGAAGTCTGTCTGCCGTTTCTTCCCCATTTTTTCCAGGCGTTCACCCTCCGGCGCCGTCAGAGCCAAGGCGGCGAAATCCGCCATCGTCCGCCGATCGACAACCGCGACGGCCCGATACTGCCCCCGTATGGCGGCCAGTGGTGCGGCCTCCTCTCTCTGGACCCAGCCGGGGGGCATAATACGGCCGGGAAAAATCTCCTTCATTGCCACCCCCCGGATCGCCTCGCGTACCCCCCCCTTCGCATCGTAAATCCAGATGTCGAAGGTGAGATCATCCCCGGTCGTGACCACGGGGAGAACCCGGCAATGGTAGCTCTCCCCCGGCACTGTCGGTTCGATGATGATCCGTTCCTCGAAGCCGACCGGAAAGGCCGTGAGGTGATGAAACCGCTGCCCCCAGGCGCAGGCGGCGTGCAGAGCGGCGTCGAAGGGGAAGGGAGAGCCGAGAGGGGCGGAGGCCGCCGCATGCCCCGCAGCGCATATCTTGGCGACGGCACCGCTTTCCGCAAGGAAGAGCCCTCCCATGATATTCTGATAAGCCGGCCCAAAGGGCACCAGCTCCCGGTACAATATTTGAGCGGGGATTTCATAGGAAACCCCGTCCAGCGCGGCGGCCATATCCATGGGAAGTGGCGGTCTGCCCTCTTTGGGAGCGGTGAACTCGACGGTGGCGTGGACACTGGTTCTCTTGATGTCGGTTCCCGGGATGACACTCCTGGTGGTCAATCGGGAAACGAGACGGCCGTCTTCATAGATTTCCAGCTCGTGGCAAGCCTCGATGACGGAGGAATTCTCCGGGATCGGCAAAAAGCGCTCGAATTTTGCGGCGCCCATGCGACAGACCGCTCCATCGGGTCGATGGGCCATGACCGACGCTGCCAGGTGCTGGAGGATCTCCACGGCAGGCAGAACGATCTTCCCGTCGATCCGGTGATCCCGAAGATATGGCGCGATGGGGATCGTCAGGGGAAGCCGGACCCTTTCCCGCGGCTGGGGAGGCGCCGTTTCCGTAGCCAAAGTCTTCATGATGAAGGACCTCTGCCGGTATCCCCTTCCCCAAAGGCTGCGGTCTTCCCGCGCGGAAGGAACCTCTCCAGGTCTGCAAAGCGGTTCATCCGCTCCAGACGCTCGATATTCCTTCGATACCGTTCTTGCCAACCCGTCCGGCGAAGCTGCCGGTCGATGAAGAATTTCATGACCGGTTTAATCAGGCACATCCAGGCGGCTGTCCACAGCCGGCCCTGGCTCCTGGCGAAAGGTGACGGGGTCCACCACCCCAAGGTGGTCTGCCGATAGTACCAGAAGGCGTATTGCAACTGCCCGGCCTCCATGTGCCGTGTTCTCACGTTGGCCCACATGCCGTTGTACCGTTCATAACGGTTGGGGTTCGCCACCAGTCCTTCGTCGATCAGGTAGTCCCGTATAGGGGTTTTGGGGAAGGGGGAGAGCATCTGGCAGTAAGAGGCGTCGGCCTCCAGGTCATTTAGAAACTGGTAGTTCGCCCGGACGGCTTCTTCATCGTCATCGGGCAATCCGAAGATCAGTCCGCCGATGACCATGATGCCGTGGCGGTGACAGTTATCGACGGCCTGCTTTGCCTGCTCGACAACGTCGGCCTTTTCCATGGTCCGGAGGTTCTGGCGGGAGGCGTTTTCAATGCCCAAAAAGACGGACCGGAAGCCCGCCTGGGCCATTTTTTCTACCATGGCTTCGTTCTTGGCCATGGAAACGCAGTCGGCCTGGACAACAAGATTCAGGTTGCGATACTTCCGGCCGATAATTGCGTCGCAGACCTCTGTAACCCACTTCGGATTCAGAACCATGTTGTCGTCGGTAATGAAGACAAGACGCGTCTTTTTCCGATAATAAATGTCGTCAAGATCGGCGAGGATGCGTTCTATGGGATACGTCCGGTAGGAGCGTCCATACATATGCCGGATGCTACAGAAACTGCAGTTGCGGGTACAGCCCCGGGACGTTTCCATGACCTCGATCTTCGAATACATGAAATGGTAGCCCGAGGTCAGACGCCGCCGGTCCCGGATGGGCAGCTTCAACCGGGATAAATCGCAGAGATCTCCCGGGGGGTTGTGGAACCACCGTCCATCCTCTCTATAGGAGAGGGACGGGATAGATTCCAGGAGATCGGTCCCCTCCAGGGCGTTCACCAGCCGGCGGAAGGTTCCCTCTCCCTCGCCCCGGATCATGAAGTCTACCGTGTTCGCCTTGGGAGAAGCGCCCATCTCTTCGCTCATCAAGGTGGCGTGATATCCCCCGACGGCAATTCTTGCCCGGGGGAGGATGCTCTTGATGAGCCCGATCAAGGCCATACAAGTCGGATACTGCCAGGTCATGGCCGACAGGCCGATGAGATCGGGATCGATTCTTTTCAACGTTTTCTCAAGATAGCCCGCGATGTGGTTTCTCTTGCGGACGAGGTCAATGAGGTAGACCTCATGGCGTTCGTCGATATTGCCGCCCACGCAGGCAATGCCGTGATTGGGCATGTGAATCGCCATTTCATGGATGATTATTGGCACAACGTCAGGCATGGAGATGAGAACAACCTTCATCGCACCGCATCCTTCCCTTCCAACAGGGCGCGCGCCTCCGCTATGAGGCCGGGCAGGGAAAAGTCGCGGCTTTTATAATCCGCCTCGATGCTCCCCGCCAGGGTGACTTCGATGGTCTGACGGCTCCCCGTATGGAACCATAAGCTGTC
>JAPLJZ010000268.1 GCA_026388335.1 Deltaproteobacteria bacterium
AGCGTCAAAGGGCATACCTGCGAACTCAGGGGAATTGATCCTTTTAATGCCCATAAAAGCCACGTATCCTGGCAGGTTCTTGTACAGCAATGATTTTACGAAATGCGATTCCACGGCCATGATCCCCTCCAAAGGAGAAACATTACGCCGCAGCCAAACCCTGCCATCCATATTGATCTTAAGGCTTTTCGGTTTTTCCACTGATTTCACTTTTTGCATCCCGATCACATCGATCCCGAGCATGGCCGGAGAATTCACGTAGTAACTTTCTCCGCCTATTTCGGCAAAATAGGAACGGTTGCCTGCGGCATCGAAATAATAGCCATTGTTGTAGACAAGTGTGGTTACCGGCAATTTTTCCTGTTCCTTGAACATGAACAGGGTAGCGCTGTTTTTACCCTCGTCAAACACAACTTGGCCTAATTTCGAGTCGCCGGCATAATAGCCGCTGAAGGAAACATGATCGTGCGGCAATTGCTGCGCTTTTGGCGGAATCAGTACGGTCTTACCTTCTTTTGGAATGAGCTTTTTTTCAACCAGCACCGCATCCAGCATTTCTAGCGCTATTTTCATTGCGCCGCTATCCCTACCGGCAGCAATGACGGCAACCGATATTCTCTTGTCGGGAACCGTGTAAACCATCGAAGAGTAATTCCCGGTGCCGCCGCTCTTGCCCATTACAGGCCTGTCATATCCCAACCCAGCCCAAGCGAAATTTCTGGATTTCTCAGTTTGCCCCAGAACGCGGAAGGCTGTGTCTTCTTCATCTCGGTGAGGGACGATTTCTTCAGGAGTTTGCCTGTTGCTGAAAAGGCATCTGTAAAACGGCAGAGTTCCACGGCAGTCGATGACAGTCCGCCGGCCCCCAAGACCGAGAGCGTTTCAGGAGGATGTATTTTCCCGGTTTTCGGGTCGTAATACAATGCCATAGGCTTACCGTTGATATCACCCACGCCGATGCCAGAGTTTTTCAGGTCTAGAGGCTTAAAGATCCTTTCATTAAGAAAGTCGATGTATCGTCCCCCACTTACCCGCTCCACGATCATTTCCGCCAATGTAAACCCGTCATTGCAATACACAGCCATTGCTCCCGGAGCATGCTTGAGATGCGCACGGGACAACGTATTGATGGTTTCCTGCTTTACTTTGTCATCGTACTTGAACCCGAAGGAATTTGAGCCTTCGGTTCCAGGTAAGCCCGATACGTGGTTTAACAGCATTCTTACTGTGATCTTCTTGTATCTATCGTCAGCCATCTTGAATTCCGGAAGATAGTCCGTTACCGGTTTATCGAGCAAGACCTTGCCGTCATCAACAAGTAGCATGATGGCAGTTGCCACATACACCTTACTGATTGAACCGATATTAAAGAGCGTGGCTGTAGTAACAGGGATACTCTTCTCTCTATTTGCCATACCAAAGCCTTCGGCATAAACGACCTTGCCATTGACCGTTATGGCAGCGGTAGCACTCCCGCATTTGCCGCTGTTGATGGCCTGCCAGATTTGGCTTCGAGCTGTGGTAATAGCGCTTTCATACGAATTATTCTTACTTGCCGCAGCGCCAAATGCAAGTGTAGTAACCAGCATGTAACAAAGACAAACTATGCTGATAACTCTATATTTTGACATGACTTCCTCCCTTTTCTAATTTGATCAGCCATTGCTTCTAGAGGGTAGTATAGGAAGGTCAGCCTTGTATGTCAATTAATATGACCAGAAAATGTGGGGCTTTGGTGTTTGTGGTCGGGATTGGATAGTGTTTACAACGGTTTGAAATCTTTCATTCTCTTTGAAGATGATTTTTCATCGACTTCAGAAAGGGGTGGAGAAGCAGCCTGAGCGAAAATTTACAGATAATAAATTTGCCCCTTTCCCCCCGCAATCAATGATATGGCCCGATCAGACTATTCTCGCTTTGAAGGGATTGAACGCTATTCATAAAATAATGATCTGCGCTGGACATTGTGTCCATCTACTTTATCAATAACTTGCCATGACTGACGGTGGTGCACTTAATGAAGGAAAGGTGCAACTACTCCCGTTCAGCGGCGCGTCTGCTGGAACGGGTGGTTGGGCGTCGTAGGGCGCTCGCGAGTATCAGAACTCCACGACGTATAGACTGTTCAAATGCATGACGAATCCGCGCCGTTGATACCAGGCGCCAAGCACAGCTTGCGTGAGCAGCATGGGTCGGAGATCTCGCGCATCAGGCACTCTTTCGTCAGGTCAGTGGCCCCTCCGATTGCTAGTCTTTCACCAGGTTGCAATCCTCGCCTTTGACTAGGCCTGTTTTTGCAGGAAATCTGCCCGGATCAAAATTGGTTGCACCTATATTTGCGGCATATTGCTTGACCGCTTTTAGTATGGTGGAAAAGTCTTTCTGCGCATCAGTCTTTTGGTTCTGATTATCAGGTCCTTCGAGAGAAGCCAAATAATCATCTCTGGCTTCGAGAAGAACCTTTAATGCATCTTCCGGCCACCTAGCGATAGTGATTTCCGCACTGACAGGTTTGTCAGCGATCAATCGTAGGGTGCCGTCCGGGTTTCGCTGGTTAATGCCTTTATTGAAATCAAGCATGGCTTTCAGCTTTTTGCACTGAACCGACTCGGTCGCATTGTAGGACCCGATCACGGAGTCTTTGGCTGCTCTTAGTACAGCCGCTCTTTGGGCGGCGTTCAAGCTGTTCCAGGCGGTCTTATCAATGTGCATCCACGATAACAGGAACGGTTGATGCCAAGAGGGATGATGGGCATATCGCGCGCCTGTCTGGCCGATATTTTGCGAGCAGTTCTCTTTGGTACCGGGCGGAATAGGGAAAGCAAGCACGGGACCGCAATTCAGATTGCCCTTATCGGGGTTACCACGAGGATTGGCGGGAGTCGCATCCTTTACTGGAAAGAAATCGACAAGGTCATCAAACGGCGTGACGTATTCGAAGCCTTGAATAGTTGCTCGTTGCATGGGCAACAGCACAGACTGGCCCCCTACGGGCGGATAGAACGTGAGGGTCTTGGAGGGAATGACACCTCTTTTCACCAATAGGTCACAGGCACGGTCCACAATATCCTGCGGCGGAGCCAAATAGCGGATTCTCCAGCCCGAAGTGCAAAGACCGGCCAGGCCGATCCCACTACCCTGGTTTTGACAATCCGTGTCTCCGGCGTTGCAGTCCGGCTTGCCAATGGGTTGTGGAAAATAACCAGAACCCTGCATGGTGCTTCCCACGACGGGGAAGACGATTTGAGTTCCCCCTCGGTTATCCAGTATCGTTTGTGCCAATTCGATGCCGTTCCCCCCGAACCCATCCAGTTTCGCATTGTAGAGAAATCCAATCGTCTGCCGGAAATTGATCCCAAAGGGCACCGAATTGAAAATAAAGCCCCAGTTGGGATCTGACACGGCCGGCTGCGGTTGGGCATTGGCGTTTGCAAATTGAACTCCGGCCCTGAGGGCGTTCACCGTGCGTTTGGTGCTCTGGTTTCGCTGGAAGACGACCTTCTGTCCGACGGGTAATGCATCCGGCCCATGTTCATCGGTGTAATCGATAACCTTCTCTATAAATATCCGCATGGCTCCGTAACCCGGATTGTTTGGATACGTCGAAGTCCCGTTGCCACACCCTATGGTTGGAGAGCCGCTGTAATCGTTGTATTGAATCGTAACATCTGCAACCGCAGACTGACCAAACAATGCGACGCAGATGATAACAGCCAATGCTGACACCGTTGTGCCTATTCTCATTTTGTCCTCCTTCTGCTTAGAATTAATTAGCTAAATAAAAAACCCCGCTCTTTTTAAGAAACGGGGTAAGTTTCAGCCAGTCTATATTTCCCTCCTACATTGTACAATGGATGGGACCGATCCAACTGTTTATCAAATTTAGGGCATTTGTATCACGATTATCTTTTGAAATCTACGAAAAATAGAAAGAATGCGGCCTATTTCTTTCAGGAAGGAGCGGATCTGCTCCAAAAGGGAGAAATTGGCTTTCAGATGTATGCGCGCTTTCGAATGGGATTCATTGGCTGGCCAAATTTACCGATGTGAGGACTTGTATTTGTTATTGATAAGGGAGGCATTGATAAATTATCAAACATGTCGGGCTCTTGTCCACATAGAATGTTACACAAAGCTGTAACACAGAGAATCACAATGAAAATAATGATTCGTAACGGTGACTCTGCTATGAATTTTGTTGCGTGTATCGTTAAGGGCAAAGGTGAGGACGCGACCGTCGTCACCAATAGGCACTAATATGATACGCCAAAATCCCCATGTGATCCATTACGACATCCTTCGTTAACGTAGAACCTATGTCTATTCAGGCAAACATACAAACGATCACCCCAGCATTTCCAAGAAGGCTTCTATTCTATTCATAATATTGGCGTCAGAATACACCCTCTCGTCTGTGTGGTCTCCATCCAGAACCAATGACGGCAGATTAAGTTCTTTTTGTATTACCTTCACTGCATCCGGTATACCAACGGAAAGGACCCGGCAACTTCGGTTAGAATGAGCAATGATGCCGTCAATGTGATACTCCTTTATATCCACAAGCATCTTCTCGATTTGGTCATCTAGACTTGAATTGAGCTCGCCTTCTAATGCTTTGCGAGCTAAACTTTCTATCGGTTTAGCGCCATCCATTTTCGTAGTGCCCCATATATATTGGGTGTAGTCGCTTAGGGGAAACACACAACCCCTTTTCTCAAAATATCCAAAGAGCCCCAAATTGAACCAGAAGGGGATGTTTATCCACATGAGGCGGTGTTTCTCCTCTTCCTTTGTGAATATACCGATTCCGTCAGTTACGCGTTGCTTCGTTTCATCATAAACTGTTTTTATAACATCTACACCTTCCTGTTTTCCAACAAGGGCTATCAACACAAACAGGGCATTGCTGATATCAGTCAAGTTCACGGGACAGGGCTCCGCTTTCTGGAGATCCAGCAGCTTATGCCAGTAATCAACTACCTCCCCGCTCAACGTTACCGCCTGTGACAATTTCTCATGGGTTATCTTGGTTCCCGCGATATCCTCTACCTGAATTATCGCCGCTTCGATCTCTCTGATGGCGTACGCGAGGTAATAATCAGGCATCGCTTGTGGTTCCATAACCCGTGGTGTGTTTATGTAGATCATGGGTATCTTATAAATTTCATGAAGCGCGTCCCACCATTTAAAATAGTGGGTGCAGGCAGAGCTTGTCAATAATAGCAAATCCGGCCTTCCCAAACCACCGAAGGGAGGATTCTCTTTAGAATCGTAAACATAACCTAAATTGTTCCGGCAATAAGAGCATATATCAGGGGCATAGTTGTGGGCCTCAGCGGTTTCACAGTATTTTCTTGACAAATGCTTGACAGCAGAAACAGCGGCATAGTTCTCCGGGAAGGCAGGCTGAATACCAGCCGCGTAGGCTATCTCTACTAAGGGGTTTGGAGCCATGAGTGCATATCCCATAGGCCTGTTGGTCTGGATATTATTATAATGACTCTCTATCGCTGCGCTTATTATTTTGTTGAATGCCGGACGTTCCCGCTTTGTCTTCTCTGTCATTTTTCAACCTCCCTTAGCATTCAACATTTCAATAAAGGCTTCCACCCTTGTTCGTAATGGCGCCATGTCAGTCAGATAGTCAGTCTCAATGTGCAGTGTTGGCAGATCAAATTTTTCTCTTATCTTTAGATCCAGGTTGGGGTAATCAAACTTCTCCGCTTCGCAGTTCCTGTTGATGGCGAATATGACTCCATGGACGTTGCTTTCCATAACCATCTCTGAAATATATGTGAATCTGTCAGCGTTCGCGGTATTGAATGAACAGGGAACCATAACATACCTCCTGGCAAGAGCTGTCAGCGGCCCCTCCATTGTGTCATTCACGGCGGTGAAAACTGATCTGGAACCATTATTGACATCGTCGGCAACAACGCAGGCGCCGCAGTCTTCAATCATCTCCCACAGACGGGCATCCGTTACGCAACCACCTGTTACAAGCAGCCGCACCTTCGCCCTGGGACCCTGGGATCGCTTAGAAAGTTCGGCCAAGAGCTGTTCCATCAGTCCACTATGCTCTTCTTTGTCAAGGATAAAGCTTGACATAACTACCTTTAAGGTTTCCGTACTGGAAATAATGGGTGATTCCGCTTTCTTTAATTCGCAGACCTTCCTCAGTAGCCCCCTATTTCTATTATAAACCCTAATTGCATTATGCAAGGAATCCTCAGATATTTCTTTTCCTGTGAACCCCTCAAGGTCATTCTTGATCCTGCCAAGTTCCTTAGCAAAGAAATCAATAGCATTCTCACTCCTCTTCCATGGCACATTTATATAATCAATAAACGGATAGGGATTATGGCGTTTCCATGTTTGATACAAAAACGTTACCGCTTCACAACTTCTGGGTATGATTGCGCCATCAAAATAGGAATATTTCCCTTTTATCACCTGGTCCCAAACAGCCCGTACATTAGAGCATAGATATGTTTGTAGGTGGGCATCACCCTCAGTGATAAAATCGTCAATGTACGGAAATAGACGAACAGGGCGAAGCCCGGCTGCATATATCAATTCCTCAGGAACAACAGGATGAAAAATCCCGATCATTTTGCATCCTGTTTCCTCCCGCGTTTTGGATAGGACCATAGATGCGTCCTGAATAACCCTGGCCATATGCTCAAGAATATTAGACAAACTTTTTACCTCCGTTGTATCTTACTGTCAGCTTTCAAGTGTCGGATACCCTGCCTGCACCGGGTCTCGCTTCTTTCGAAATCTTTTCCAAAGATAAAATTTGGTAGATCAAGGCTAACCCTTCTTTTTGTCTTTCAGGATAACAAAAAAGTAAAAATACCCTTGATCTTCGGAAAAATCAATCTCCGAAATACGAATGTTTCATTCGCAATTCCGCAAAATGAACTAATTTTCCCTTTATCGCTTTGTATTTGAAGAGTATAAAGTTTGGTTGTATGCCAAGGTTAGGCGTAGCTATCCAAGCTGCAGTTCAAATCGCTGCTCGTTGACCTCTGTGCCCCATTGAGATCCCTTCTGTTGTTCGACAAGCCTAAAGCCAGCCTTTTCGTAGAGATGTCGCGCGGCGTTGAGGCCTTCAAACGTGCAAAGGTAGACCCGTTTGTAGCCCGTGCCGTGACAGAATCCGATGGCGGTATCTATTAGTTGTCTACCAATGCATTTTCCCCGTAACGCCTCAGACATGATAAACCAGCGCAAATGCACACCAGTGTCTTCGGCATTGAGTCCATCGATCGCAATAGAGCCTTCAATGCGCCCTCCCTGCATTGCGATCCAGAAGCCGTCCCGATGTTGATCATATCGCCCAAGGAACTCCGCCAGTTCGGTGGCAACTCTTGCCTCAAAAAAAAGGCTGAAATTCCAGTGCCGATGATAGTACGTGCCATGAAGCTGGGTCACCCTCCCAATCGAACCAGGGACGTAGCCCTTGATGATCTCGACATCCGTCATAGAACATCTCCACAAGAATGATAATACGTGGTGTAACTTATTTTCATCATTTTCATCATGCGAATGCTCACACCAGCTTCCAGCCTGTGAGGCTGAGTATCTTCAGACCAAACAGGTTTTGAAGGCTGATAGTTAGGGGAAAGGGTGAATGGAAACAGTTCGGGAGGTAAACTTTAACTTGGTTCACGATGGACATGCTATAATCTCCGGCGTTTTTAGGTATGCCCCGCCCCACGGACGGGCCTAGATTGATACGTCCTCAACAAAGACCTGCACGCCCTGTAGAGAACAGGTGCAAAGCCCCGCCTTTTGTCAGCAAGTAATCACGAGCGTTATCGGTTATGGTAAGCATTACGTTATCTCCTTCAATCATCCATTGTCGATATTTAGTTAACACGAAGCTGGTTACATTCTACACGAATGATATATTGGCCGTCAAGTATTTGCACTTTTCATTCGGCATTCAATAAAGTGCTTTGGAGATCCATTATCAACATTTGTATTTAAGGTGCGTTAGCAGGATAAGGGTTCTCTGAGGCTCGCTATTTTCAGAATGCGATAATCCTAAATCCGATCTTTCGGAATCTCTCTATTGAATCTTTTTCTTGACAAAAGGCAATGTAACCATATATAGTGGTTACAAACGAGGTGACTTACATGGTTCGCAGAAACTCACATCCCAAATACAGTCAGTTTAGATTTGACACCGGTAGTCTGTCGCTTAACTTTGTGGCCACTGTTCGACATCGTGGCGCTCAGCCACGGGATCTTCTGCCGACGCCTGAAGCCCTAAACGATTGGTCCCAACGCGCTGGTTGTAGCAACCCCGATGTCAGACCATCTTTGCAGGATTATGAAGAAGCACTATCCCTTCGGGAAGCTATTTACAGAACCGTTCGCTCTCTCATTTGTAATGAAACGCCGCGTGAAGAAGATATAGCTTGCATCAACGTTAATGCGGCATATTCACTCGCAGTGCCACAGATCACCACCCCGTTGTGCAGCGTTCATTGGAAAAGCATGCATCCGATCAGGGCCTGTCTTGCCGATATCGCTCGCGATGCCGCCATGGTTATAGGCGATGTTGAGCGATATCGCTTGAAAATGTGCGATAATCAGAGCTGCCAGATGTTGTTTGTTGATAATTCTCCTGCGAATCGACGCCGGTGGTGCGCTATGACCATTTGTGGCAATCGAGAGAAGATCAAGATGCATCGTCAGAGAAAAAGGGCGTCGGAAATCGGCTAAAGCCCACATGATAAAATGGGATAACAATTAGGCAGTATAACGATGCAGGTCAAAGAAATGATTACAGTAGGAATCCAAAGAAGGAGATGTTGAAAAAATTCCGTTCATAAGGAATTAAATAAAAGAGGAGGTAGTCTATGGAACTTTCAGAAGTCATCAAAGGAAGACGAAGCGTTCGGCGGTTCAAACCGGAACCAATCCCAAGGGATGTCATAGAAAATATCCTTGAACTCGCCCAGTGGGCTCCATCAGCCATGAACCAGCAGGACTGGCGATTTATCGTGGTTACAGGAGTAAAAAAGGAAGCCCTTCTGAAGATCACGGCCACAGCTTTTGATCATTTCAGACCGGTATTGGAAAAGAACTTTCCAGACAAACCAAAGGTTTTAGAGGCATCGAAACGCTTTTTTGAAACATACGGTAATGCCCCTCTAATCGTCTTAGCCTATGGAGGACATTTCCCTACCGCCAAAGAAGACCCACACAGTGTTTCTTTGGCTGTTCAGAATCTCCTTCTCGCAGCCCATGATGCAGGTCTGGGTGCAGTTTGGGCTGATGCCGCTGTGTTCTACAAGGAAAAGGAAATAAATGAGTTGATGGGGATGGAAGGCAGAAAACTTGTGTGCCTGATTCCCATCGGCTATCCCGATGAAACGCCTAAAGCTCCTCCCCGACGTGAGGGAAGAATTCAATGGTTTGATTTTTGATGCTGGGTGTGGATCGTCAGGAAATTGTTAAAAAAGTCTTCTCAAAAAAGAAGGGAGAATTTTTTATGTCACAAAAACCTGTACTTCAAGACATTCAAGCTTGTGTCTTTGATGCTTATGGAACACTTTTTGATTTTAATTCCGCTGTGGGGAAATATCGTGATCGTTTAGGCGACAAAGCAGATCAGGTTTCTGCCTTATGGAGAACCAAGCAACTGGAATACACATGGCTGTTGAGTTTGATGAAACAGCATAAAGATTTCTGGCAGGTAACACAGGACGCCCTTGATTACTCCCTCGATGCCTTTGGCATCACAGATCGAAACCTGCGAAATGACCTCATTGGTGCATACCTACAACTGGATTCGTATCCCGACGTCCCCGAAACCCTTCGCACTTTAAAGAGGCATGGTCTTAGGTTGGTCATTCTGTCCAACGGTTCGCCGACGATGCTCGAAGCAGCGGTGAAAAGCAGCAAGCTTGTAGATGTGATCGAGATAGCCTTGTCCGTTGAGCAGGTTGGTATCTACAAGCCTGATCCTCGTGTCTATCGACTTGCAGAAGATTCATTAAAAATCAAAGGAAATAATATTGTCTTTCTGTCTGCTAATGCATGGGACGCTGTTGGAGCAGCCAATGCCGGATTGCGAGTTGTATGGATAAACCGGTTCGGCCAACGTCGTGAGCGGCTTCCCTCTCAACCAGATGCAGAAATCAAGTCCCTGACAGAATTACCTGCTCTTCTTGGTTTTTAGATTCTCAGGTGATTGCACGAGATCTGACGTAAATGGTATAAGGCAGCGTTATGATTGTAATTCTATAATCGGTTTGGCGGCGATCCCGCGCCACATCAAACAACAAACCGGGGGTGTCCACTCCATATGCGGGCAGCCCCCGGTTATCAATTCCGAAAAAACCATGTTCAATAATCTGCACGTTTCAGCCCATTTCCCAGATCGTTCAGGAAGCAGTCAAGCAGCGATTCGCGGACGTGATCCATCAGGACAATCTTCCACCAGCGTGGCTCTGCGTCATGCGTATCGGGGACAAGTAGGTACTTGTCAGCCAGCGAGGGCTGGATATACGCGCTACGAATGGCCACCTGGTTCATTGCCGGGTGCCGGTCTCAAGAATGCTGTCAAGTTGTCTCCAAAGATTGAATCAAGTCAGCTTTGACTCTTTCAAATACGCCGTCCCAATCGTTAATTCGTTCTTGCCTGTAAAGCCTGGCCGTCGCATACCACGGACTGTTGTCCCTGTCACGCAACCAGCGCCAATCGGGGTTAAGCGGCAATAGTATCCACACGGGCTTGCCCTTAGCGCCGGCAAGATGTGCTACGCTGGTGTCAACACTGACAACGATATGTTCTTCAATTGTGGTCTCATATGCATACTTTCCTAGTCTCGCATATCATAAATTATGGGTGAAGAGAACATCATTGATTTCCCCGGAATTATTTTGACATGAGGAGAGAATCTATCTATACTCCCTCCACAAAGAAACGCATGATCACGGACTGGTCAGGGAAGGGTTACAAACAGTTCTCTGACCAGTCTCCAAAGGAGGACAATAATGAATTACTTTACGGCTAAAAAATTTTCTTTTATTTCAAAGACCCTGCCTCAAGACACCTTTGGAGTGATAAGCATGAAAGGTTCGGAGGGGATATCCAAACCCTACGAATTTGAGATCATGCTTGTTTCGGACAATCTCGAAATAGATTTCGATGTGATCATGCAAAACACCGCCAAGCTCGTATTCCACCGGGAAACAGGGGCCGATGCGATTTACAACGGCATCATTACCCATTTTGAGCATCTCCATGCGATCGGAGAATATGCCTTTTACCGGGCCTATCTTGTCCCCCGCCTCTGGTGGCTGTCCATTACCAAGCATAACCAGATCATCCTCGATAAATCCCTGCCGGAGTTTGCCCAGATGGTGCTTATCGATGGCGGCCTTACACCGAATGATTTTGAATTTCGCCTCCAGGGCGCCTATGATCCTATTGAATACGTATGCCAGTACAATGAAAGTCACCTGAACTTTCTCTCCCGCTGGCTGGAACGGGAGGGCATCTACTATTATTTCGACCAGACGGAAGGTGGCGAAAAGGTGATCTTCACGGACACACGCCTGGCCCACACCGAACTCGCCGCAGGCAAGGTCCTCACCTATTCACCCCCTTCGGGACTTGAAGCCCTGCGCGCCGCAGAAGTGGTGGCATCCTTTCATTGCCGCCGGAGCCTGATGCCGGAAAAGGTGTTTCTGAAGGATTACAACTATCGAAAGCCTTCCCTGGAAATGAGCGGGGAGGCGAATGTGGACCCCCAGGGACGGGGAACGGTTTTCTTTTACAACGAACACATCAAAACACCGGAAGAGGGAAAGCGCCTGGCCAAGATCAGGGCCGAAAGCATTCTCTGCCGCCGGGAATTATATCTTGGCGAAGGGTCGGTTCCGTTCATGCTCCCCGGTTTTACCTTTACCCTCGAAAATCACTACCGGAAAGGGGTCAACCAGAGCTACCTGATTACGGATATCGACCATGAAGGCAATCAGACCGGCTATCTGTTGTCAGGTATCAGCGTGGGCGGGGGCAGCGATGAAGAAAATAAAGTCAATTACCGCAACTATTTCACCGCCATCCCCGGGTCGGTCCAGTTCCGGCCGGAGGCGAAGGCGGAAAAACCGAAAATTTCCGGCACGATCTCGGGAATGATCGATGCGGCGGGGAGCGGTCAATACGCAGAGCTTGATCCCCAGGGCCGGTACAAGATCATCTTTCCCTTCGATCTTTCCGGCCGGACCGGCGGGAAGGCGTCGAACTGGGTGCGGATGGCTCAGCCTTATGTCGGCTCCGATCACGGTATGCATTTCCCCCTCCACAAAGGAACGGAGGTGCTCATCACCTTCATCGACGGCGATCCCGACCGGCCCATCATTGCCGGAGCGGTGCCGAATCCGGAGACCCCGAGCGTCGTCAGCGGTGACAATCAGTCCATGTCGGTCCTCAATACGGCCGGCAAAAACAAGATTGCCATCGAGGATCAGGCGGGGAGTGAACGCATCCTCCTCCATTCACCGAATCAGGGCAGCTTCATCCGCATCGGCGCTCCTAACGACCCACCACCGCCGGATGATTATTCTTCTTCGGGCGGCGACGCCGATGTCGGGTTGAATTTTTCCACAGCCTACCAACTCACGGTTACAGCGGGTACGTCAAATGAGGTTATCCTCGGGGAAGAGACGTCGACCATCTTTGGATTGGCTGTAGACACTATTCTTGGTGCGAATTTCGATACCTGCGTTGGAGAAAGGATGATTACAAGTGCCATTGCCTCTCAGGAGTTTTCGCCCACAAAGTGGAGCTACAGCGCCACGGATACAGCAATAGAAGGGCTGAAGGACAGGGTTACCGCGGCGGAAAATACGATAGTTACTGAGGCGGCCAAGGTAGTCGCCACCGATCTCAAGGTCACGACACTGAGAACGGATGTTGATTTTGACAAAACTCATGTGTCGGCGGTTGTTACTCAAGCCATAGCAGACAAGACCGTAGCCCTTGCCACAATACTGGAGGTGACCGCTTCAGAGGAAAAGGCCATAGCTGCCTCGACCAAGGCGATTGCCGCCTCGACCAAGACCCTGGGCGAGCGAATCGATGTAATAGGGCAAGACACCAAGACCGCCGGTGACGAAATAAAAGTCCTTGCTTCCAAATTACATACCTGCGCCGAGGCCACGTACACGATCGCGTCGCAGACGAATGTTCTTGTTGAAGAGAGTACCGTTGCCGCCCTCGTCAGCATTCTTTAAGGAGAGGACAGGTGATGGCAAGCTTGGTGGGAGGTCGGATAAGCCTCCCTCGGCAAGGAAACGATGAAAGTCTATAAAAAAAACCAGCATTCCCTCTTCGTGAAACCCTTCGGGGTGCAAGATAAACTCTATCTGGCCCTGACGGTTTTTATCTATTTCGACCTTATGGCCCCCGATGATCCCCTTACAGAACAGGAGTTGTGGAAAACGATCCCCGATCAGTTAAAGCCCACTCCCCTCCTTGATGCCGGGATGCCGAAGCCGCGTGGAGAGGTGCTCCTTACGGGGTCTTGTTTTTCCCCCCGGGGCACAGTCAGAAACGCCTCCACTGTTTCGTTCCGGGTTGGAGAACTTCGCAAGGAAATAGCCGTTTTCGGCGACCGCTGGTGGCAGAAAACCAAGGCCAACGTCAACATTATTACCGATCCGGTCCCCTTTTCTGAGCTGCCCCTTACCTGGCAAAATGCCTTCGGGGGAGAGGATTTCCCTGCCAATCCCCTCGGGAAGGGCATTACCCCCGTGCTTGGTAAAGATGGAGAACTACGGACGCCGCTGCCGAATATCGAATACCGGGACAGGATCATCGGCTCGCCGTCCGATCGGCCTGCACCCGCCGGCTTCGACGTCGTCGATATGATGAGGCCGCAGCGGCAGAAAAAGACCGGTACCTACGACGATAAATGGCTAAAGGAGAGGTGGCCCTACTTCCCCGATGACATGGATTATGAATATTTCAACTGCGCCCCGGCCGATCAGTATATTGATGCTTTCTTCCAGGGCGGTGAGGCGATCGAAATCCTCAACATGCACCCCGATATGCAGCTTATCTCATCGCACCTACCTGAGCTGCGCATTCGCTGCTTCGTCACAAAGAAGGAAGCGCCGAAATCGACGGTGGAGGTTTTCCAGAATGTCACCACCCGTGTGGATACGTTGTGGCTTTTCCCAACGATCCTGCGCGGGGTAGTCATGTACCGGGGCACGACGGAGATATACGATGAAGAATATGAAGACGTCCTGAGGATCTTTATTGCCACGGAGCGACTTAAAGATCAGCCCCTTACCCTGGAACATTACCAGGTAGAGCAGAAAAAGGCCATGGACACGACCGTTACCGTGGATATGGCGCCCCTCCAGGAGGCGGCAAAGAAGATCGGCAAGATGATGAAACGGGTCAAGAAGATCCCGAAAGACATCGATCATTCCCTGAAAATGGCCACCGGTCATGCCCCGGTCATGCCCCGAACCCCTGCCGAGACAGCAGCCGTCGGCCAACAGGTCATTGGAGACAACCTCGCACTCCTTGACCGGCTGGAGGCCCAGTCCCGGGATCTCCACGGCAAATATGGCCATCTTGCCAAAATCGACCTGACCATGTTCGAACGGATGCGGGGATCCCTGCGGGCGACCTCGACCAGGATCGGTGAAAGCCTGACTCATATTGAAGCGGTGACGGCGAAGGTGAGGCAGGACGCAACGACGGCCCTCAAGGCAGGGGCAGCGAAGGTAAGGATGAACGTCCCCGCCGCCCTCCTCGATAAGGCCGGCTTTGCCCCGGAGGGATTGCTGGACCAACAGAAAAAGATCAACCCCTGGCACGATCGCGGCTTTCCCCTGGTTGTGCAATGCCGGCGAAACCTTGAGGCCGACCGTGTCGCCCTGAACTCCCTGCATGCCCTCGGCATCGAGAAAGATACGATCAAGCGGGCCTGGTTGGGCATAAACCCTGGGGAAATAAAAGATTCCCGGGCTATCTGGGGCCTGAAGCCGTCCCCTGATGCGCCAAAAGGCATCGCCCTGAAGGGCGATGCGGCGAGCGGCGACGAGCTTGTCATTCCGGCCGGTCTGGTCATGCCCCGTTTCAACGAGGCCGTTTTAAACAGAATTCTGATTCTGCCCGGAAACCAGCAAGAAGATGGGGGCTGGCAAAAAGACGGAGACCTGGCCGGATGTGAGCTTGTGGACGGTTCCGACAAAACGCCGCTGCTCTTCATTGCCGAGGATAGCGCCCCTGTCATCGCGGTAACGGATGAGCTTCAGGCCCTCCTCCTGGAACAGGAGATCGGCGACGCCTGTTCGGTTATCGTCCTGGCCCGACCCGATGAGAAACCGTCCAAGGATGGCGACGCCCAGATCAAAGGGGCGGAGGCATTCCTGGTCGTCATGCCGGAAAAGGCGGCGCCCGGCGCCAAGGATTGGGAGGCATGGAAGAAGGCCTATCCCGATTGCCTGCCCTACGCCCTTCCCAAGGGCGCGAATCTCTTCGCCGCCGCAAGAATGGGCGTGGATATCCGGGCCTGGATCATGGATGCCTTGCCGAAGGAGTTCAGAAAGAGGCACAAGATCGCCCCCTCACTGCCGGAGCCGGGTAAACATCCCACCGCCGAGGATCTGACCGTGCCGATTCCCGCCATCGACGTCAAGGCGATTGTTGACAAATCGAGCAAGGAGATTCACGGTTACTTGGATGGGAAGATGGGCGACCTGGTTGCCAAGCAGGGACAGGTCAAGGCGGAACACCTCGCTCGGGTCGGGGAGGCCCTGAAAAAGGCCGGTCTCAACCCTGATGATGTATTGAAAATCAATTCTAACCCCGAGCCCGTCTCCATCGCCGCGGCGGGAGATAGCATGATGGCAAAGCTCGCTCTCGGCGCCGCCGCCCTGAAAAAACAGGGAACCCTTACCCCGGACATTCAACGGAAGTTCAGCGAAATGTCGGCTGATATCAAGAAGATGAGCCAGGAGGGCCAGGCCCGTTTCGATGCGGGCATGGCAAAACTTGCCGCCGCGAAGGAGACTGCCGCCGCCGCGAAGGCGAAGACACTGGCCCAGGAGATGCCCCCGGGGGCAAAGGCAACTTTTGCCAAGTTTGGCATGGATACGGACCGCATGGTAAAGAGGACTCGGGAAGAGGTTATCGCGATGCACGGCCGGGGCGAGAGTCTTGCCTTTGCCAGGCTCGCCGGGGTGGACCTGTCCGGTCTCGACCTGTCCGGCATCGATCTTAATCAGGCCCAATGTCAAAAGACCAATTTTGCCGGTTCCATCCTCGATGGCGCCGACTTTACCCAGGTCATGGCCATGGAGGCGGACTTTACGGGCGCCTCCTTGCAGAAGTCAAAGCTGGACAAGTGCATGCTCATCAAGGCGAAACTCAAAAAGGCCGACCTGCGGGCGGCCGTAATGAACCAGGCAACCATCAAGGACGCCGATCTGACCGAGGCCGACCTGTCGGGAAGCACCATCTATATGACGACGATCATGAAGACTTCCCTGGTGAAGGCGAAATTTAACGACGTCAAGGCAAATCTGTCCGTCTTCTCCGACGGAGACGCCTCCGATACGGCATTCAAGGGAGCCCGGCTGGAGAGGTGTCTCATCCGCAGACTGACCCTTGACCGGGCAAGCTTCTCTCAGGCCGCCCTCCCCTCGACCACGTTTATGGAGGTAAGCGGCGAGGGGGTCAGTTTTTACGGGGCGGATATGCACAAAACCCGCATGGGCAATAATTCGCGTCTCCCCGGGACCGACCTTCGTAATGTCACCTTTACCCAGGGGTCGCTGCGGGAAACCGATCTTTCCGGGAGCAAATTTACCGGATCATGCCTCGACGGGGCGCTTATTGAGAAGTGCGACCTCCACGATGCCGACCTCTATGGCGTTTGCGCCAAGACGTGCCGGTTTGCCAAATCAAATCTGGAGGGGGCGGAGATGCGGCATATCAACCTTTTTTGCGGCTCCCTGAGGAAATCAAGGCTGGTCAACGCCGACTTGCGGGGGGCAAACCTCTATGCCGTCGATTTCTACAAGGCCGTATTCGGCGCGACACAGATGGATGACGCGAATGTGAAGAAATCGCTCCTCTTCAAGCGCACGGATGCGCTGAGAAGCGAAAAGGGGATTACATGAGGGGATCAGAGGTTTTACAGGCCATAGGCGCCAATGAAACGCTGGCAGAAGTAGATCTCTCGGGCATAGATCTCGCCGGGGTCGATCTTACGGGCGGCCGTTTTGAAGACTGCACGTTCAAAGGCGGTGATCTTTCCGGCGCTAAGATTCTCAAGACGGGCTTCCGGCGATGTGACTTTTCCGGGGTAAGGTTTCACGGCACCGACCTCACCAAGGCAAATTTCATGAAGATGAACTTTGCCGGGGCCTCCTTTCAAGGGGCGACGCTCCATGAGACCCTCTTTACCCATACGAACCTGGCGCAGGCCGATTTTTCCGGGTGCTTCGTAAGCTGGACCCTGATGCAACACGCCGATCTGACGGGGGCGAACTTCAAAAATACCCGGTTTGAAAAGGCGCTCCTCCAACACACAAAACTTATCGGCGCTGATTTTTCCGGGGCCGACCTCCTCAAGGTCATGTTCAACGGCTCCGACCTTACGGATGCCAAATTTAAGGGCGCCCACTTCAGTAAGATACTCTTCCAGGGATGTAAACTTGCCGGCCAGGATTTCAAGGGCGCCCGTTTCATGCAGGTGAATGCGGCCCAGGCGGACCTGACGGGGGCCGATTTTTCCGGCGCGGAGCTTACTTATTCTACGTTTATGGAGGCCGATTTGACCGGCGCCAACCTGACCGGCGTCCGGGCTCAAAACGCCCTTTTCAAGGGGGCGGTGTTAAAAAAGACCGTGTTTAAAGAGGCCGATCTGTCCCATGCCTTTTTCGGGGAATGTGATGCCGGGGGGGCCGATTTCACGGGGGCAAAACTCATGAACGGCGTCTTCACCAAAGCGAAATGCCGGGCGGCGGTATTCGTGGATGCCTTTTGCGCCTATGCCGATTTTTCTCACGCCGACCTGACGGCGGCCGATTTTTCCGGCGCTAATCTTTACGCGGCAAAGTTACACCGCATTATCGAAGACCATACCAAATGGGACAGGGCAAACAAGCTGCTCGTAAAGGGGACGGATGAAGAAACGGCAGAGGCTGAAGACTGGGCTCCGCCGGTGGAAAAGTGAAAATAAATAAGTGAGCCATATACGGAGGAAAAACCATGCAAAGGCTGTTGAAAAAAAAGGAGTATCCCCAGCCGTATCTTGAGTACGGTATGGTAGTGGAAGAGGGGGATCTGTTGAGAGTGGAGACTGCGCTGGGCAGTTACCCGGCCCTGAAGGCGGCAAGTTGTCTCGTGAGGCCGAAGCAGGGAGATTCCGTCCTTACTGTTTTCGATGCAGACGGAAACTGTTTTATTCTCTCCGTGCTTATGCAGAATCAGGCGGCAGGGCAGATCAATGAGATCGTTCTGGAGGGGGATGCGAGTCTTCACATCCACAATGGGGGACTTACGATCTCGGCTGATGATGAGGTGTCGGTCGTGTCGGACAGGCTTTCCCTGGCAGCCAGGACCGGAAATGCCGCCTTCGAGGAATGTTCATTCTTGGGGGAGTCCTTTTTTGCTGAGTTTGGAAGCATCAAGACGGTGGCCGGGAAAGTGGAAAATATCTTCCAGCAGCTTACGGAAAAGCTCATCGATGCTTTCAGATTTGTGAAGGATCACGAGGAAATACAGACCGGATCGACGCGCTATCTTGTCGATACAAACCTTACCATGCATTCCAAAAATGCCATGCATGTCGCCGAGGAAATCGTCACGATCAACGCCGGGCAGGTACATCTCGGATAAAAACTCATACCCGCGATTTCGGGTACAATGAAGAATGAAAATAAGCACATAGTTGGAACAGTTTTTATGTAGAAGCTAAGGAGGTTGTTATGTTCATGCTATCCCAGGGCGCGGGAATGAATATGGGTTTCCCCGATGTATGCATTACCCCCGTGGGTCCCATCCCGACCCCCATCCCTTACCCGGACATCAATATGTCGGCGACGACGGCCCCGGCAGCGTATAATATCCTTGTGGACTGCATGCCCTCGATCAATCAGCTTTCCATGGGGCTGGTAAGCTTCGGCGACTGTACCGGCGTCATGGGCGGAGTCGTTTCCCATCTGATGGACGGGCAGACGGAATATCTGATGGGGTGTGTGACCATATTTGTTGACGGTGCTCCGGCACAGCGACTGACGAGTGTTACCGGCCAGAACAGCCTGGTCATGCTCCCCAACACGCCGGGCATGTGCGCCTGTCCCAGTCAGGTCACGGTGCTGACCCTCGGGTGACGCTCCTCCCCGCCTTTGGCAAAATAAATGACCCCTTATTCCGGTTCTAAATCAAAGCGCTATCTTCGTTGGCATCGTCATCGGCTCCTCGACGTATGAAAAATACGCCTGCGTCGCCTCTTCCTCACCGTCTTGATATCATCTTTGATTTAGAACCGGAATTTAGAATTGAAAGCGGAGGCCGAGGGTGATGCTCTGGGCGCTGTAAGCGCTCTGACCAAGCTGGGCCTCGTAATTGAGGTAAGCCAGGACGAGATCTGTCCAGTGGATGTTGAGCCCCGCTCCTACACTAAAGAAGTTCCGCTCCGGGGCGACACTCTCAATGGTAAAGGCCGAACTTCCCTGGGCAAGAGAGGCGATTGTCGACGGATTCACATTCCCGAACTCGTGTCGGTAAAACCCCCATAGACGAGGCACTATCCTAAGTTTGTCTTTCGTCCAATTCCATGCCCCTTTGATCCCCGCGCTCCCCTGATACGATTCTGTCGTCTGACGATCCACCTGAAGATTCAGGGAGTCTGCCCCCGACTCGGTGTAACCGTTTACACCCATCCAGAGATACTGAAACGTGAGGGCCGGACCGATAGTCCAGGAACCAAAGCTGAAATCATAACCCGTTCCCCCATAACCCGTTGCCTGCCCCCCGGAAGGACTCGCTGTCGCTGTACGGTCAATACCCGGAAAAACGATCCGCCGGTTATTGTTAAAATTATTCCAACCGTAGCTTGCCTGGCCGTCAAGGTAAAAAGACTTCCGGAAATAGGTTCCATAGAACCCTAAGGTATAACCATCCAGTTTAACAGTGCTTCCGGCGTCGTTGATCCATGATTTGGCCGTATTCATCCCGAACAGCGCCCCGCCGACAAAATTTTCCGAAAAGCGGTAGTCCGTCCCCAGGGTGAGGCCGCCGTTCCTGAAATCGTAGCCCCGCTGCCCCGCCGTATCCTTCTGGTCCCCCAGGACAAGATTACCTCTTACGAAAAAACCCCAGTTGGGGTCAAGTGCCACGGGGATCATCCCCTGGAGATCATCGCTGTTGCTGGCCAGGAGAAAGGGCTGCCGGGGACTGTTAGCGTAAAGTAAGCCCAGGTTTTCCAATCCCTGAAAACTGAACCCCTGCACCCCCGCGCGCAAATCCCCAAGACGGGAGGTGACATTGCCGGCCTGAAACGAGGCTACCCCGGAAGTCATGTTGGTGTGAGCCACGTCGGCGATAGGAGATAACTGGTCATAGGCGGCGGCCACCTGCGCGTTGGTTGTCAGGGCGTCTATCTTACTCATGACTGTATTCAAATCCCCGCTTGCTGAATTGGCCAGAGGATTGAGCATTTGAGCTACAGCAAGCTGATTTCCCGTTAATGAGGAAACCATATCACTGGAAGTAAAATCGCTCTCTGCCATCAGATAGACCTCATTAGCTCGGTCATACTGGGGTTTCAAAAATAACGTCGGGGTAATCTTGTTACCAATGATATTGGCGAATTTCCCAGAAACACCCGCGGCGGAAAGAATCGTTCCGAACACTGTCTTGTTGGCAGGAACCGCACTCCCCTGCCATAAAGTCTCCAACGTCCCGTCAATGTTTGCGCTACCGCCTACATTGAGCAAATCGTTGCTTGTCGGAGACGCCACCTTTACCTGGAGCTTTCCGGTGTTATTCTGTGAATAACTGCTGCTGCCGCTGATAGTTAAAGTACCTATCGAGCTGCTGGAGCTGCCCGGCGAAACAATGCCGGAATTGATGAGCTTCCCTCCGATCGAGCCGGCACCGCCGAGGCTGCCATTGATTCCCACGGTCACATTGCCGGTTCCCGTGCCGCTTCCCGATGTGTTGTTCACCAAAAGCAGTCCTGCGTTCACCGTCGTCCCGCCGCCGTAAGTATTGGCGCCCTTAATCGTGATTGTCCCGGTTCCTGTTTTTGTGAATGATCCGCTTCCCGAAATATTGCCGGACAATGTTGAGACGTAACCATTTGCATCAAATGTCCCGCCGCCCGCATTGAGGGTCACGTTCCTGGCCGATGTCACGTCCGCCGCCAGTTGCAGGGTTCCTCCATCAAAGATTAGCCCGCCAGACAAGGCCCCCAGGCTGGCGTCCTGCGTGATATTAACGACGCCGCCATTGAAGAACGTGCCGCCGGTGTACGAAGTGGGGCCGCGTAAGGTCAGTGTTCCCGATCCGGCTTTATAGAGACCGCCGGAACCGTTGATGGTTCCGTTGTTGGTCAGGGTGTTGTCTCCGGCATCGAACCAGAGGTTTCCCGAAATAGTGCCGGAATTGACGAGGCCATTCCCGGTGCCCATAAACTTTGCCGCGTAGGAATCCGTTCCGGACGCGCCGAGTGTGCCGTTATTGGTCAGGGTGTTATTATCGCCCTGCGCTAAAAATGCGATGCTGTTTGTTCCGGAAACAGTGATCGTACCCTGGTTGTCCACCGTGTTTCCGGTGTTGACGCGTATTCCCCACAGGCCTGTCGAGTCTCCGGTGATGCTTCCGGTTGCGGTGTTTGTTATCGTATTGTTGTCGTAGACGTGGATGCCGTTTCCGCCGGACAGCGGGCTGATGCTGCTGGAATTGGTGATGATGTTGTTGTTGACGGCATCGATACCGGTAAACACATTGCTTATGTTTGCGCTGTTGCTGATCGTATTGTAGCTGGCGGCCAGGATGCCTGTAGGCTGATTATCCGCGCCGGGTCCGGGTTGATGGCGATTGTGTTGTTGATGGTGGTGTTGCTCACGCCGCTGTTGTCGAAGAAATTGAAAATGTCGATGGATGAATTGGCCTGGTCGAACACACTGACCTTGATTTCTCTACCGTTGACGGTCGTAACGGCATAGTTGTATTTTAGCGCGTAGACATCGCTCGGATAGACCGGGTGCAAGTCGCACGATTCACCGCTTTCACACCCCAGAGGGGCACCGCCAGACCCGGCCAGCACCTCATAAGTGCCGTCGTGTAAGGTTCGGTAATACAGGTGCTCATGTCCGGCAAACAGGATCGAGGCATTTGTATTTGTGGCAGTGCCTGAGGTGGTTATCGTCTGCCAAGTATTCTTCATATTCTCATTCGCCGTAGGATCCGTGGGAGAGTATGCCGGGATGTGGGTAAATACAAATGAATGGGCTGCCTTGCTGTTTGCCAGCAGACCTTGCATCCAAGTTTGCTGTGTCGCATCGATGCCATAAACCGGCGCAGTACCGTCTGCAATGGCAAGATAGCTGTCGGCAATTATAAACTGTGAATTGCCAAAATTAAATGAAAAGGCCAACTTGTTATAAGAAGCGCCAGGACCGTTCTGTGTCCAACTGCCGTTAAAAAGGCCCTGAAATTCTATTTGCCTCGACAGTGCTTGATCGTCAAGATGAGGAGCATGGTTCATTGTGTAGAGTTCGTGGTTGCCCACGGCGTAAGCTGACGGAATGCCTGCGGCATCCAGGCGATTTGTAAACAGGGCTTTGAAATCGTTCAGATTGGCCGTGCCGCCCCGGTAGGCGGCATCACCGCCGAAGATCACCACTTTGGGGGCGGGGGTCAAGGCGAGGATGCTGTCCACAATTGGGGTGAGAACAGTCCAGTTGGTGAGATCGTTGTTGGCATCGCCTCGGGTGTCTGCCACCCAAACGAAACTCTGCGATTGGTCGGCATGTGCGGGAATAACCCCGCCGATGACCGCAAAAACAAGCAAGAATGTCCCGAGAAGAAACGCTGGGATCGCACATCTGCTTCTGATTGACGTCATTTGTGAAATCTGGGACAAAACATATGGGACACAGAAAAAAACTGTCGGGTCAGATATTTAATCCTTATAATTGCCCCTGTCATCTGGCGGGCATGGCAACGCGGAAACCATAAATTGAGGTCCTGCTGGATGGATAACCCCAGTCTCGGTTTGCTGCCCGGGTAGTTGCCGGTATGCTGATCCAGGAACCGCCGCGCAGTACACGCGTTGTGCCGACAGGCGGCCCCTGAGGGTCGTTGCGAGGACTGCTGCCATAATAGTGATCCTCATACCAGTCTTGGCACCACTCCCAGACGTTTCCGCTCATATCGTAGAAACCCAGACCGTTAGGCAGCTTTTTACCGACGGCCTGGGTTTTATCTTTGGCATTATCGCCCAGCCAGGCATACTTGGGCAGGGACGAAAGATCGTTCGTCCCCGCCCATTTCTCATTTTTCCCGCCGCTCCGGGCGGCAAACTCCCATTGCGCTTCCGTGGGCAGTCGGAAAGTCCGTCCTGTTTTTTGGGACAACCACTCCGTGAACGCTGCCGCGTCATGCCAGGATATGCCGACAACCGGATGATCGTCCGCCGTCAAGGCATCTCCCAGGAGGGCATAATGCTCGCTGATACCCGTATAGGCACTTTCGTTGCCTTCATTTTCCTCCCATTCCGGTAGGTGACTCCCCGTCTCGAGGGTGAATCGCCGGTATTCCCGGTTGGTGACCTCATACTTTCCCAAATAGAAATCGCTCACGCACACTTCGTGAACCGGTTCCTCATATATCGCCGGAGCAAAATCTTCCAAGTAAATCTGATGGTCGGAAAGCAACTTGTCCTCTCTGCTCTTAAAGGTATTCCCCATCCGATAGCAGCCGCCCTTAACGAAGATGAATTCCATCTCTGTGTTGGTTTCGGTAAAAACATCCCCCCTGGTCACGGGAAGGGTCTTCCCCTTTCCCTTCCCCCGATCTGCTTGATTATTTCTCCCCTCATCCCCCATGGCGACGCTTCCCATCATATTGAAAACCAGGATTATAAGGAGATAAAAAGATAGAATGAGTCGTTGCATAATCTTCACCCAGATGCGCCCGGGAGGGCATGTCGTCCAGTCATTCTGAAACATGAAAACCTAAAAGAAGTCGGTTTATTAATCAATCATTCCATATATTTAATAAAAATAAGCGACCCACAGGAAAAGATTATATTTGTTGCTATTCTTATCTTTTAAGATGATAAACCGCTGTGGCTTCTGTCCAGTCCGTCAGATCAATCTGGTTCAACCTCCTGACAAGGTCGCTGATCATTCCGGTTGACTTTGCATCATAGACCTGGAAAATCCCTTCTCTAAACCCGATGGAAAGCAGCCATTCCTTCTTCCGGGTGGCGATGATCTTGATTTTTTCTTCAGCAGATCTTTCTTTGTAGTTCGGCAGGAACATGGCTTTCAGATGAATAGGGCTATCCGCGGGAGGGAATTGGTATGCCATTCCTGCTCTGGTAAAATTGTCTGTCATATTTGCATTGGGGAGAAGGAGGGTTACGGAACCGTCTGCCGCAATGGAGAAGATATAGACGTAGGAGTCTGCGCTTACTTGGTAGAAGATATTAACTTCTTCGCCTTCTTTCAGATCTGTTTTTGAGAGTGACAACTTTGTGGAGAGACCTTCTCCCTTTTCAGGATAAACCGGCATAACAAGGGCGTTGAGTTTAACCCTGTAAAGATTTCTGTCCTTCTCATCCCATTCCTCTTTGACAATATTAACCTTCTCTATCTTTCCTCTGACAGCGGCATAGATCAGGTCTTCGGCAATCTGGTAATTGGAAACCAAGGTGTGAGATTTGATGAATACGCCGACTGCCTTTTCTACTGCCTTCTTCTGTGCATCAATCTTTGCCCTCTCTTTAACCTCTTTCTGGGTTTCAATCTCCCCCAATAATGCCTCGCCCATCGACTCGACCCAGACCGGTTTCTCCGCGGCAAGACAGACAAGAGGAAGAATCAGAAATATGCATATCACGAGAATCTTTTTCATAAACGATCCCTAATTCTTTTTCGCCCCAATCAACTGCGGTGTCTGCTCGTTGTTGAATTGTTTACGTGCTATGCGTTCCACCTGGGGTTTCAGGTAGCTGAATAGGTCGCTGATCGCAATGGAACCATCCTTCTTTACAACATCCTCATTCTTGATTCCTTTGAGCATAAAGTAGGTGAAAAGTCCGTGCCCCTTTTCATCATAGGTTGAGCTTATCTGCTCACCAGATGAGGCGGACAGAACCGTCATATTCTTTGACAAAACAATGTTGCTCTGGAGATTCATAACAAGAGGTCGGGCACCTTTCGCTAGAACCGACCTGCCGCCCGCACCGGAGAAACAGGAATCAAGGGCAACAACGATTTCTTTTGCCGGGAGTTTGCCGAGAGCATCGTACATTCTTTTCAATGAATAGCCTGTCTCGGCGATAAAAGACGGATCGCCGTCGTAGGGCACAAGGTAAGCCCCGCCGGTCTTGGGATCAGGCGCTCCATGGCCGGAATAATAGATAAAAACTGTGCTATCCTTTTCCACATTATTATGCAGCCATTTTTCAAAGTATTTTACCAGATCAACGTTCGTCGCACGATCATTCAGGAGAGTTACGACATTCTCTTCCGGATAACCCATAACCTTTGTCAGATATTCCGTGAACGTCTTTGCATCAGCAGTAGCGAAGTCTGCCTTGGGAAGTTTCTGGCGATACTGCTCAATGCCGATCACGATGGCATAGGCGTTTTTATTGGGTTTTGCTTTTATCGCCGGAAGTTCGTCAATGTCTGATTTGACGGTAGATTTTTCAGAGGCATAGACTGGCATCTCCTTCTGATCCCTGACGGCTGCTGTGCTGGATATGCCGGTTTTGGACTTGCTGAATTCAGCCAACTTTACAGAACTGCTGAGTGCATACTCCAGTCGAACTCTGGCTTCCGCATCAGCCCGTTCGGTAGCTTTCCTAAAGCTGTCGGGGCCTGCGAATGTTCCAACAGGCTGGTTGCTTTGACCTTTAATAGTATCGATTGGTTGCTTATCTGGTGTTAAAAATATCGCCCGCTTATCGGATTTCGCACTATCTCCAATACCAGCAGTCCAATCTAATACAGCTACCAAGTTGGCGTTGATTGCAGAGACATCCTCAAATTTATCTATCCTGATTACATCCTTGAAATTCTTTCGATAGACATCAATGTCCTTTTCGAGCATTTTCTCGAGCTCCTCAGATGTTTTCCAAGACCTACCCTGTCGACCATCTTCTATGGTACTTTTGGTATTTCCCGAGATAAGAACAGCAAGTACGAGATTGGGATAGGCGGGAGACGCAGATTGGAAATTAATACCAGCAAGTGGATCGCGGTATTCTTCAGACATAGGGCTTGGTACTGCACACCCTGTCATCGCCATAATCGCAGACATAATAAAGATCACACTGATCAAAGAAATTGAATCACCCTTAATATTCATAACGTCTTCTACCTCAATTGTAAAAAATCATGTTGCCTTTTTCGTAAACGATCCCTAATTCTTTTTCGCCCCAATCAACTGCGGTGTCTGCTCGTTGTTGTACTGTTTTCTGGCAATGCGTTCCACCTGGGGTTTCAGGTAGCTGAATAGGTCGCTGATCGCAATGGAACCATCCTTCTTTACAACATCCTCATTCTTGATTCCTTTGAGCATAAAGTAGGTAAAGAGCCCGTGTCCTTTTTCATCATAGGTTGAGCTTATCTGCTCGCCCGATGAGGCAGACATGACCGTGATGTTTTTGGGCATAGCCATGTTACTTTGGAGATTCATCACAAGCGGTCGTGCACCCTTCGCAAGAACACTTCTTCCCCCTGCACCGGAGAAGCAAGAGTCCAGGGCAACGATAATTTCTTTAGCTGGTAGTTTCCCGAGGGCGACATAGAGCTTCTTCAAAGGATACCCTGTCTGTGCGATGAATGAAGGATCTCCATCGTAGGGAACAAGATAGGCATCACCGTTCTTGGGGTTGGGGGCGCCGTGACCGGAATAATAGATGAAAATAGAGCTATCCTTTTCAGCATGGTTGACAAGCCACTGTTCAAAATATTTCTCAAAGTCACTCTTGGTCGCATATTCATTGGTCAAAGTGACAATATTCTCTTCCGGATAACCCATGACCTTGGAAAGATATTCGCTCACCAGTTTTGCGTCGCTTACAGCAAAATCGGCTTTGGGCAATTTCTGACGATACTTCTCGATTCCGATCACGATGGCGTAGGCATTCTTTTTCAGGGTCGCTGACTTGCGGGGAAGATCATCAACGTCCTGTTTGGCGGCCTGAAATAGCATCGGCGATGCGTCGGAAGTCGGAGTCGGCGCCCCCATACTTTTCTGCGCCGCCATAACTATATACTTGAACTTATCACTTGCCTTCGTGACGCCGCCGGTTTTTGCCGTATTTATTGCCGTCTCCGCAACGCGTAGCGGGCTGTCTTGTCCCTCTGTTTCGTCGCTTTCCACATCAGGAAAAATGCCGTTGCCCTGGATTACTTTGCCCGAAGGCAGATAATACTTTGCAGTAGTCAGCCTGAGAGCCGATCCGTCGCTGAGAGGAAGTATCGTTTGGACGTTTCCCTTTCCGAAGGTATGCTTGCCCAGCAATAGCGCTCTGCTCTGATCCTGGAGAGCACCCGCTACTATCTCTGCACCGCTGGCCGTGCCTTCGTTGACAAGTACTATGATCGGATAGAGCGGCTGTGTGCCGATAGTCTTACCTTCAAACTTATTCTCCGATCCCGCGCCTCTGCCGCGAATTGTCACGATGGTGTTGGCCCCGACAAACTTGCCGGCCACGTCCGTCGCAACGGATAATAATCCGCCTGGGTTATTGCGCAGGTCAAGAACCAAACCTTTGAATTTCGAAGACCTTGAACCGAGCTTATTAAGGGCATTTTCCACGTCCCGAGCGGCATTCTCCTGGAAGGAAGAAATCCTCAAATATCCGATTCCCTCCTGTAGCTCTCTGAATTTAACGCTCTTTACTGAAATAATAGCCCTGACTAAAGTAAACTCCCGGGGCTGCTCAAAACCGTTGCGCATTATTGCGAGAGTCACCTTTGAGTCTTTCGGCCCCCTCAACTTTTTCACGGCTTCTGTAACGGTGATACCCTGTGTAGAGATGCCGTCTATTCTGGTGATTTGATCTCTCGCCTTTATTCCCGCCAGATAAGCGGGTGTATCTTCAATCGGCGATACTACGGTCAGAATGCCTTTAGCGGCGTTAATTTCCAATCCCACGCCGCCGAAGCTCCCACGCGTATCGACTTGCATTTCTTTGTACATTTCCGGAGTTAGGAAACCGCTGTGCGGGTCCAACGCTGCGAGCATACCGGTGATGGCGGCATATTCCCATTTCCGAGGGTCAGAAGGGGCTGACTTTGACCAGATCAGATATCGATCGGCCACCAGGTTTTCAGCCTTTTTTGCGTCAATGCCGATGGCGCTGTAATCTATACTAATTTTAGCAAAACTTCTATTATTGGCATTAAGCAATTCCTCCATGCCATTGACAGCCGATGAAGCCAGATAAGAAGGGTCGGGCTGCTCAACATAGTTTTCCATTATTTTAGAAAATGCATCACGGAAGACGACTGGCGATTCTTCGGCAAATGCCGACAAATGCCATCCTGCAAGCAGCGTGACTATGAGCAGGGCACCCATCATTTTTCCTGCCTGCAATCCCCTCATAGATACTCCTTCGAATCTCTGCTTCGCGCAGCCTGTGTGCGACCCGCGCAGGAAGTCTCGCATTGCGGAGGCACCGCTAAGGCACTTCGGTTCACAGAAGTGCCTTAGCGGTGTATAATATAATGTAATAATAAACGATATCTAGTTTCGTGTGTGGGAAACTTTTATTAATAAAGAGTAACCTTCCCATCATCAACATTGTTGATTGCTCCTTGTTTGAGTGCCGACGAGACAAAACGGGAATTTCTCTGTTTGATATCCATAACAACTCCAGTTGTTTGCGATAAGATTCGGATGTCAACGGTATTCGCCGAAACAAGCGGCGCTTCTTGGCTGCTGCTTCCGACCAACCTCAGCTCATGACCATGACTTTTGTCTGGCTGGGAGCGCAATTGAGCCCGATATTTAATTGATATTGCTTTTGACGGGTCGAAGTATAGGGGGGTTATTCTCGTTCGTCAAGGATATTTTGCGTCGAAAAACAGGGGCATGCGATGCGGTATGGGGAACATCCAATAGCCTTCAGCCTTAGTTAGCAGCCTGGAGTCAGGCCTAAAATAAAATTAAAGACCTGGCTCCAGGGAGAGTCGTTTATTAAGCTTTCGGCGCCTTCCAGTTGTCTTCCGCCTCAATTCCGTCCGGCGTGTACGTCCAGACTACATCCTCATAGGTGAAGGCGATTTCCTGCATGTGCTTGAAGGGCTTATTCTCCTCCAGGAAGGTGTAGGGGAAAAATTCCCGGGAGTTTACAATGATCGCTTCCTTCAGCTTAATCGTGAAGTATTTTTCCTCCTGCCCTTTTTCACTGATCCGGAAGAAGGTGATCTCTGCATCGAGATGTTCACCGGAGCAGCAGGCCTGGAAGAGCTTGGGGGTGTGCTTGCCCATGTTAGTGATGAGCTTCAGGGGCAGATGGATGCGCTGGCCCGTGGGCAAACCCGTATGGGTGTCCTTGGGAATTTCCACTGCATGGTCCATCTGATAGCAGATAATCAGATTTTCCCGGCCCTGCTGGGTGCAGTCTCCCTGAATTTCTCCCTGATTCTTGCCCGTTACCTTCATGTAAATTGTCATTGCCATGGTTCATTTCCTCCTTCTTTCTTTTATTGTGTCTGTTTTAATTCCTATAGCAGCATATCCCGTGCCATGAGGCAATATGCAAACATTTAAGGTAGTTGCAAAAACGCCTGCTTTGGTTGTACCCAAACATGCAAACTTTGTGGGCAGTGGTGCCAACAATGGAGGTAGTACAAGCCGGACATAGCAAGTTCATTCGGTGGTAATGCCGTATCGTTTCATTTTCTTACGTAGGCCTTCCCGGCTCATCCCCATATGCCTTGCCGCTGCGGACCGGTTGCCATTTGTCGCGGCAATGGTTTCCAGAATGAGACGGCATTCCGTTTCTTTCAGCGACGGGGCATGCTCAGCGGCCATATCGGCAACCGGGGTCTCCCGCACATGATTGCGCAGATCTTCCGGAGTAATGGTGTCCGTGGCTGCCAAGGCAACAGCCCGTTCCACCTCATTTTCAAGTTCCCTGATATTCCCAGGCCAGGAATAGGCAGCCAACTTTTTCAGGGTCTCCTTCGCAAAGTGCATCGGCGGACGGCCAAGACGTTTTACCGATTGTTCAAGAAAATAATTAAGCAGGAGCGGGATATCATCCGGTCGCTCCCGCAGCGGAGGTAAATGGAAGTGAACAACATTCAGGCGGTAAAAGAGGTCTTCGCGGAATGCTTTTGCTGTTACAGCCTTCCAGATGTCCGTGTTCGTGGCGGCGATGATGCGAACATCTACAGGGATGGATTTTCTTCCGCCGACATGCTCCAGGACCCTTTCCTGAATCACGCGCAGGATTCTGGCCTGCGCAGCGGGCGGCATGTCCCCGATTTCGTCAAAGAACAGAGTGCCGCCGTTGGCCTGTTCGATCTTGCCGATACGCTTTTCCACCCCTGTTGCCACGCCTTTTTCCACGCCAAACATCTCGGATTCGAAGATGCTCTCGGGTATCGCGGAACAGTTCAGCGCAACAAAAGGCCCGTTACAACGGCTGCTGTTATAGTGTATGGTTTTAGCGACCAATTCCTTACCGGTTCCCGTTTCGCCCGTAATCAGTATGTTTACGAGGCTATCGGCAATTTTTTGTACTTTGTCAAGAAGTGTCAGCAGAATGGGACTTTTACCGATGATGCGCACGGGACTGAAGTGTTGGCGGATCGTTTGCCGTAAATTGACATTTTCATGGGAAAGGTGATCTTTCGCTGCCAGCAGTTTCTTTTCCGTTTCTTTCAAATCATCAATGACGCATTCGAGATGGTATTGCCTGGATTCGACCTGAACCATCATCATCCCGAAGGCCTCAGCCAGTTTTATGACAAGCGCGGGATAGACGCCCTCCTTGGTAAGTTCGAAAAGGACATTCTCATTCCCGTATTTGCCGATGGAGATCTCCTGGCAGAGTCCGATGAGATACTGCAGCAATTTATCCGATTGATTCTTTTGCATGGGTTACTCCCTATAACTCTCACTCCCTACCGGCGATATTTATTTCATGATGGGAAGGCCTGGTTTTGTCGGAGCTCCGACATAACCTCCGACTCTCCCGGGTAAAGTTTCATTTACGGGCGAAGCTTTCATGCATCTTCATGGCCACGGGCGGACCGGCCATTTTGTCCATAATAACCTCGATGTAAACGCCGGCATTGCACATCTCGGCCTTATTCATCGCCTCTTCAAGCTCGGCATTGGTGGTTACCTTTGCCGTAAACCAGTTTGTACAACCCAAGGCCTCGGGCAGTTTTGCATAGTTCCACTGTGCAAGATCGTTGTAATAGGTCATGGGCTCCCGGCAGAGCAGTCGTTCAATAAGGTAGCCGTCGTTGTTGAGACAGAAGATAACGGGCTTCAGTCCGAAACGGCCAAACTGGCTGACTTCCTGGGCTGTAAGCTGGTGAGCACCCTCACCGGTGATGAGTATGGTCCGGCGCTCAGGAGCAGCCAGCGCCGCACCGAAGGCTGCCGGCGTAGCCCAACCTATGGAAGCCCATAAGGCCTGGTTATGAAAGACTGCACCTTTCGGCATCATTGCGCACTCGAGACCCATCGAGGTTGTTCCTGTCTCGGCAATAACAATGTCGTCAGGCTTGAAAAACCTCTCCCAGCGAGGGTAAAGGTATTCCGGTGTGATTCTGTCACTATATTTTCCTTCGGGCTCTGAAAGCCCATGGGTTTTCGGCGCGTTGATGCTCTTTTTCCCTATTTTTTTGACCAGCGCGTCAATAAGATCTTTCATTTCCACTCCGGGGTAGACCGCGTGGCCAACGCGTACGGAGTGGTGCCCCACTGCAATCATCTTGGCCTTTTCTATGACGGCAGTATAGGCCACGGTATTGAGATCGCTCCAGAGAGCACCCAGATTCAGCACACAGTCGCAGTTTTCTATAAACTGCCGGATCTCCGGGTTAATATCGCGGCCAATGTACATACCCATAAACTGGGAATGTGTTTCGTCGAGTGCTGTTTTATCCATGGTCATGGTGGCAAAGGGGAGGCCTGTAGCCTCGATGAGTGCCTGTGCTTCAGCCCTCAGGTCCAGACGGCAGATGAGGTAACCGGCCAGAATAACGGCTATTTGCGCTATTTCGAGTTTCTCTATTATGGCGTTGACCGCAGCGTCAAGTGTGTCGGGAACACTCGAGGGAAGAGTTGCTGGGGGAAGCGCTGTACCGAGAACGGTCATCCTTGCATAGTCGTCCGGTATGGCCAAATAAACGGGACGTCGGTGTGTGAGGGCTGCATTGACGACGCGCTCCATCTCAGTGACGGCGTTCTCCGGCGTGAGGATGGCACTTGCGCAGACCGCCGGCTCCGTCATCTTCGCAAAGAGATCAAACTGACCGGTGCCAAGGGTGTGGTGTACAATCCTACGTTCTTGCTGCGTCCTTGTATTGGGCATACCGACTATATGAAAGATTGGCAGGTGTTCAGTAAAAGAACCTGCAATACCGCATAAGGCTGAAAGCTCACCGACACCGAAAGTTGTAGACAGGGCCGAGAAGCCCCTGATCCGTGCATAGCCATCAGCGGCATACGCTGCATTCAGCTCATTGCAGCAACCGATCCAGCGCATCTCATTGTCGTTACAGACTGCATCGTTTACTGCAAAGGCGTAATCGCCAGGAACACCGAATACGTCTTTAATGCCGAGTATTTTCAAGCGTCCAAGAACATGCTCTATTACAGTTTCTGCCATGTGATCTCCTCTTACTGGTTTTTTATTGGCCGTTGAAAGATGTTTTCCCGTTCGCGGATTTTCGGTGCGCCAATAAAATCAAAGTATTCCGTGAAAGTAAGCATCTGATCCCATATGCCTTCACTTGTTCCGGTTTCCTTCAGGCATTTCGCCCACTTTTGCAGTGCCTTCACGGTAGCATATAGAGAGGCGCAAGGATATGTAACCACATTATAACCAATTTTCTCCAATTCACCGGCGGTTAAAAAAGGTGATTCGCCTCCTTCTATCATGTTTGCCATAACAGGGACGCCAACTTCTTTCATGATCTTATTGACTTTAATCATATCTTCTTTCGTATTGAGTGCTTCGATGAAAACCATGTCTGCGCCTTCGGAGGCGTACATGCGGGCACGATTTATTGCATCATCGACGCCATACACAGCGACTGCGTCTGTTCGCGCCATGATTACAAAATCAGGATCTTTACGCGCCCACAATGCCGCTCGCAGCTTGGGTAGATATTCTTCGGTTGAGACGACGCTTTTCCCTGCCATATGACCACATCGTTTAGGATAAGTCTGGTCTTCAATGAATAGCCCGGCGGCTCCCGCTTGCTCACAATCTTGAACAGCCCGGATGGTATTATTCACATCTCCAAAGCCAGTGTCAATATCGACAAAAACCGGAATATCCACCGCGTTGCAAATATGACGATAATTGTTAATCATTTCAGTCGCTGTGGCCAATCCAATGTCGGGGAAGCCCAAAACACTGCCTGCCGTACCGTAACCGGCTGCAGAAATAGCTTGGAATCCGGCCTGTTCTAAAACCTTGGCTGCTAGAGCATCGTGGCAGCAAGGTAACTGTAAAATCTCAGGTGCGTTAATCAACTGCCGAAAGTAAGTGGTTTTTTTCATTTTCTTTCTCCTCTTGTTCTGGTTATTTATTCCCGGTTAAAATCCTGTGCAGGAAAGGGGTTTTCAATTGTTTCAGGAAATATTGCTGACCATATAATAGGTCGTGCAAAAAACAAGGGTTAATCCCTTACGTCGCGCACACGATGTCCATGCGATCATGCCACTTTGTCACACTAATCAACTGCGTCCCCCATCCATTCGGATAACTTGCGCTAAGGGTCATAGATCGGAATCGTGATCCGCTTCACGATGGTCTTAAATTATGCTTTGTTACTCGGCCTGTGCTTTGCGACGGCGTCTGAGATATTCCGGATACCAGATGCTGATGAACATGGCCGAGACCATGAGGCTGTATGTGATTGTCTCGTATCCCCAGGCGGGCATGGCGGGTTGGATGCTCCGTTGCCAGGCCAGGGACGCGTTGATGGTGAACACCGCGCCCCATATTGCGGTCATGAAGTAGTTCGTACGCAGGAATACTGGGTTGTTCCACAGGGACTGGTCCGTGTGCTCACGGGCGTACTCCAGGGTAAAAGGACGCTTCATGGCCATGCCCACCCAGGTGCCAACGGCCAGGGCGCCGTTGGCCAGCGCACCCATGTAGTGCACGGCCCACATGTTGTTCAGAAGAATAACAGCCACAATGGCATAGGTAAAGAACAATATGCCCACCCACATGATGACGCCCCGGTGCAGCCGGGTAATGGCCATGACCACGGTCAGGACTGCGGCCCCGATGATGCCCAGCTTGAGCCGGAACATGGAGTTCTGGGCGATAATCAAAAAGAATAACCAAGGCGCGAAACTCAATAGCATTTTTAAGAACGATTTCAAGATGGTCATGGGTGTTTCTCCCTTAAGGCGTTAGCCGTCGATGCGGCGGTCATGCACGAAAGGCCAGCCTCAGCGCACGGTCTCTTCCGTTGCCGATTGGTTTCCTAACAATGCCACTATATTTCAACCATGTATCCGTTGGATTAAGAGTATTGGCGACACCTCGTTTCATTTTCGTGCGAGCTTTTTGCTCGGCGACGGCCTCTTCAATATTTGGTCTGTCCCGGCGTTGTTGCTGAAATCAAAGGAAAACGTTCCCTCGGCGTCTATATCCAGATGCACACGGGAGGGCATGCCCCCTTCGCTCATGTGGGTGAGGATCGTCTGGGACAGCCGGGGGAGGACGTTGCCGTTCAGGATGTACTCGATGTTCCGTGCCCCTGTTTCCACTTCGGTGCAACGGGCGGTGATGGCATCTACCACTGCCGGGGCGTAGGTCATGGCCATCTTATTGTTTTCCATGAGGCTTTTCTGAACCTTCTTCAGTTTCAGCTCGACGATGAGGTGCATGGCCTCGGCGTTGAGGCTGTAGAAGGGGATGACGTTCATACGGGCCAGGAGGGCCGGTTTGAAATGAGACGAAAGAATAGGCCGGACGGCCCCGGCGACAACGTCCGCTGCCGGCGCTTCGGGTCCGGCGGTCATCTCCTGGATCACGTCCGAAGCGAGATTGCTGGTCAGGATCATGATCGTGTTGCGGAAGTTGATCTCCTTGCCCTCGCCGTCGTTGGCGATACCCTTGTCGAAGATCTGGTAGAACAGGTTCATGACATCGATATGGGCCTTTTCCGATTCGTCCAGCAGGACGACGGAGTAGGGCCGCTGCCGGACGGCTTCGGTCAGCATGCCGCCCTCGCCGTAACCGACGTAGCCGGGGGGAGAGCCGATGAGGCGGCTTACCGTATGGCTTTCCTGAAACTCGCTCATGTTGATCGTCACGACGTTCTTTTCGCTGCCAAAGAGCATGTCCGCCAGGGCGAGGCCGGTTTCCGTCTTTCCCGTTCCGCTGGGGCCGGCAAAGAGGAACACGCCGATGGGCTGAGTCGGGCTTTTGATGCCTGACTTGGCTGCCCGAATGACTTCCGCCAGGGCTCCCATGGCGGCGTCCTGACCCTTGATCCGCTCCTTGAGGCGATCTTCCAGGTGGATAATGGTTTCCGCTTCATCCTTGAGCATCTTCCCCAGGGGGATGCCCGTCCAGTCGGAAACGACTTGGGCGACGGCGTCGGGGTCCACCTCAATCTGGATCAGCGGTTCATCTCCCTGGAGATCCTTCAGCGCCTGAGCGGCCGCATCCAACTGTTTTATAAGATCTTCCTTTTTATCTTGCTCTTCTTTTTCCGGCCCTTCCGTCGTCAGGGCGTTGAGCTGTTCCCGGATGGTGACAACCTGATGAGCGGCTTCCTTCTCCTTCATCCACCGTTCCTGAAGCTGATCAGCCTCATCATGGACGGCCTTGCGCTTGTCCACGACGCCTTGGTACTTTTCCTCGTCGATTTTGGCGCCGTTGGCCCGGTCACGGTCCATCGCCTTGAGTTCGCGGTCATAGGCCTGTACGGCCCGCTCCTTGGCCTCCAGTAAGGCGGGTTTGCCGGTCAGGTTGACCTTGACCCGGGCGCAGCTTGTATCCATCAGGTCGATGGCCTTGTCGGGGAGGAAGCGCCCGGTTATATAACGATTGGAAAATTCGGCGGCAGCCACGACGGCGTCGTCCCGGACGATTACCTTATGGGCCTTTTCATAACTGGCCTTGAGTCCCCGGAGCATGAGAATCGTTGTCTCCACATCGGGCTCGTCCAGCTTGACGAGCTGGAAACGCCGGGCCAGGGCCGGATCTTTTTCGAAGTATTTTTTGTATTCGCTCCACGTAGTGGCGGCGATTGTCCGCAATTCCCCCCGCGCCAGCGCCGGCTTCAGCAAGTTTGCCGCATCTCCGCCTCCCGCAGCGGCGCCGGCGCCGATCAGGGTATGGGCCTCATCGATGAAAAGGATTATCGGTTTTTCCGAGGACTTGATCTCATTGATGACCCCTTTGAGACGGTTTTCGAATTCCCCCTTCATGCCCGCGCCGGCTTCGAGAGCCCCCATGTCCAGCCCCAAAAGGGTTACGCCCTTGAGCATGTCCGGGACGTCATTTTCTACGATTCGCAGGGCCATGCCTTCGACGACCGCTGTTTTACCGACGCCGGGTTCCCCGACACAGATGGGGTTGTTTTTGCGCCGCCGGGCCAGGATGTCGATCATCTGGCGGATCTCGTTGTCCCGGCCGAAGACCGGATCGATATCTCCCTCGGCAGCCCGCTGGGTAAAGTCCATGCAGAAACGGCTGGTGAATGACCCGTCCCCTCTGATCGCGGCCGGTTCCCCCGGCGCCGATTCCTTGGCCCCCTTTTCCGTTTCCGTGGAGGATCCGGTCAAGGTCCAGAATTCCTTGCTCAAGGCCTCCCGGCCAATACCTTTGAGCAGGTCCGCATACCTTCCCGTTGCATACAGGGTGGGCTTGGCCAGGAACGCCAGGAGTATGGCCCCCGAACGAATTTTCCTGTCCCCAAGGTCGATAGAGGAAATCAGCCAGGCGTCCTGAATCAGGTCGAGAAGGTGAGGGGAGAAGACCGGCTTGGCGGCATTGCCCGTCTTGTAATCCTCCAGAGATTGTTCCAGCGCCTTCTGGAGCCTTCCTACCTCCAGACCGAATTTCGGGAGGATCAGCGGCCAATCGGACCGGGGTTCCTCCAGTAATTTCGTGATGAAATGTTCGACGGTAATTTCATAATGGGTTCTTGAGACGCACAACCCCGCCGCGTTCTGCAAGGCGTTTGTGCAAAAGGCATTCATGTGGAGCAACAAAGACTTAATATCGACAGCAATCATGGTTCATCCTCCCATATTTAGTTTGATTTTGTTGGGGTCAGACTTACTCATTGAAATTTAACGTCAAATGTCAATAAGTAAGTCTGACCCCGTTATTGTTTAATTCCGGCCTGATCCCGGAAAGATGACGCAACGTTCCATGGGAATGGCCCCTTCCGAAAAGATCCAGGTATTACATCCCAGCATGGCCTGGGAACTGATGACAGTCGTAGTTAAATCCTGTGGTTTCAAGGTCACTTCCACGTCCCAGGTGAGGGGTTGGTCAAGATAGAAGCGGATCAACTGCCCTAACTTCTGAAGGTCCGGTTGGCCGGGAAGGTAACGATTAAATGTTTCCCTATTCACTGGTCCGATGTGAACTCGGAAGTTTCCCGCCCGGTCGGCAATCCCTTCTCCGAGATAGGCGTCCTCTCCCAGAATATTTCCGGACACTCCCAGAAACAGGCGTTGATCTTTCGGGATATTCGCGATGCGCTCCATGCATTGGGTAATATGAATTGCCGGTTCGGAGAGTCCGTCGGCCAGGAGGGCCTTCAAGCCCCCCGCCGATCTGGGGAACTGGGTCGCCAGGCCGATGTATCTCAACATTCCGTAAGGATTTTCTGCGCTTTCCCTTAACGCCTCTCCGCCCAGACCAGCGAGGCAGTAGAGCCTCTGCAGGATATCTTTGTCGGGATTCTCGGCGATATTAAAGAAAAGATGATAGTGTTTCCAGATGCCAAAATACAGGGAATAGAGTCGGGAGTTGAAAATATCATAAAAATCGCGGCTGATGGACCGGTCTTGACCGAGCTCCTGTAGCAGGTCTTCCGTATAGAAGGTCGGCAGGGGCGAGGAGGACCCATAGAGGCCAAGGAATGCCGCCGTGACCATGAAACTGCCCGGGGGGGTGGATTTTTTTATTTTTGTAATGTCCGATCCCGGAAAGGCGAGGGAAAGTTCCGGACGAACGCGGATTTTTTTGACAAGCTCATTGATATCAATGTCTGTGCTTGACTCCCGGCGTAGATGCAGCAGCAGAAACCGGAAGGCTTGGATGAATGAAAATCGGCGCCCCTCACGGAGAAGTCTTTCTGTCAACTGAGCAGTCGGTCTCCCATTCTCGTCGGCCATACAAATGTTTCTCCGGTTAGGCTCTCTTTCAGCTTAAAAGAGAGAAAGGTGTTCATGCTGCTGTAGACGCCAAAGAAGAGATCCAGGATACATCCGAAGAGGTACAGATCGCCGAGGCCGGCAAAATAATCCTGTCGGGCGGTCATCTCTATTTGCTGTCCTCGAATGACCATGCCGTGGATAAGTCGGTCCGTCGGGGTGACGCTGAATTCCAGGATGCCGTCGATTCTTTTCATGTTGGCGGTAATCTTGGCTTTATCACGGGATTCAGGAAACACATATAGCCTGAGGAGCTCTTTGAGATTGTCAATATTGGCAAGGGATAGATAGTTCAAAGATAGATGAGATAAAAAGCGCCATGTCGCGTTTTCTCCCAGGGGTGGATCGATGGGCGGCGTCGGTGGCAAGACATTCCGGAACGTCAGCAGTTCCGGTGAATCTGATGTCTGCACGCATATATCGCCGACTTGGAGACGTTCGGGAAGTGTGCCGTTGGTACAGGTCAAACTGATGGACAGTGTTTCTCCTACGAGTTCGGCGCCATCCCGAGGATACGAGAAAGACAGGTAAATTTCCGGGGCGTCGGTGATCGGAGAACGTGCGTGGTTGACCTGATAAACCGATTGCTGCTGGTCCGTTGATTGAAACAGTTCCAGAGGTCGATATTCCTTTTTCGCGACGCTCCCCTGCTCGTAGCCGATGACCTTGTCCACGCTGAAGACTTGATAATGATTCGGATTTTGTGCGGCCGGCCGGACACGGATTCTTTCCAGGCGGTGATCAAACAGGAATGGATCGGCGTCATGCTTGAACAGATTGATCACCGGCGTCCCGTTCAGAATGAACAGGTCGGTGGTCACCTTGGAAGGCGCCAGGGGGGAGGGCTTGAGTTCGAAGAAAATCTCAAATTGTTTGCCTTTCCCGCGGTCACGCCACTTTTCCCATCCCCGGAGTTCAAAGAAAGCAAATTTTCGTTGTAGGATGAAGTATTCCTGTAGCAGGCGGTATCCGGCAAAGGAACGAACAGGAAAAGTCAACAGGGCGTTGTCCATGTCGAAACCGATCGGCTTCAGGTCTGAAGGGGGGAGGATGCAGTCCTCGCCGCCGCTTGTCGGTCTGATGACAATCCGCTGAAGATAATGGCTCAGCAGGGTGAAGATGTCCGTGGCCTGCGTAGCGCTTCCTCCCATGAAGAAACCGAGGCGTTGGGGTTGCCAGCGGGACAGGTCCGGACCCGTCAGTTCCAGAACGAGACGGACCTGTGATGCCCGTGCAGTAGGTTGTTGCAGCTCCGCCGTTACCAGGCGCAGGGGATGGACGTCGATATCAAAGCAGGTCTGGAAGAGACAGGGCGTTCCATCGACAGGCACCGAAGCCAGGGAGGTGCCTCTTTTTACGGTGACGGTTTCCGGGAGATTCGGTTTTGGAGAGAAGACCACCACGGATGTTGAGGGAATTGGTCTGATATAATGGGGAAATGTGACCTCCGTGAGGCTATGGATGATTTCCGGGAAGTCATCGTGCAACTTTTGACGGAGGAGCCCCGTAAGAAAGGCAACCCCCTCGAGGAGCCTCTCGGCGTCCGGGTCTGACGTGGGACCACTGAGCATGGGGGCCGTCGCCGGGTGCGCCTTGGAAAACTCAACGGCCAACTGTCTCAGATTCTGTAGTTCCTGCTCGTAGTATTTATTAAACATTCATATAATTTATAATCATTTTTCCAAGTGCACCATGCCTTCGGCAGTAACGACAGTTTCGAAGATTACGGGAGTTGTTTTATCGCGATCCGCCATCATGGCTCCTTCGAGTCTGAATCGCATCGTCGATGTCTCTCCGGTCTTAGGTTCAAAGTGAACGTCGACCCGTATGAGTCGGGGTTCGTACTTCTGAATCACGGCCTTGATCATATGTTCGAGTTCGCTTGCCGAGGCGTTAAGATTTTCCCCCGCAAAGTTTGTCATATCGGGCATCCCATAATCATCCGCGATCGGGACGCTTCCCTGACGGGTATTCATCATCTTCTGCAAGTGGCGCAGCACGGACTCAAGGCCCAGGGAGATATCCCGGGGGCCTCGTTCCCCAGGATTCACCTCCAAATGACGGATTCGCTCCAATAATGTTTCTTCGTACATAGAATGTGGCCGATTAAGAGTTGAGAGCTAAGATTCTGCTGATTTCGGTTCTAAGCTCTTCGCTCGTTGGTTGGCTACCCGGTTTCAGGTCTTGGAGAAGTATTCAAGACCTGAAACCGGGGATGGTTGGTTATTAAGCTTTCGGCGCTTTCCAGTTGTCTTCCGCCTCGATGCCGTCCGGCGTGTACGTCCAGATGATATCCTCATAGGTGAAGGCGATTTCCTGCATGTGCTTGAAGGGTTTGTTCTCCTCCAGGAAGGTGTAGGGGAAGAATTCCCGGGAGTTTACAATTATCGCTTCCTTCAGTTTAATGGTAAAGTATTTTTCCTCCTGCCCTTTTTCGCTGATCCGGAAGAAGGTGATCTCCACATCGGCATGTTCACCGGAGCAGCAAGCCTGGAAGAGCCCTGGTGTTTGTTTGCCCATGTGGGTGATGACCTTCAGGGGCAGATGGATGCGCTGGCCTGTGGGCAGACCCGTATGGGTGTCCTTGGGGATTTCCACTGCGTGATCCATTTGATAGCAGAGAATCAGTCCTTCCCGGCCCTGCTGGTTGCAGTCACCCTTAATTTCGCCCTGATTCTTGCCCGTTACCTTCATGTAAATCGTCATTGCCATGGTTCATTTCCTCCTTCTTTTAGTTTTGTGTTAAGGGTTATTTTTTGTCCAGTTTACCCGACAAGGACAATGTAAACGACGCTCCCATGTACTTGAAATGGGGCTGTACTGTAAGATTCACACGGTACCAGCCGGGATCGCCTTCCACATCCGAAACGGTTACCTGAGCCTTTCTCAAGGGACGGCGGCTCCTGACGCCCGGAGAGACGCTGTCCTGATCAGCGACATACTGACGGATCCAGTTGTTGAGTTCCGTCTCCAGATCGCCCCTTTCCTTCCAGGTCCCGATGTTTTCCCGCTGAATGACCTTCAGATAATGGGCGAGGCGGCCAATTACAAAAGTATAGGGCAGTTGGGTGCCAAGCTTGTAATTAGTCTCTGCCTGTTTGCCTTCCGGTGTATTGGGGAAGACCTTAGCCTTCTGGACGGAGTTTGCCGAGAAGAAGGCGGCGTTATCGCTTCCCTTCCGCATCGTCAGGGCGATGAAACCCTCTTCCGCCAATTCATATTCCCGGCGTTCCGATACGAGGATCTCCGTGGGTATTTTTGTCTGAAGCTCGCCCATGGCCTCATACTGGTAGATAGGCAGATCTTCGACGGCGCCTCCCCCCGTGGGGCCGATGATATTGGCGCACCATCGGTATTGGGCAAAGCTGTCGCTGACCCGTGATGCGAAGGCAAAGGATGCATTTCCCCAGAGAAAGTCGCTGTTGCCTCCGGAAACATTCTCCTTGAAGTTGAAGTTTTTGACCGGCTTCGTATCGGGACCGTAGGGAACACGGAGCAGGAAATGGGGCAGGGTAAGGGCCACATTCCGCGAGTCCTCACTTTCCCGGAAGGACTGCCACTTGATATATTGGGGCATCTCAAAAATGGACTTGAGATCCTTGAGGTTGGGAAGGCCGGAAAAGTCCGTCAAGCCGAAAAATTCCGGGCCCGCCGCGCCTATAAACGGGGCATGGGACATGGTCGCCACGGCGGAGACGTGCTGGAGGAGGCGGATGTCCTGTGCTCCGGGACCGAATTCGTAATTGCTGACCATCATCCCGTAGGGCTTACCTCCGAACTGACCGTATTCACTTGTATAGGCGATCTTGTACAGACCTGATTTGGTGACCTCCGGGGCGTCTTCAAAGTCGTCTAAGAGGTCCTGTTTGCTCACGTTCATCATTTCTATTTTGATATTTTCCCGGAAATCAGTCTTGTCCACGAGGAATCTGAGGGATCGCCAGGCGGCTTCCAGCTTCTGGAACTGCTCATTATGGAGGATGACATCCATCTGTGTGCTTAGTCTCTGATCCAGGTTGGCAATCATTTCATCAACCAGACCCTGGGTGACCCGCTCCACCATTTTGCCGGGTTTGAGGAGTTCATCGATGAACGCCTGGAGGCCCTGTTTTGTGGCCGTATAACCTTCGTCCGATGGTTTTAGGCGCGTCGCCTGCACGATTTCATCGAGGAGTGATCCCCCCGCTTCGACCGCCTGAGCCGACGCTTCCTGTACCTTTTTTTCTTCTGCTGCCATGTTTATGTGCCTCCTCTCCTTACGATTCGATATTTAGCTCTTTCAAGAGTCGCCCCCTGGTCCCTTCATCCTTGATCATATCCTGGATTTTCTTTCTGAATTCCGGAACATTGCCGAGGGGTCCCTTGAGGGCCTTGAGGGCCTCACGCAGTTCGATGAGCTGTTTGAGTTCCGGCACCTTCTGGATAATCGCATCCGGGTCGAAATCTTTCATTGTCTTGAAGTCCAGATTCACCGTCATTTGGGCGTCCGGATCCGCTGACAGCTTGTTGGGCGCCACTGCCTCCATCTTGACATTTGATGCCGACAGGACGTCATCAAAATTATCCTTGTCGATACTTACCGGTTTCCGGTCTTCAACAGTCCGATCATCCTTGGCGCCGGTGAAGTCTCCCATAACGAGGAACTTCAAGGGCAGTTCGACCTCCTCTTTTGCGTCACCGGTGGCGGGCCTGTAAACGATATTGACCCGTTCTTTTGGAGCAACAGAAGCTTCCTTTGCCATTTTCCTTACCTCCATGACTTTATTAAAGTTATCGTTTTAAACCTTAGCATCTTTTGTTCTGTGGCTCTTAACTTTTTTATTTCTTGAGAGCACGGCAAAAGACATACCAACTACTATATGCTTAAAATTACGCTAAATATCAACATAAATATCAACATTGACGCCGACAGGCGCCGTCCATCGTATGGGCAATCCTCCCCACCCTTCTTTCCTCACCCCCTTGCGAATCTTCAAACAAATTCCATGGCTCTTACAGGATCCAGGGTCGTAATCCGGTTCAGTACTGTTTCCTGCAGGGACTCGTCGCTTTGCCCCGCCTGCAAACGCAATCCCGTCAGCACTGTGGACATGGCTGCTACTGCCAGCTCGGGTTCCCATTGCTCCATTCGGTAGATGTCCAGAGTTTGAAGCAGTTCCTTCAAATGTGGCGCCGCAAGGCGGGGTTGCTTGACCTGCAGGAGGAGACGGCAAAGCCCGAACTGCCAGATGAAACGCTCCCTTGCCGAGTGAGCGTGGTTGAGTTTGTCCGTGAAGGCCCCCAGCGCGGCTGGCAGCTTATTGTCCCGACTTGCTTTTTCGGCTTCTTGAACCTGTTTTTCCACAATCTGGCGAATATCCGTCTCGCCTACCGTAGCGGCGCCTCCCCCTGAGGACATCTGGCTGTTGAGGCGATTGATCCAGATCCGGGTTTCTTCATTGGCAAATGGCGTTCCGTTATCGAAGGCCAGTCTCTCCATGCCCGGCAGCCGTTTGAGATACTGACAGGTTTCCGCCGCAACTGCCTCGCTGCCATCCTGACGTCCCAATTGATCGAGGGCTTCGGTGACGTACCGACTCAGGTCAAGCCAAAACAGAAACTGGCGCACCCTTGATTCGGCCGCATCCAGAAGGTCCCGCCAACTGTGGGACTGGTAAAGATTCTCCAAGGCGCTGATAATCTGCCCATCCGGCGCCGGAATGAGGGTTTTCCCTGCTGTCGCCGGGGGCAGGGCAGTTACTGTCGTCCAGGCGGCAATACGGTTCAGCCGGAAGGAGAGCATGTTCAGAGGGTCTTGCTGGGTCAGGAGCGTCGCCGCTCTGCCGAGGATCTCAAAACCTTGATTTAGCAGCTTATCCGTATCCGTCTCGGCCGGATCGAAGGCGACGGGTCTTGCCGACTGAGCCGGGACGTTGGATTCTTTGGGAATCCCGGGCGCCTGCGGCGGTAACGTCGCTTCCGGCGCGGGAGTTTCTTCTATCGTTTCTACTAACCCGGCAATCGCGTTGATCATCGGCAATAATAGCGGCGCCTCTTCCATGTTTTCGGCTAAAAAGGCATCGATCGCGTTTATGTCCTCCAGAAAACCGTCACGCTCCTGTTTCGGCCACTTCTGCGTCGTCAGGTCTCTCAAGTCGGTGCTGATTTTTTCCTGCCACCATTCTATGGCATTTTTCCTTCCCCGCATCCGTTTCTTGACGGGATACAGGTCTTCCCAGAAGGCTTCCAGGGATTCCCTCAGAATGTGCACACTGTTGGCGAAGCCCCGGAGTCCCGCCGTTTTCAGCAGGGCGACGGAGAAGTAGGACAGAACGAGGAGATCCTTGGATTTATTCGTCAGGATGTCCTCCGACAGTTGGAGAACACGGTTCCAATCCATCGTCCCGGAGAGGGTCGGCGAGGACATCTTTTCTATTTCCTTCGACAGGGCTTCAAAGTTCGGATCGTTCCGTACATCCTGCCCTGCCGGGCTGCCTTCTGAAATCGGTGCTTTGCCGAGGTCGCGTCTTGCCATTGTCAGTTTGCCTCACATTTCACAATATCCAGGGGGACAGCGGAAGGGATTTTTTTCAAGAGCTGAATTACTGGTTTAGCGCCGCTGATCTTGTAGGAAACCTTGATTGAAGTAACGCCAAGGCTGGTTAGGCGCACCTTCAGCTCTGGAAAATCATCGGCGCTGAAGGTTTTGGATCCACTCTTGAAATCGGACAGAAACTGGGCAAAGCCCATATGGCCGGGGTAGGTTTTTGTCAAAGTCATGCCGGGGAATGAAATCTGTAGGGTAGTGTCGGCGCATTTGTCGGGTGTCCAGCGTAAGGTCGCCTTCTGAGGGTAATTAAAATTCTTCAGGACCACTTGCGCGTCTGTGCATTGGAGGGTCAGGACATTGGCATAGGGATCGATGCCGGCATCGTCATTGACTTCAATGGGCAGGGTTTCCATCTGGACAAGATACTCCGGCTGAGCGATAACCACCCCTTCCGCCCCGGCGCTAAGAAAGGCAAGGAAATCCTGATTAAAAGGAACGGATTTCTCAACGCCCGCTTTGATAGACGCCTTCCGAGAAATATAGCCCGACGTGGATTTGGTGATAAAGGAGTTTGCCTGCCCCCCGACAAATTTCCAAACCAGTCCATTGGTCTTGTCAAATAGGAGCGCCGGAAGCTTGTCTTTCGGCGCCCCCTGAATGCCGCCGATAACCTGGCTCTCCCATTGTTGTTTCAGATAGCAGGAAGTCTGACGAATACAGTAATCAATCAGATAGCCGATGGGGCCGATCAGGATATCCCAGGACTCGGTCGTATCGCCCTTTATCGACAAAGTGCCCTTAAGTTTCAAATAGTTGCTGTATGCCAGGTAGATCGCCGCATTGCTCTCCTTGGCGTCAGCGGGAAGGGTAAAGAAATCAGCGGCCATGCGATACCCCACTTCCTGGGATGTGGCGGCGGGCCCGATTTTGTCAAGAGAGATCACATAATCCTGCCACACCTTCAGGGCATCCATGCGCTTTTTCATGGTGTCCACTTTTTTCCGGTCCATATCTGAGCGTATCTCCTGGGATAGTTGTTCCTTCTTACCGGAAAGCTTATCGAGAAGGGATCCCGATGTTTTCTGGACTTCACTTTTGGCTAATTTCTGGATTTCATTCAGTTCGACAACGATGGCCATCCAGGGGGGCAGCTGATCGGCGCCAATCCAGGCGGACTCCTCGGCAATCCTCTGGATGAGTCGGAAATAAGGGCTATGATCGGTGGTCATAAGGGTGGCCATCGTCCGCTGGCTGGCCATCGTCTGGAGTCCATCTTCCCCTTCCGGGAAATGGCGGACGAAAAAGGTCCAGGCGTTGTTAAACTGTTGCTGATACCAGTTCCAGAAATCGGTTTTTCTTTTTGCAAAGGTGGCTTTATCTGCCGTAGCCGCTTCAATGGTTCCAATAAAGGTTTCGATATTTTTGCGCCCCTGGCTGGTGTAGGCCCCGGAGACGACAACATTGGTGTCGAAGCCGGTGCTCTCCGGTTCTCCCCACAAGTCCTTCAATTGTACCGGTGAGGCGTTGGGGATCCATTTTTTGACCAGCCATTTCATGTCGGGAACCCTTTTTTGCAGCGAGGCGAGGGCGGTCTGGTAAATCTCCAGATTTGTTTCCGCCGTTCTCTTATACTTGCCCCATTTCATATAGGCATAGTAGTTGTCACTGAAAATGGCGGCGATGTCCGGTGAGGTCTTGGGGTAAATCATGGCAACAAGGTCGGCGGAGCTTTTCCGGAAGACGTCGCTCTGGTTGACCTTGCCGCTTTTAAGATATTCCCTCAGGACATTGATCCGGGCGACGACATAACTGAAATAATCGGCCAGATCATCCTCCGAGGTGTCATGTTTGACATCCTCCAGGCGTTTCATGAGGTTCCTGTCGAAGCTGTCCATGTAGAGCTTGAAGATCTGAACATACTTGGCCTTAAACGCCTTTTCTAGGTCGAGGCTTTCATCGAGGCCGAGACGGGGGATGATCCAGTAGCGGTTGGCCTTTTCCAGATCGAGTATCTGCAGCCTCAACCTTTCGATAGTGAGCAGGTCCGCTGTTGCATCCTGACCGAAAACGGCCTGCTGCTGTTTGAAATCCGCATGGAATTTATCGATTGTTATGCGATTGTGGATAAAAGACATGGTCAAAAATCCACATAGGGAAAGACAGATCAAAAGCCAGGCCAAAAGGCCGGTGTTAGCGGTCAGACGACGCCAGCGGATGAATTCGAGAATGGGGCTGAAGAGGGTGCGGTCACCCGGCAGAATGTTCCGGAAGAGGTCTTTGAGAAAAAGATCTCTTCCTACTTCCGCACTTTGGGAAACCAAGGCCGGTTGTCCCATATAATCAAAAAGTTCTGAAGTCGGCTGGCTGTCCTGTCTGGCGCTGGAAAAGTAAAGACCTCGTAAAGGCGGCGTCTCTTGGTAGGGATTCTCTTCAAATACGGACCTTACGAACACTTCCAGCCCCGGGCGGAGCCCTTCAAATTCACCAGGAAAAACAAGGGCGGCCGGTCCCGGTGCGCATGCCTGGTGGGTCATCATCAGGCGCAGCTCCCGCAGACGAACCGTCATATCCGCCCAGGCTTGGGCGAGAACCTCGTGCCAGTAAGGGTTGAACTTGCGGTTCATGTACCCCATCGCCTGGGATGAATCCCCTTCGGGAAAACAATTGAAGAACTCGACAAAACCATAGACCATGTCCATTTTGGTTACAAGGATGTAAACGGGAAACTTCGCCCCCGTAACGCGCATGAGCTGGTCGATACGTTTGCGGATACTCTGACCGTCCAGGCGCAGCTTATCGCTTCCTCCCGCAAGCAGGGTATCGGCGGCAATCGTAACGACAGCGCCGTTAAGGGGTTCCTTCCGCCGGTACTGGGAGAGCAGGGTAAGGAACCTTTCCCACTCCTCCCGGTCTCGTCCCTCTTCGATGGGGATGGTATAGCGTCCGGCGGAATCGAGAATGATGGCTTCCTCGAAAAACCACCAGTCGCAGTTGCGGGTTGCCGTAATTCCGGCCGTCCTGGCGATGTCGGTAAGGGGTGAGCTTAGCCGGGCGCTTTTGATTGCCGAGGTCTTTCCCGCCCCCGATTCGCCGATAACGAGATACCAGGGCAGGGCGTAGAGAGGATTGCCTTTCTTGCGCAAATAGGAATCCCTGAGGAGTTCCACGGATTCCTTCCACTTCTCCTGAAGTTCCTGGAGCTGCTGCCTTTCATGGGTGGGGAGCCCCTTAATGGCGCTCTCGTCTAATTCCACGACCCGGCGAACGAATTTTCTCTCCCGTCGCCGTAACAGGTATCTTTTTAGAAAAACAGCGGCAACGACAAGGCCGACAATGCCAGCAAAGATCGTGGCCCCCGTCCACCAGGGCCAGCCCTTTTTCATGGTGATCCAGTACAGGAACCCCGCCAGAATAAGGAGCAGGATGATAATGGCTGATATTTTTAGGATTTTCTTCAGCATGATCAGAATCCCGCTCCGAAATAGGACTGGTTTATGCTCAAAAGCAATGCCTTGTAAACGGAAAACAAGGCAATCACCCCGAGTAACGAGATGGCTACTATGATAAGACCGTAAAGAGAAAGACCTCGTTGCCAGCGTTTGCGCTTGACCTCACCGGTCGTGCCGCTGTATGCATCGGGGAAGAGTTTTTCCGTAACACCCATATCCAGGTTGTCTTTGACCAGGAGCAGGTTGGCCTTCTGGATTTCCACGAGTCTCTTGTCATCTTCGGGCAGAAAATACCGTCCCTTGAATCCCAGGGCAAGGCAGTAGGCGTAAACTTCCCTGATTGCTGTGGCCTCCGGGTCCAATTCCGCCAAACGGGTAAAAAATTCCTCCCCGGCATTCATGGTTTGGAAGTGAAGCCGTTGTAGTTGGTCTTCCTGCCATCTGCCTCGTTCGGGCCATTCCGAACAGAGGATGGTTTCGTCAATCCACGCACAGACTGCAAACAGAGCCGTTTGCCACTCGTCTTCATTAAAACCGGCATCCTGACAGCACTGTCTGGCCTGCTGAAGAAGATCATCAAAACGCCGGCGGGTTTCCTCGTAAGGGGATGGATTGTTCATCCGTCCCTGACAGATGTAAGTGGTATAGGCCATTAGTCCCATGAAGCAGTCGCTCAGTTGCATTGTTTTACCTGCCAGTTACCCATAAAAGGTCATCATTCCCCGCTTACGTGGCTGCGTTACTTTTTGATTACGATGATTTCCGCCAGCGTATCTTCTGGAGCATGGCTCCAATAAAGACAAATGTTCTGTTGTTTCTGTATTTCCGACCACTCCGTATTGCTGCGGTCAAGCCTGAAATAGGTGGAATCGGGACGGCGCGGCAACCCTGGAGGAAGGACGGTAATTTGATCCAGGGGCATTCCCGGCAGCGCCCGCTTGATGAGGACAGGAAGACGTTCGGCGCTGCTGATCTTGACCATATGCTGGATGGTTTGTTCCCATTCCTCGTTATTTACACTGCTTCTCAGCATGAGATAGAAGAGATTACGATTGTCGAAGGTTTCTACCGGGATTAATGCCCGGAAGTAGTCTCCCTCGCGGATCAGATGAATGACATTTTCGGCGCCGATCATAATGCCGTTGAGGAGTTCATCGATGAGGGTCTTTGCCTCCTGGAAACAGGAACCGAGCTGATCGTGCCGGTAGGCGGGCAGGAGTTCCGTCCCGTCTTTCAATCGACCCAGGGCGTCGATGCGGTCGGTAAATGCGCTCAATTCCCCGACCAGAGAGCGGAGGATGCCATAGACCGTCCAAGGGTGGATATGAGGGTTTCCCGTGGTATGGTGGTGCAGCAAGGGTACATAACGGATCAAGGCCCGCAGGGCGAGCAGGAAGACCATATAATTTGATTCATCGGAATCCTGGGCCGCCTGTGCGGTCTGGTTGAATTTGGGATGCTTATATTCCTCCAGGACGCTACAGCGTAGCGTAACTTCCTCCCGGATGCCCTTGACCAATCCTGCGAGGATATCCGAGCAGGCGATACCGAGTACGGGGGGGATGTATGCCGGCGAGAGGATGATTTCATTGCCGTTGAATTCCAGTTGGGCCACGGGGAGTAACTCATAATCTCCGGCGCCTTCGACTTCATTTTCCCAGAAAATTCGCAGGGTATGGTTCAGAAATTTGATCTGGGCGCTTGGGCCGCTCTGATGAAGATCTTTGATTTCCTCCGGGTCGGCGGAGGAGGCAAAGCGGGTGGCGACGGCAGACCAATCATCAGGATTTTTTAAGACAGTCACATTTCCCCCCCGGGGATCCCATTTACGCAAACCGAGGTAGATATTAAAGGGCTTATCCATTTCTATCCAGGTTCCCTTGAAGGAACGAGGTTGTACCTCGCCCGTGCCGGGGAAAACTATCCAGGTTCCGTCCCGGAAGAGAATCTGCATTTCCAGAATCTCAAACATCTGATTCTTCAGAGATTCTTCCTGGATGCGCAACCGACCAAATCCCCAGAAATAAGGCTGCAGATAATTCTGAAGCGGATAGAGACGGTACTGATCGTGGAGATCTTGCCACTGGAAATGCTGAGGCTGGAGAAAAAGCCCCTGGTACCAGAAGATCGGCCTTATCGGGTCTGTCATTTTACAATAACCTCGTGAATAGAATTGGGTCCCAAAAACAGATTGAGGGATATTGGCTCAATCCAGGATACGGTGGACCTGAAACCATATATGCCTCGCTTGTCTGTGCTTGCGGGAATATCAAAGGTCCGGTTGACCTGTCCGGGTTGCAGGTTGTAATATCCCGCAACCACGGCGATGGTCTGGGTATTTTCATAACGGTCGAGGGTGAGTGTCTTTTCTTCTCCCGGCTCAATAAAGGCCTGATCAACACCGGTTATGCTGTTATCAAATTTTTCCGCCTGGAGGAGCTTGCTCAAACCGTCCGCCGTCTTTATCTGCTGATTAAAGGCGTTAAGGCCGCTTAACTGGTAGATGACAAGTAAAATAGTGTGAGACTTGTTTTCATAGTAGTTTAAATTAGCCGCCGCTGTGTAATGAATCTGGATGTCCTTTGGCCCGAAAACACGATTTGGAACGATGCCTGCGGTAACCGGACTGGGCCCGGGCTCCAGTGAAGCCATCGGGGTCTGGCTTGACGATGCCTGAGAGGACGTCTGCGTTGCCGGCTTTGAAGAGCAGGAACATAGGCATATCAACATAATAATTAATAAGGCGCCACGATAAGTCATAAACAAAGCTGTTCAGTTTTGCAAAGTCGATTTTCTTTCATATCGTGTCACACTAATGAGATTGACGTTCTCTGTCAATGGATATGTTTCAGGAAACGAAAATTTTTCCCTTCAAAAATCAAGTTTCCGGGGGCAGCAACCCTGCCATCCAGTCCAGGTATTCCCGACTTCCTGTCTTGATGGGGAGGGCGATAATCTCCGGGGTTTCGTATGAATGGACCGACTTGATGGACCTTTCAACCTGCCCGAAGAGATCGGCCCTGGTCTTGATGAGGCACTGCCATTCTTCGGCCGTTTCTATCTGCCCCTTCCAGGAATACGTGCTGGTTATGGGGCCGACGATCTGGGCGCAGGCGACCAGGCCTCCTTCGATAAGTACCCTGGCGATCCTTTCGGCCTCTGCCTTTTTTTCAGTGGTCGTGATGATCTGGAGATATTCTGCCATGCATGCTCCCTTTGGTAAGTTCATACATCATAATGGCCGCGGCCTGGGGAAGGCTCAGTGATTCGGCGCGACCTGCACCTGGTATATGCCATTGTTCGTCGATTATTTCAAGGAACTCGTTGGGGACGCCATGGGATTCGCTTCCCAGAAGCAGGGCGGTTCTTTCCTTCTGCCGGTGCGGGGAAACGCCGTGACGCACATCGCTGCCGATCAGTAGATGGGTTGAACGGATGAAAGGAAGGATTTCAAGGAAATTGAGGTTATCAAAAATCTCCAGATGGAAAATGCTGCCCATGGAGGTCCGTACGACCTTGGGATGGGTCCAGTCCACCGCGCCTGTGCTCAGGAACACCATGGCAAAACCGAACCAGTGGGCCGTCCTCATGATCGCTCCCAGGTTGTTGGGGTTGTTGATGCCATCGACAAGCAGGACATGTCCGGGCGCCTCTTGCAGCCGCGCCTGCCAATTTCCGGGAGTCGGCATTTTTACGACGGCCATAACGCCTTCCGGCGCCTGGTCCTGGCTGAGTTTCCCCCACTCCTTTTCTGAGAGGATATACCTTGGGACCATGCTACTACTTTCAACCGTTCCGGCGCGGGGTTCAAGAAACTGCGAATAGATGTCCTCTTTCCCTGCCATTACGAGGAGGGCCTCGATTCGCCAATGGATTTTCCACAGCTCTTCGAGGACCTTGCGCCCCTCGGCTAGGAAAAGCCCTTCCCGTCGACGATATTTGCTCATGGCCAATTTCTGCCAGCGCCCCAGCTCGGTTTTAGATGGTTTGTCGAGGAGTTGTTGAACGATCGTCATAATTTCCGGCGCTATTCTTTGATCATTACCAGCATCATCTTAAAGGCTTTGACCGCCTGGAGGGCGTGGGGTTCATGAGCGGGCATGATGATGAATTCCCCTGCCTGCAGCCGGTATGTTTTCTTGGATATCTTGATTTCCACCTCCCCGTCCAGGATGTAAACCAGGGCGTCAAAGGGGGCCGTATGCTCGCTCAACCCCTGGCCGGTATCGAAGGCAAAAACGGTAACTGTGCCGGTAGTTTTCTTGATGATCTCCCTGCTCACGATGGACCCCGGTTGATAGGTCGCGATGCTGTTGAGGATAAGGGCTTTGGATTTCAGACTGTCTGTTTTTGTTGTTGTTGTTTCGTCGGCCATGATGTCCTCCTTAAAGGGATCCAGTATCTAAAAAATGAACGGTTTTTACGGCGTTACTGTTTTTCCTCCTCTGGGTTGACGACCATCTCTACCTTGTGGGGGCGGAGGATGGAGGCGATTATGGCGATCGCCAGGGTTCCGGCGATGAACCCCAGGGACCAGCCGATGGGGATGGGAAGGATATCCGTAAGGAGCATCTTGACACCGACGAACATCAGAATGACCACCAGCCCGTGACGGATGTAGTGGAATATGCTCATCAGTCCGGCCAGGGCGAAGAAGAGCGAGCGGAGTCCCATGAGGGCAAAGACATTGGAGGTGTAGACAATGAACGGATCGGTGGTCACGGCCAGGATGGCGGGAATGGAATCGAGGGCGAACATCAGGTCCGTCGGGCCAATGACCAGGATAACGGCAAGCAGCGGCGTGGCGTGACGGATGCCGTCAATATGAAGAAAGAAATTTCCGTTTCCGTAATCGGTGGTTACGGGCATCATCTTATGGAGGAGGCGCAGGATGGGATTCTTCTCCGGGTGGATCTCCTCATCACCTCCTTTGGCCATCTTGAGGGACGTATAGATGAGAAAGACACCGAAGACGTAAATCAGCCAGTGGAACTTGGTGACGAGGACGACACCGGCAGCGATAAAAATGCCCCGCATTACCAGTGCCCCCATGATCCCCCAGAAAAGGGCCGTATGCTGATGTACGGGGGGTACGGAAAAATAGGTGAAAATCATCAGAAAAACGAAGAGATTATCGACACTGAGGGAATATTCGAGGAGATAGCCGGTCAGGTATTCGAGGGCCTTGGTCTGGCCTTTGAAGAAGTAGATGCCGATGCCGAAGACCAGGGCGATACTGATCCAGAAGCCCGTCCACTTCAGAGAATCCTTGATGTCGATCTCTTTGGCCTTCTTGTGGCCGACGACCAGATCCAGGGTTATCATCGCGATGAAGAGAACAGCGAAGGCGATCCATCCGATAACTTCTGTGGACATTCAATTTTCTCCTTTATGGTTTTCTCAATAATGTCTGGGCGGCGAGGTGGATATTATTCATTATTGTGGCAAAACCCATACTATGTTTTCTTTTTCCTGTAAAGAAAGACCCCGGCGCCGCAGGAGATCATGATGAAGCACAGGATTTGACCCATCGTCAGGAGGCCGAAGAAATATCCCAACTGTACATCCGGTTGCCGGTAAAATTCGATGAAAAACCGGACCAGGCCATAGCCGATAAAATAGAGAGCGAGGAGAAATCCGTCGAAGGGGGTTTTCTTTCTTACGGCCCACAGAACGATAAACAGGACAATCCCTTCAAAGAAGGCCTCATAGAGCTGAGAAGGGTGACGGAGCAGCTGTTCCGGATCGTGAGGGAATACCATGCCCCAGGGGACGGTGGTTGCTCGTCCGTAGAGTTCTCCGTTGATGAAGTTGCCGATGCGACCGAAGGTGTAGCCCAGCGGGATGGCCGGGCAGAAGAGATCCGCCATGCGCCAGAAATTTATCTGATGGCCTCTGCAGAACATGGTGGTAGCGGCTATGGCGCCGATCGCCCCGCCGTGAAAAGACATACCGCTGATGCCCACAAAACGGATGCCGTCGGAAAAATCGAAAGGCAGCAGGATCTCCCAGGGACGGTGAAAATAGTAATCGAAGTTGTAAAACAAGACATAGCCCAGCCTGCCTCCCAGGATCAGTCCGATAATCAGCCAGATAATCAGGTCCTGGATAGTTTCCGACGTATAGTTATACTTTTCATCCCTGATCCGGTACATAACGAGAAAGTAAGTCAGGGCGAAGGCGACCAGGTACATGAGGCTGTAGTAGCGGACCTGGAAGGCGCCAAATTCGAGCAAATTCGGGTTGATCTGCCCGGGAAGGTATCGCCAGACAGCAATCAGGGCATCCATAATTAGTATGCCTCTCCCTTGAGGTCCTCGACGTACAACTGGGCGGTGTAGGCGGCTGTTGCCCCATCGCCGCAGGCCGTAATGACCTGGCGGAGGGATTTGTGGATGCAGTCTCCGCAGGCGAAGATCCCCGGGGTTGAGGTTTTCATGTCCCGATCGACGATGATGGCACCGTCCTTCTCGAGGGCAACCAGGTCTTTGACAAGGGTTGTCTGGGGAATCAGACCCACGAAGATGAAGACGCCGGCGGCGGGAATCTTCCGGGTTGCGCCGGTGACTACATCCTTTATTCTTATCCACTCTACTCCGCCCCCGCCGCCGATTTCTTCCGCCACGGCATTCCAGGCCATCTCGATTTTAGGATTGGCAAAGGCCCGTTCCTGGAGGATACCTGTGGCCCGCAAGCGGTTGCGCCGGTGGACAATGGTTACCTTGGTCGCAAAATGGGTCAGAAAAATGGCTTCCTGTACCGCCGTATTGCCGCCGCCTACGACCGCCACTTCCCGTTTCCGGTAAAAGGGGCCGTCACAGGTAGCGCAATAAGAGACGCCCCGTCCGGCAAATGCCTCCTCTCCGGGAATGCCAAGCTGACGCCAGTAGGCGCCGGTGGCCATGACCAGAGAAAGGGTTTCGCATGTCCGGCTGTCCGTCAGGACTCTCCAGGCCTTCTTTTCTCCATGATTAATAGTCTCCAGGGTCTGGACGTCGGCGGTGATGCATTCCAGGCCAAAGGCGACTGCCTGTTTCCGGAAGCTTTCCACAAGCTCAAAACCGTTGATACCCGCAGGGATGCCGGGATAATTTTCGATGAGATCGGTAACGGTGATTTGACTAACCGTCGAGGCCCCGGAGATGAGCAAGGCCTTCAGGCCGGCGCGGGCGGCATAAAGGCCGGCGGTATAGCCCGCCGGTCCTCCCCCGATGATCACGATATCATAAAGGGCTGATTCCGTTGATGGATTCATGAGCTCAGGAATTCCTCCTTAGTGTATTGGGGACAGATTTGAAATCTGTCCCCAACCTTAGAATTCAATTATATCAATATTTCATAGAATAAATCGGGAAGCGTGTCAAAAGAATATAATAAAATCCACGCCGGGACCAGGTCCCAATGGAATATGTCTCATCTCCTTTCCCTTCGCGATAACAGGAGGAGGAATATTTATGAACGAAAAAAAGAATGAAATTCAAGTGAATTAAACTTGAAAAGATGAAGTATTTCATTTATAAGCAAAAGCCATGATGACTGGTTTGGGTATTGCCAGGAATAAAAAAATGACAGGAGGAAGACAGGCATGGCAAAGGCAAAAAAGGGTGATCCGTTAAGCTGTGAATTATGTGGTCTGGTTGTGGTTGTCGATGATGTGGGGATAGGGATGGCAGAATTGATTTGCTGTAAGAAACCTATGGCAAGAGGCAAGGGCGCTGCTGAAAAGGCAAAAAAGAAAGCTGCCCTCAAAGCCCCCAAGGCGGAAGCGATCAAAAAAGACGTGAAGACGGCGGTCAAGGCCGTGCCGGTGAAAGCCAAGGCCATAGCAAAAAAAGTGGTGAAACCGGTGATTGCCAAAGCACCCGCCAAGAAGGCCGCCGCGCCGGCCAAGGCTGCGGTAAAGAAGCCGGCGGCGCCGAAGAAGAAGGAAACGAAAACCAAAAAATAATCTGGGGAAAATTTTCCTATCTCGGACACGGGCCGACACCGGTAAGGTACCGACCCGTGTCTTTAATCAGAAGTCGACTATCCTATTTTACCGTCAGACCCGCGATTCGATAATTGAACTCGTAACTGAGGGCGCCGCTCCAGTCACTATCAAAGACGCCCTTGTAGCGTGTTCCATACACCGGACCGACCGGTTTCCCATAGGTGTAAAACCAGTTGACGATGGGACTGCCCGTAAAGCCCAGGGCGATCCAGTAAGACCCGGGCATGAGGTCGAGCTTTTCTTTGGCAAAGTCGAAATCTACCCAGCGGTACCCCGGCTTCATGGAGATTTGATCGACGCCGATCATCCCGCTGGTGGCCATGATGGCCCCCGGCTTTCCCTTGTCGTCCTTGAAGATTTCGACCCAGAGCATGCCATCGCCGCCGAAATTGTGCAGTGCGAGGCCGACCTTGGCGAGCTTCACCGGTTTTTTCAGGACAAAGACCTGGGCGTACTGGGTTCGCTGGGTGGTTACATACTCCGCCGTTTCCACCAGAAAGTTGTTCTGCATCTCAAACTGACCGGCGCCTTCGGATTTCACCGATCTCGGGAAAGCGAAATCGACATCCTCGGGATAGTCGAGATTTCCGTAGAGGAAGGGGACCTTATACCTCAGCTTGCCAGGATCTTTGGGCGGAGGCGGAGGTGGGGGCGGGGGTATGATGGCGATCTGCTGGAACTGGGCCTTGACCTGCGGGGTCAGTAGCAGGTTTTTCGGTCCGTAGGATTCCCGATCCCCTTTGATCTTGACCTGATCGGCGGCAAAGCTGGCGTTGATGACTTCCTGAAGGGCGGGTTTTCTGGCTTCCTGAAGCTGCGACCAGCGCATCAACCCGTCGTTTTTTGTTTCGTTGTTGTCTGCGCCCACTTCGAGGCGAATGAAGCGATTGGAAACGAACAGCACGGAGTTCTGGGGATCGAAGGGGACCCAGCCAAGATCGGGAAACCAGACCTCGATCCAGGAGTGGCGCCCCTGGCCCATCTTGAACGTCAGGACCCCTTTCTGCCAGGCGATATTATAGGGCTCGTTCAGGGTCACCCCGACAACAATACGGGCCGGAATTCCCACGGAGCGCAGGAGGGCGGCACTAAGATGGGAGTAATTCTGGCAGTTGCCTTTCCCCGATTCCAGTGAATAAAAGGCGTCGTAACGGACCGGGGGGGTTACGTAGCGGACGTTGTCCACCACCCAGGATACAATCCGCTGTACCGCATCGTATTCTGTCTTCACCCCGCTGGTCAGTTCGGCGGCAAGCTTTCTGATCCTGGGCTCGTTTGCCTGGACCTGTTCGGTGCTCTCCAGATAATCTGCAAATTCCGCGCCGGGGTCCTTCACCGGGAAGGGAGCGCCGGTTGAAAGGGTCGTGAGATGGGTCCTGCTCTTGGCCTGGCATGAGAGGCTAACATCCACGGTGTTCGGAACCCTTGTCCAACTCGCCGTGATCACCATATTGCCGTGTTTGTCCTTCTTCTCTTCACGGTCCTGGGGTTCGGGATTGAATGCTACTTTAAAATCCTTAATATCCTGGCTGTAAGTCGGGGATGTGAAGCTCTGGGGAACGACAAAGCTAAGGACGATTTTTTTGACCCCCGGATTAGCCGTGACCTGTTCCCGGAGTTCGTAGCGGATTGCCGAGTCCATGTCTCCTTTCAAGGTATAATTTTCCCCGGAAAGGGGACAGGTCCACAGGAGGATCAGAACCATGATTGCGGGAGCGATACATTTTCTCATCGTGCTTCTCCTTGCTGGGGGTTATTCTCTTGACGGGGACATTGTAACAAAATATAGGGGAAAGAAAAAGATTTTTTCGTGAGGGGGAAACGATGAAAATCAGCCGTGTTGAGGAAATGCGCTGGATGGATCGCCATGCCACGGAATCCTTACGAATACCCGCCGGGATTCTTATGGAGAATGCCGGTCAGGGGGCCGCTGCCGTGCTCTCCGGGGAGCGGGGACTGAACGGGAAGAGGTATGTCATTTTGTGCGGTATCGGAAACAACGGGGGCGACGGATTCGTTGTGGCCAGGAAAATTCTTTCCAACGGGGGAACCCCGAGGATTTATATCCTGGGTGATCCCGGCCGCTTCCAGGGGGCGGCCAAGACCAATCTTGATATGTTGTCCGTTCTGCCGTTGGAGGTCAATCATCTGGAAGCGGTCACCGACCTGGGGCGGGTTATTCGGCATGCCGACGGGGTGGTGGACGCCGTCTTTGGAACGGGACTCGACCGGGAGGTCCAGGGACTGCACCGGGAAGTGATCGAACTGGTCAATCAGGGACGCAAATGGGTCCTCAGTCTCGATATCCCCTCCGGGGTCAACGGCGATACGGGAGAAATTATGGGCGCCGCCATCCAGGCAGACTGTACAGTGACCTTCGGCCTTCCCAAGATAGGGAATATCCTTTATCCCGGTCATGAAAAATGCGGCAAACTCTATGTGACCCACATCTCTTTCCCCCCGGTTATGTACAATCATGAACGCCTGAAAATCCAGACCAACGATTATCTGTCCCTTCCCGTCCGGGGTCGGGACGTTCATAAGGGGAGCATGGGGGATGTCCTGTTTGTGGCCGGCGCGGCGACTTATCCGGGGGCCCCCTATTTTTCCGCCATGTCCTTCCTGAAAGCCGGAGGGGGATACGCCCGGCTCGCTGCCCCCGGCTCAGTGGTCCCAATCATCGCCCGAAAGGGAAGCGAGATCGTGTTTGTCCCGCTCCGGGAAACGAAGGCCGGGGCGATGTCGGCGGACAATTTTAACGCCCTCGTGGAACTGTCGGCAAAGGTTGATATGGTGGTCATCGGACCTGGCCTGTCATTGGACCCCCAGGCGCAGGAGCTCGTCCGGAAGCTGGTCCCCGTGATCAGAAAGCCGGTTTTGATTGACGGCGACGGGATCACGGCGGTGGCCGGGGACCCCGCGCTCATTAAGGGACGCTCATTCCCAACCGTACTGACGCCCCATGCCGGAGAAATGGCAAGAATCACCGGTCAACCGGCGGCGGAGATCCAGTGTCGCCGGATTGACATTTTGCAGGCTGCCTGTGCCTCCTGGGGGGCTTTTATAGTTCTCAAAGGCGCCCATTCTCTGATTGGCTGTCCCGACGGACAGGTTTTTATTAATATGACCGGTAACCCCGGGATGGCGACTGCCGGTTCCGGGGATGTCCTTACCGGCGCCATCGCGGCGATGGCCGGTATGGGCATGCCCTGGACGGAAGCAATCAGAAAAGGTGTCTATCTACATGGACGGGCCGGCGATCTGGCCGCCCGCCAGCAGGGTGAAGACGGAATTACGGCCCAGGATATTCTTGACTATCTGCCCCTGGCCCTCAAAGAGGACCGTCTTTCCGGAGGGAGGGGCCTAAAAGATAAAATTGAAATTTGTCCTTGAAGGTTCGCAAGGATTTTGTTAGACCCCCCATACCAAATTGGAAACGATTGTAAAAAAAAGAGCAAAGGTTTTTGGTCATATGATCAACCACAGTAATTAGCATGGATATTAAAAGGACCTGTCCTTCTTTTGTTCTTATACTTCTTTGCATCGGCATCGCCTTTTCCTTTTTTCCGTTGCGGCCGGCGCTGGCGGCCTCTGTCCCCGAAGCGCTTTTGAGGCTGTCGTCGGGATATGCCGTTTTCATCGATAAGCACCTGCAGCGGGTTTATGTACTTCAGAACAGGGGAGGCAACGTCGTCATGGTCTTCGATGCCCCCTGTTCCACGGGGAAGGCTCCCGGCGAGAAAATGGAACAGAAAGACGCCAAGACTCCCCGGGGGATCTTTTTTGCCACCAAATTCGAACAGATGCGTAAGCCGCACCCGGCTTATGGAACCATGGTCTTTCACCTGGATTATCCCAATCTGCTGGACAAACGGATGGGGAAAAACGGCAGCAATATCTGGATTCATGGAACAAATAAATCCCTCCAGCCCTTTCAATCCAATGGCTGTGTGGTTATGAAGAACAAAGACATAGAAGCCCTGTCGCGATACATCTATTTGGGGAAGACCCCCGTGATTATCGAAGAATCGATCAAGTGGATTCCCATAGAACGACCTTCAAAGGACAGGGAAGAGCTGGAGCGTGTCATGATGTGGTGGTCCAAGGCCATTCTGGATGGGGATCAGAATATCCTGAACCGCCTGTACTATCCCGAATCGCCCTCGGCGAGTTCACCGCGGAAGGTCATTGTTCAAAAAACAAGAAATCTCAAGGACGCGAGCGGTCATTTTGATTTCAGACCGCAGGATATCACCATCTGCCGCCTCGATGATAAAGCAGTCATGCTTTTCGACCAGGTTCTCTCCGTTCAGAACGCCGATTCCTTTCAGGGCAGTTATGTGCGGCTCTTTTTGGAAAAAATCGATAATCGCTGGCTGATTGTGGACAATGGCGCCCCCCAGAGGCGATCCCGGGAGGAGTCGGTTGCGGCAGCGACGCCTGCGGGTAAGAAACAGGCCCCGGCGACCGGTCCCCGGGAGGCGTCAACGGCTGCTGCCCCAAAGGAAACCGCCAAAACCGCTCCCTCGAAAGCTAAGCCTGCTGAGGTAGTGAAGGATCAGGATATCCGGCTGTTGGTCGAAAACTGGGCAAAGAGCTGGACATCTGGAAATATGGAAGCTTACCGGGCTTGCTACGCCCCCTCTTTCCGAAACCGGGGCATGGACCTGTCGCGCTGGGTTACTTATAAGAAAGATCTCCGCAAAACGAGCAAGAACATCAGCGTCAAGATAGATAATCTCAAAACGTCCTCGGAAGGTCAGAAGGCCACCGCCACCTTCACCCAGAAATACAGCGCCTCCAACATTAAATCCAGCCGTGCGAAGCGGCTGGAATTGGTCAAAATCGATGGGGAATGGAAGATTATCCGTGAGAGTATGGCCCACTAAAACCCCCTGTTGCCTTTCCCTTGCTTTTCTCTTGCTGTTTATTTTTCCCCCTGCCTCATGGGGCAAGAGTTCGGTGGAGAGACATTTTGCCGGAACCGATCATGAATTGACCGTGTACCGGGTTCAGGGGAAGGCCCCTGGGAAAACCATCCTGATCATCGGCGGCATTCAGGGGGATGAGCCGGGGGGGTTCCTGTCCGCCGATCTGTATGCCGACATGAGTCTGAAGCAGGGTAATCTCATCGTCGTTCCCCGGGCGAACTGGTACTCCATTATCCTGAACCGGCGGGAGGTAAACGGAGACATGAACCGGAAGTTTGCCGATTCAAAAAGTACGAGTTACGAAGATCAGATCGTCGGTATTCTGAAAAAGCTCATCGCCCAGAGCGACTGCCTCCTCAACCTCCATGACGGATCCGGTTTCTATTCGGAAAAATGGCGGAGTTTCATGCGGAACCCCGGGCGGTTCGGGCAGTCGATCATTGCCGATACGGATCAGTACCGGCAAGTCAAGACCGGGGATGTGGTCAGTCTGGAGGGCATGGCGAAACGGGCCATCCGGGAGATAAACACCCATGTAGCGAACCCGGAGCATCATTTCCACTTCAACAATCACCGCACCGCTTCCCAGGCAACCCGCCATCCTGAACAGCGGCGATCGGCTACCTACTATGCCCTTTTTACCTGCGGCATCCCCGCCTTTGGGATTGAAACGAGCAAATCCCTGCCCCTGGAAACAAGGATTTACCATCACAATCTCGGGGTGAATGCCTTTATGAATATTTTTGATATCAAGCCTGAAGTCCCGGGCCTTAATCTGCCCATGCCCGCCATGAAATATCTCGTGGTCAAGGTCAACGATCAGCTTCCCGTGGTCCTGTCCAACCAGGACCAGCTAACCGTCCGTTCCGGGGACGTCATCAAGATAGACCACATCGAGGCGAATTATCAACGCGGTCTGAGCGCCGATATCGAGGGTTATGGAAAGATCAACGATCTTCATAACCCGGTGGTGATTGGACGGGCGACCCAGATAACGGTCCGGAAGGACAATTATGTCTGCGGGCGAGTGCCGATCCGTATTGCAGCAACTGATTCGCCGGGCAGACAAGCCGCGGCAGACAAGCCCCAGATTACCTTTTTCCGTCTCAAGGTCAACGGTGAGGAGAAATTTCTTCCCAATGGCGCCCATCTTGACATCATCCGGGGGGATACCATCGAATTGATCGATGTAGGGGCCACTACCGGAGCGAGCACCGATATTGCGATGAATTTCAAAGGGTTTATCGGTAACGTGAAGAATAATAAGGGCGAGGACCGAGGATACATTATCCGGACTGATCGGGACCTGATCAAGCGATTTTCCATTGCCGCCAACGGGCAGCGTTACCAGATTGTGGCCGAAAGAAAGGACCAGATCCTTGGTCAGATGTTTGTGGATCTTCGCGACCCGGTCCTGGAATATGTCGTCCTGCAGATCGGTGACGGGGAGAAGAGGTGTCTCTATCCAGGTGAGAAGATCACCTACCGGCCCGGTCAGGCGCTGAAACTTATCGATATCAAAACGAATGTTTCCAAAAACAATAATGTCACCGCTATCCTCAAGGGACAGGGGACCAACTCCGCAGTCGCCCGGGCAGGGGTTATGTCATTAAAAAAACAGGGGGTTTATAAGGTAACCTTTTGGAGAAATCAGACGCCTTTAGGCGATGTCAGTATCCAGGGTCTTTAAAGGATCAGTTCAGATTTTCCTTCCCACGACATAATCCGCCAGGGTCAGGAGGTCCTGAAGGGGCGCCTGGTCCGAAAAGATCGCAAGTTCCCTTTTACCGTCATCGATATAGGCACGGGCCATGTTCATGGCATAATCAATGCCGTCATCCCGGCGAATGAGCTCAAAAACAGCAAGGAGGGAGGTTTCATTCCTAGCCGGGTCGGTAACAACCGCCCTGATGCGCTGTCTTTCTTCCTCCGAACAGCGGCTGAGGGTCCGGATCAGGGGGAGCGTCATCTTACCTTCATCGAGATCCTTCCCGATGACCTTGCCGAATTCCTCCTCCTTGGCCGTGTAGTCCAGGGCATCATCGACGATCTGAAAGGCAAAACCCAGATTGAGGCCGAACCGGCCCAGGGCGGCGACTTTTTCTTCCGGGGCGTCGGCCAGTAAAGCGCCTACGGCACAGGCCGCAGAAATCAGATGGGAGGTCTTCTTTTCAATAATTGCCAGGTACTCCTTTTCCGAGATCTCCGGATCACCGCGCTTGACGAGCTGAAACACCTCGCCTTCAGCCATGAGGTTGGTTGCCCTGGCGAGGACCTTGATGATCTCTAGGTTCCCATATTTGGCCATGAGTTGGAAGGCTTCGGAATAGAGGAAATCGCCAACCAGGACGCTGGCGGCGTTCCCCCAGACGTGATTGGCCGCTGTTCTGCCCCGGCGCATGTCGGCGTTGTCGATCACATCGTCGTGGAGCAGGGTTGCGGTGTGAATGAATTCGATCACGGCGGCCAGGGGATGACGCCTCTCTCCCTCATACCCGCAGAGGGAAGCGGAGGCCATGAGGAGGAGAGGACGGAATCGCTTTCCGCCGCTGCCGATGAGATGCTGGCTGACCTGGGGGATCAGGCTGACGTCGGAACGAAGGGCAGCGGCCATATAGCCTTCCGCCTTCTGGAGGTCCGCCTGATACCTGTTAAAAACGTCTTGAATATTCATCATTCACAACTTTAAATTTGGCGCTGTATATGGCACCCCTCAGGGAATGTCAATCGTTTCGGCAAAGAGATCATATTCATCGGCAGCCCGAATGCGGACGGGGATGATCTGGCCGGGCTTGAGTCGTTTTCCCCGGACGTAAGTCACGCCGTCGATTTCCGGGGCCTGGCGGGAGTTCCGTCCGAGGAATGGATAATCGGGCCGGTCGCTCTTCCCTTCGATGAGGACCTCGTCAAGGGAACCGACTTTCTGTTGCAGGATCGCGTAGGAAATGGCCGCCTGTTCCTCCATGAGCGCGTCCCGGCGCCGATTTTTCTCCGCCTCGGAAATGCGGGAGGGCAGGGTTGCCGCCGCCGTTCCCTCTTCCCGGGAGTAGGTAAATACCCCCAGATGATCAAAGCGCATCTCCCTGACAAAATCCATGAGGCGGTCAAACTTCCTCCCGGTCTCGCCGGGAAAGCCGACGATGAGGGAAGTACGGATAGCTATCCCCGGTCCCGAAGCACGGACCATCCGGATGACTTCCCGCAGGTCCTGACTGTCGCCATGCCGATGCATGGCCTTAAGAATGTCATCGTCAATGTGCTGGATGGGCATGTCCAGGTAGGAACAGATTTTCTTTTCCCCCTCCAGGCGCCGAATCAACTCCGGGGTGATCTTGGTGGGATAGGCATACAGCAGGCGTATCCAGGCGATGCCATCCACAGCGGCAAGTTCCGACAGGAGGCGGGTCAGCCGGGGCCGGCCCCGCAGATCACTGCCGTATGCCGTCGTATCCTGGGCGATAACGATGAGTTCTTTTACTCCCTGTCCGGCAAGGGTCCGGGCTTCGGCAAGAATGTCCGCGGGAGGCCTGCTCCTGGCCCGGCCCCGGATGTCGGGAATGATGCAGTAGGCGCAGCGATTGCCGCAGCCTTCGGCGATCTTGAGATAGGCGCTGTAGGCAGGGGTCATGAGTAGGCGGGAATGTCCTGCCTGCATCAGGAAAGTCGGTTTGCCGACTTTCACCCTGTGGCCGATACTTGCCGCTGATTCCAATCTGGCAAGATGATCAGCGATATCAGGAACTTCCGCCGTGCCGAGGAAAAGATCCACTTCGGGGAGGGTCGGCGCAAGATCAAGGCCGTAACGCTGGGGAAGACAACCCGTAGCGACGAGATATGCACAGGCCCCCGTGCGCTTGTATTGGGCCATGAGGAGAATGGCTTCAATCGCCTCCTCCTTGGCCGGGAGAATAAAGGCGCAGGTGTTGATGATCAGTATATGGGCCTCTTGGGGAGACTTGGTGATGCTGTAACCCCGGGAGGTCAGGATGGCCGCCATGACTTCGGAGTCCACAAGATTTTTGGGGCAGCCAAGGCTGAGGATGTGGAATTTCTTCTTTTTCATGGATGGGTTTTCATAATGGTTATCTGAGCCTTGATGACTTAGCAAAAGATCCGAAAATTACTTCAGTCAGGGGGAAGTTTCCTTGCCAGGACCTTGCGGGGTTTGACGCCGTCGGAAGGACCTACGATTCCATCCGCTTCCATCCGCTCGATGATCCTTGCCGCCCGGTTGTACCCGATCTTCATGTAGCGCTGCACAAGAGATATCGAAGCCTGTTTCAGATCCGTGACCAGCTCCACGGCCTCGTCGTACTTTTCATCGTATGCCTCTGCTTCCCGTTCGGGACTCTCCAGAGAGGTTTCGTATTCCTTGATCGAGTCATCGTAATCCGGTTTGGCCTGTTGTTCCAGAAATTCCACGACTCTCTTTATTTCCCGATCTGCCACGAAAGCGCCATGAATACGCGTCAACTTTGATGTTCCGGGGGGAATGAACAGCATGTCCCCCGCTCCCAGCAGGGCCTCGGCGCCAAGTTGATCGAGGATGGTCCGTGAATCGACCTTGGATGAGACCTGAAAAGAGATGCGGGTGGGAAAATTGGCCTTGATGACGCCGGTGATGACATCCACGGAAGGACGCTGGGTGGCGATAATCAGATGGATACCCGCCGCCCTCGCCATCTGGGCGATCCGGGCCAATGATTCCTCGACATTTCTGGGTGCAACCAGCATGAGGTCGGCAAGTTCATCGATGATGATAACGATATAAGGCATGCGAGGGGTTTTCCCCTTTTCCGCCTGCTTGTTGTATGCCTCGATACTTTTTCCGCCGATGTCGCTGATGACAATGTAACGTCGCTCCATCTCTTCCACCGCCCATTTAAGGACATGGGCGGCCTTTTTCGGATCGACGACGACGGGGTGGAGAAGATGGGGAATGCCTTCATATGCGGAAAGTTCGATCCTTTTGGGATCGATCATCAGGAATTTGACCTCGTCGGGAGAAGCCTTGAAAAGAATACTGCAGATCATGGCGTTAAGAGAGACGCTCTTTCCCGAACCCGTCGTGCCGGCGATGAGGAGATGGGGCATGCGGGTGAGGTCGTTGATGACCGGGGAACCCATGATGTCGACACCCAGGGCGATGGGGAGTTTGATCCGGGATTCGCTGAATTTGTCCGAATCGAGGACGTCCCGGAGATGGACCGCTTCCCGCTCGAGGTTGGGAATTTCAATGCCGATCACGGCCTTGCCGGGGATCGGGGCGATGATCCGGATGCTGGCCGCCTTTAAGGCCAGGGCAAGATCATCGGACAAGTTGGTAATCCTGTTGATCTTTACCCCCGGCGCCGGTTCCAGTTCGTAGAGGGTGATGATCGGGCCGGGGTGGACCTCCACAACCTTCCCCTCGACGCCGAAATCGGCAAGCTTCTTTTCCAGAATACTGGCATTTGCGATCAGGCTTTCCTTCTTCATCCTGGTGTCCCGTCGTTCGACTTCATCAAGAAGCTCCAGAGGCGGCAGGGTAAAGGTTCCGGGAACTGGAAAAAACTCAAAATGGGTCTGTTTCGCCTTTGGAAGGCGCGCCTTGTCTGGAGGCGAGGCCGGTTCATCGATGCGGAGCGTTTCCAGCGCCGGCTCCCTGGGGGGCTTTATTGAAGATTGAGTTGGTTTGACTGTGGGTTTTAGTCGTCGTATAAGACCGGAAAAAAGATATTGCAGCCTTTGCCAAATCCTCCTGAGACGATCTAAAAACCAGTGGGCGAGGGAAACAAGGGACAGATGGATCATCAGCATGAAGGCCAGAATCAGCATGAGCAAAAGCAGAATGGAGGTTCCGGCAAGATTGAAATAGTAGGTCAGATAAAAATGCACCGCCTCGCCGAGGAGCCCTCCGGCCCGAAGGGGGATTTGATAGATGTAAATCTGCTGAACGACGAGGGCGGACAAGCCGGAAAAGGACAGGAGAAAAAGCAGCGCCCCGCCCAAGTGGGGCGGGGTGACGCGGAAGTCGCCATTAAGAAAGAATTTAAAAGAACAGATAAAGAGTACTACGGGCAGAAAAAAGGCGCTGAGTCCGATAAGCCGGAACAAGCTGTCCGATGTGTAAGCGCCGAAGGTTCCGATGAGGTTATGAACTTTAACCTCTCCGGGAAGAAAACGGGTAAAGGAAGGGTCATGGGGATTGTATGACGCGAGACAAAGGACGAGAAACAGCCCGGCGGCAAAACAGATAACGCCGATAATTTCGGCCCTTCTTTTGCCCGGAGGCAGCTTTTCTGTCATGGAATCCGTGCTTACCGCCATGCGTGATAATTTTTCGTGATAACACTTCGGACCCGCTCGATCAGTTCCGGACGGGAATCTTCCGAATAGGCCGTGACATCGATCGGTCGATCGATGATCATCGTGATTCTGCCGGGATTGATCCTCAGGGAACGCTTGGGCATGATCTCGGCAGCCCCGATGATGGTGATGGGAACAATGGGCGCTTCCGCCTGGAGGGCCAAGTGAAACATCCCCTTCTTGAAATCCTTGACTGTTCCGTCCTTACTCCGGGTGCCTTCAGGAAAGCTCATGACCGATTTTCCTTCCCGGATCTTGCGGGCTGCCTCCGCGAGATTCTGCATGGCCCGCTCGTGATTCTGCCGGTCAATTTCAATATAACCGGCGTTTTTCATGGCCTTGCCAAACATCGGTATCCGGAAAAGTTCCTTCTTGGCAAGCCAGCGGAATTGGCCGGGCAGGTAAGCCAGGACGATCAGGATGTCGAAATCGCTTTGATGATTGGACATGAAGATCTGAGGTCGTTCCGTGGAGATATGTTCCGTGCCGTGGACGCTGACCTGGACATTGGATATTTTCAGGAGGATTGTCGCCCAGATTCGGGCGACCTTGTGGATGGAATTTTCCGAGGCCCCCAGTAGCGAGAAAATCACGCAACAGGTAGAGAAAAAGACCGTAATTATAACACTTGCGGTTACCAGAAAGACCGAGCGCAGCATAGTCCCTTTCCTCAAAACCAAAGACGATAAGCTTACGAAACGGCTTGTATTTAAAGGATATATATCGTGAAGTCAATGGAAATATTGCTTCTTCGTCGGATTAACTTGACAGACCTGTTACAGAAGGGAAAAGATCTGGTAAGTATCAGGTGTCGAACATATACAGGATGGAGGCCTTGCCTACTATATCTCCATCTGCCGCCCTTTCATCCGGAAGCCCGGTCTCTGACCACCGCTGGATAGACGGCAACCGCCGCAGGGCGACCTGCCTGTCGGACGATCAATGTTTCACTCCGGCCATGGAAGGCAAGGGCATATTCTGTATCGTCGAAGCAAAGGGATAGACACAATAGGGCAACATCGGCGCTGTGTTGACTTTTCCTGAACCGGTATTGTATAGAAGATAAAATTAAGAAATCGAGGAGGTAATAAACGATGGACCGAAACACCAGATGTCTATACGTGGCAGGCCTATTTCTCATTTTACTTCTTTCTGCATGCACGGGAGCCAGGCCGGTTACGATCAGGAGTTATGCCCCCGCCTTCACCGCAGATTTGGGCGAGTATAGAGGGAAGCATGTCTATCTCATGAACTTCGACAACCAGGCCTCGGATACCACCAACTTCTCTTACAAAAGCCTTGACAAGGCCTTTGTCTATTCCGGAGACTCCCTGATCCATAATTATTTTTGGTACGCATTCGAGAAGGCCTTTACCGGTCTCGGCATGGTGGTCTCCAATGGGGATAAACCGGATATTACGGCTCCGGCCATGTGGTTGACGTTGAGATCCGTTACGGACGAAAAGTACCAGGTGGAGGTCAAAATCAACAAACGTGAGCAATTGGTTTTCAGCAAATTGTACACGATAACGGGAGATCCGGTTCCAGAGGCGAACCGGACAAAAGATTTTCTCGAGAAACGGGCGTATCAGATGACCAACCAACTCATTCAAGCCATCCTGACCGATCCGGCGTTTAAGGAGGCCTTCTTTAAAACGGCGGCTGAATTGGCTTCCCCTCCGGGACGATAAAAGCGAAGGAAGCTCATGAACCAGTTGATTATTGAATTGAAACAAAGGATCATTGAAACCCTGAACCTCCTGGATGTATCTCCAGAGGATATCGACGAAAACGGACAACTCATCGGTGGCGATCTCGGACTGGATTCCATCGATGTCCTGGAACTGGTCATGATGCTGGAAAAAGATTACGGCATCGAAATCGACAGCAAAGAACTGGGCATCAAGGTCTTTGCCTCCGTCGCAGCGTTAGCGGATCATGTCTACCATCACCGGACAAAGACCCAGGCCGCCGCCGGGGATTTGTCCACAACGGCATTTGCGTAACAAGGCATGCCTGAACAGGTCCTGATTATCGGTTCAGGTATCGGTGGGTTGACCGCCGGCATCATCCTGGCGCAGCTTCAGCATCCGGTGACGGTCGTGGAAAGGAACCCGCAGCCCGGAGGGCTGATGCGCAGCTACCGCCGATCCGGTATCGATTGCCCCGTGGGCGTCCACTATCTGGGCGCCCTCGACCGGGGACAGCTGTTACGCCAATTATGGGACGCCCTCGGCGTCACGCCGCTGATCCCCCTGGAACGTATGGGCGCCGAAGGCATCGTCGACCGCTACATTTTCGACGATTTTGAATTTAACCTCCCCGCCGGTATCGATGCCTTTGAAGAAAACCTGAGGCGAACCTTTCCGGAAGAGCAGCGCCAGATTACAATGATCATGGCCGATCTGAGGGAAATATCCCGATCGCTGTCGGCATTTGATTTTTTCCTTTCTCCGGCCCTGTCCGTCTTTTCTCCGGAACGCTTCGAATCTATGGGAGAGCGACTGTTACACCTGGGTTGTTCCATCCGGCTGACTGCCGTACTGGGTGTCCCGGCCGGGTTGATCGGGATTCCTCTGCGGGAATGCCCGGTTTATTATTACTACATGACCCTGGCCTCCTATCTTCTGTCTTCCTGGCGTTTGGTCGGCAGCGGCACGGCCATGGCGGAGTCTTTCGTATCCCAATTCCAGTCGTTGGGCGGAAATATCGTGGCCGGGGACGGCGTTGCGGCGATTCAAGTGGAGGCGGGTCATGTAAAGGGCGCCATTTTAAGGTCCGGACGCATCCTTCCGGCGGATGTCGTCATTGCCGCCGTTCATCCGGAGACGGTCTTGTCCCTGCTGCCCAGTGATGTGGTCCGCCCTTCCTATCGTGAACGGGTCGCCCAACTGGAAAACACCAAAGGGCTTCTCGGCGTGAATGCCGCCGTTCCCGCCGATTCGCACCAGGCGCTTCCATACAATGTTTACCGCCTCTACACCGAGGCGGACGGTTCTCTTACCCGGGGGATTTTCCACCAACTGCGCGCGAGCGGGCAACCGGGAATGAATCTCCTGTCCATGATTACCACCAGCAGTATCGAGGAATGGCTACCCTGGGAAAAAACGACGTCGGGGCGGCGCGGCGAAGACTACAAGGAGGCCAAGGAGGAACGGGCGCGTTGGCTGATCGACGAGGCAGCGGAGTTATTCGGCCTTCGGGAGATGAATCTCCTGGACGTCTATTCGCCCCTCACCATCCGGGATGGTGTAAACAGTCCCGGCGGATCGGCATACGGGGTCATGCGCACGACGAAACAACTTATGAAGGTGGCATCCTTGAATCGTGTGCTCGTCAAAGGGCTGTTTCTCGCTGGCCAGAATAGGCTGGCTTCGGGGATTATGGGGACCATGCTGGGGTCTTTTCAGGCCGTTCGGCAGATGATCGGCCATGAAAAATTCATTGGGGAAGTGGCAGGAAGGCTGATATGAAGGTGCTGCTCGTCTCGACGAACACCATGAGGGAACCTTATCCGACGTACCCCATCGGCCTTGACTATGTCCTGAATGCCATCTCGCCGCCCCATCGGGTCCAGTGCGTCGACATGAACGAACTGAAGACTGCTGCTGCCCTTGCCGGCGTTCTTTCCGGCTTCCGTCCCGATGTCGTCGGAGTATCCATCCGTAATATAGATAACGTCGATGGGGTTTGCACGCAAACGTTCATTGGGGAAATTGCCGGCTTGATCGAGGTGATCAGACGTAATTCGGAAGGCGTCATTGTCCTGGGGGGGAGCGGGTTCACAATCCTGCCCCGGGAATTCATGACCGAACTCGACGCCGATTTTGGCGTGATCGGCGAAGGGGAGCGGCTGCCGTTTCTTCTCGATGCCCTGGAAAGGGGAGAATCTGGTGCCGATATACCCGGCATTGTGGCAGGGAAGGGTCCGGCCGTATACCAGGAACCCATCTCCGTCCCCTTCGGACGCGGCATTTTTCCACATCATTCCTACACTTCCTATTACCTGAAAAGGGGGGGCATGCTCAATTTGCAGACCAAGCGCGGCTGCCCCTTCGGCTGCATCTATTGTACGTACCCCCATATCGAGGGCGGGCGGTTCCGCTTCACGCCACCTTCGGAAGTGGCCCGGATGGCCCGAACGCTTCAGGATGCCGGGGCTAAATATCTGTACATCACGGATTCGACGTTCAACGGCAGCTACGAGCATAGCCGGGAAGTCGCCCTGGCCTTCCAAAAGGCCGGTGTTTCCATTCCCTGGGGAGGGTTTTTTACCCCGACATGTCCGCCGCCGGACTACTACCGGGTCCTGGCCGATGCGGGGCTCCGGCACGTGGAATTCGGCACCGAGGCCCTCTCTGATTTGGTGCTTGGTCTTTATCATAAGCCTTTTGTTAAGGAGGAGGTCTTCTTCGCCCACCGGTCGGCCCTGGACGCCGGCCTCCATGTCGCCCATTACCTCATGTTCGGGGGACCCGGGGAGGATGAAGATACCATCGGGGAAACACTGTCCAATTCCTGTCAATTGGAGAAAACAGTTTTTTTCGTCTACAATGGGGTGAGAATTTACCCGCACACGGCCCTGCATGAGCGGGCCGTTCGGGAGGGCCAGCTTGATTCTGCGGCGAATCTCCTGTATCCGGTCTTTTACTGGTCGCCGGCCCTGAGCCGGGCGCGCGGGATGGAGTTGATAAACGAACTGGTCGCCGGCCGCCCGAATTGGGTGGTCGGCGGCGGCCAGCCCGGGATGTTCAAGGCGCTGTCGCGGCTACATGCCAGAGGGCAGGTGGGGCCCCTGTGGGAGCATCTGGTACGATGAAAAAAGACCGCGGGAAGATGGATACTATCCCACCCGCCGCGGTCGCCGGTATTGCGGCGATGCTCCTCGCCTTGGCATTGGCCGTTGTGCGTGTCGAATGGGCCGCCGTGCCCTTATTCATCTTTATGGTCCTCTGTGTGGCCGCGGCGTTTCATCCGGAATACGGTTTTATTTTGCCGGTCGTTAGCCGGGGACGAACGGGAAGATCGGCCGTGGCCATCACCTTCGATGATGGGCCGGATCCGGCGACGACCCCGGTGCTTTTGCAACTGCTGGACAGGCACGGCGTAAGAGGCGCCTTTTTCGTTACCGGAGAAAGGGCCGGCCAATACGGTCACCTCATCTCGGCAATTTTGGAGCGAGGGCATGACATCGGAAATCACTCGTACAGCCATGATCCTTTCTTGATGCTGCGCCGAACGGAAAGACTGTTACGGGAGATTGCCTCGACGCAGACACTGCTTCGTCGCTTCGGCATCTCTCCCCTGGCGTTTCGGCCGCCCGTAGGTATTGTCAATCCGAAGCTGGACCATGTTCTGCGTAAAGCGGGGCTTTATTGCGTCCTTTTCTCCTGCCGGGCCGGGGACTTTGGGAATCGGCGGATACATGGGCTCGCCGGAAAAATTCTGAAAAAGGTGAAAGCCGATGATATCATCCTCCTTCATGATGTCCGGCCGCGAAGCGCCGGCGGCGTTGAAGGATGGCTGCACGAGGTTGATTTAATCCTGGTTGGATTGAAAAATAAAGGCCTGGAAGTGGTCCCTCTGTCCGAACTGATTGCCAGGCCGGTGATGGTGAAAGTGGACAGGCTGAAAGCTGAAGAGTAAAAGGTAACGGATAAAAGATCTGAGAATGCTTCAGTTTTTAGCCGCAACAACTGGTTAACTACAAAACATATTGATATGCCTCTCCGTTGATGATAGAAAAACAGCTTTCAATAAATCGTTGATGAGTCATCGCTTTTATGCAAGAGATATGGCACAAGTTATTGGTTGCAAGGTCTCCCGAAGGATGCGTTTTGGCGGAGGCATGGGCGAGTGCGTCGTCGCCGTGGTTTTCGGGCCACTTCCCGGAGGCGCCGGTTTTGCCGGCCATTGCGATTCTATCCATGGTGCGGGATGCCATTTCCCATCATGAAGCCGAGCAGGGAAGAGAGATCAAAGTAGCGGCGATTCACAGGGTCAGGTTCAGGCTGCCCGCGAAGCCCGATGATATGTTAAAGATAACGGCAACTTCATCGGATCGTTCCGGTCAGGATTCCTATCAATTCAAGGTGGAAATAAACGGGCAGACGGTGTGCACGGGCCTGATGGCGGTGGAGATGTTGAGGGGAAAGAATCAAGAGCCTTAAAGCGGCGACTTATTATAGGCGAGGAGGATAGGGAATGTCTGCAAATCCGGATAAAGAGGCTTTGATCGTTCGCATTGCCGAAATCATTATATTCGAGCTCAAATTGGAAGATATCACCCCGGAGTCGTTCAACCCCGATCTCGATCTGGTCGATGAATTGGGCGTTGATAGTATGGATCTGGCGACGGTGGTGCTCGTTCTTCAGGATGAATACGGCATCACCATCGATGAAGATGACTATCCCAAACTCAGCAGCATTCGCCTGATTGCCGAATATATTAGGCAGAAGCAGGCTTCATGAATAAAACGAGGAACCTTTGGCTGATCCATGGATAGTGTGAACACCGCAGCGAAATCCCACTGCCGGACCGAAACGAAATCCTGGAAGTTCTCCGCACTTCTGGCTGACCCCGAAGTGCGGCGATTATGGGAAAAAGTTCGAAAGTTCTTTTTCCTCCGGGAATCGACGTATGATGTCACCACGCGCTGCAACATCCGATGTGATGGCTGCTACTATTATGAGGGACAGAAGCAGTTTGCTGACCCCAATGAAGATCCGGCGGCCTGGCGACGTTTATTTCAGGAGGAGAAAAAAAGGGGTATCACCTATGTGGTCCTGGCGGGGGCCGAACCGTCTTTGGTCCCGGAAATTCTGGATGTCTGTTACGGAGAAATACCCCTGGGCTGCGTGGCCACGAATGGATTCAAGCGGATTCCCGAAACCGTCGGCTATAAGATGCATATCTCCGTTTGGGGAAACGACGAGACCAGTTTTCGCGTGCGGGGGGCAAAGCATTTATTGCGCAAGCAACTCGATAATTACCAGGGTGATCTCAGGGCTGTATTCGTCTATATGTTTACCCGCGACAACATCGAAGAGGCCTATGGAGTTACGGAGGCGATCGCCCGGCAGGACTGTCGACTGACCTTCAACATGTTTTCTTCCCCCGTCGGCTATACGGGGGATCTCCGTCATGATCCGGCATCCCTCGCCAGGACCGGTCAGGTCATGCTGGATCTGATGTCCCGGTACCCGGTCAACGTCCTTTTTTCCCCTTACAATGTCGTGGCCCATACCCATGAATACGGGCTCCATGACCTTTACGGGTGCACTTACCCGCGGAGGAACCCCTCGGTGGATATCGGTCTGGGACGGTCCTTCCGGCAATACCGGGCAGATCTGTCCTGGGACCGGGAGGTGGCCTGCTGCGTCCCCGATACGGATTGCGATGATTGCCGCCATTATGCCGCAGGCAGCGCCGTGGTAACGGCCCGCCTCTACCGTCATGTCACGGACCCTGATACCTTCCGGTCCTGGCTGGACTACGTGGATACCTACCTGGCCGTGTGGGTTAAAAATTATGAAAAAGGCGATTCCCTTTGCCGGGAGATGATCAGACCGCCCCGGCCCAAAGGGGAGGATGGCAGAGAATAATTTATGAATACCGTCAGTTCCTTGTTGGATGATTCATGGCGTGAACGGTACCGGAGGATATCCGCTCTCAATATCCGCAGTTCCATCTATGATGTGACCAACCAGTGCAATTTGCGTTGCCGGGGTTGTTTTTTCTATTCTTCGCGGGAGCATGAGGCGGCCTCTGAAGAGATGGATTTGCAGAAGTGGCATGAGTTTGTCGGGAACGAGAAGGCGCGGGGCGTGAATCTCGCGATCCTGATCGGCGGCGAGCCGACGCTGCATCTGGACCGGGTGGCCGCATTTTACCAAACCATGCCGACATACTGCGCTACAAACGGACAGATCAAGGTCCCCCGTGACCGTTTTCCCGACATGATGGTGGGCATCTCGCTCTGGGGTGACGAAGAAGATGAAAAGGTGCTGCGGGGAAAGAATACCTTTGCCGTCTCCAGCAAGAATTACGAAGGCGATCCCTACACCTATTATCTCTATACGATCACGCCGAAACAGCTCGGACGGATCGGGCAGGTGATCAGGAAAATTGATGATGCGGGTCTAAAAGTCCATCTCCAATTGCTGACGAATGATGAGCAGGTGGACGGGTATTCCTGGACGGAAGAAAAAATGCGCGACGTGCGCCTTGAAATGGACGAAATGTTGGAGTGCTATCCTCAGACGGTCATTTCATGCAAGTACTACCACGAAATCATCACCACGGGCAAAATGATGGGGCGGTCTTTCGGCTGGAGCGAGTGCCCATCCGTAACTGAATTGCTGGATAGCCGGAATCCCCGGCCCAAGCGGCTCATCCGGTTTACCCGCTGGGCTTCGGACCTGAAAACCCAACATCGCTGCTGCACCTCGGCGACCCGCGATTGTGGGACCTGCAAGGACGGCGCCGCCCATATGAGCTGGGTCATGGTCAATAAAAGGGAGCATCTGAAATCCGCAAAAGATTTGCAGAACTGGATCGAGGTCTACGAGATGTTCGCCAAGCTCTACCGGTTCATTCCATGGTAGCGCCGGCGATGGGCATCGTTTTTCCGGTCGGGACCATACGGCGTGAATAAGAAGCGACCGGTAATATTGGGTTACGATGTCGTCTCCCCTTTGGGTGTCGAGATGGATGACCAGTGGGAGCGGGCGTCCCGAGGAGAAAGCGGCATCGGGGTGCTCACCCGTTTCCCTCTGACCGAGGGTTTTCCCGTCAAAATTGCCGGCCAGGTGGCGGAAATCAACCTCAAGGAGTATCCCTTTCTGGCCTCTCGGGATATGGCCCTGTGGACATCGCCGATTTTCCGGTATGCCCTGCTCGTAGTCCGGCGAGCCCTCGAAAAAAGCGGGATTGAAATTACGAAGGCCTTGGCGCCCCGGGTGGCCATTACGTTCAGCTCCGCCGTCGGCGGTCTGGATGCGGTCATCCGTGCGGACAGGCTGTGGGTGGCGGACGGGAAGCTCCCCCACCCCTTTACCAATGCGAATTCCTGCATCAATATGGTCGGGGGCAAGGTATCCATCATGACCGGGGCGACTGGTCCTATTACGTCCACCATCACCGCCTGCGCCACGGGTTCCACCTCCCTGACCGTCGGCGCCATGTTTCTGGAATTGGGCATGGCGGATGTGGCGATTTGCGGCGCCGTGGATTTCCCCCTGGTTGAGACCATCCTGGGCGGTTTTGCTACCATGAACGGTGCCTACAAGCCGAAGGAAGGGCAGGCGGAAGGACCACCGGAGAAGGCAAGCCGCCCCTTTTCCGTCAACCGCAGGGGTTTTGTCGTGTCGGAAGGGGCCGGATGCATCATTCTTGCCCGCCGGGAATTTGCCGAGGCCCACGGCTTGTCCCCGAAGATAGAGATGAAAGGATGGGCGATGACCTCGGACGCCCATCATTTTGTCGCCCCGAACCTGGGCACGGTCACGCGTTGCATCGCAGAAAGTATCGCCCACGCCGGTTTGCAGCCGGAGGACATGGATGCGGTCAATGCCCACGGGACATCGACCAGGATCGGCGACCGGGTGGAAGGGGACGCCCTAGGGGATGTCTTTGGGGGGCGTATTCCGCCGGTGTCGGCCAACAAGTCACAAGTGGGCCATGCCATGGGGGCGTCGAGTGCCGTTGAACTGATCCTGGCCATGGAGGGGATGGTGCGGGAGACACTGCTTCCTACCATTAATTATAAGCCCGATCCGGAGATTGCTCTGGATTGCGTATCCGAGGGGGCCAGATCCCTCGCGCAAGAGTTTGTGTTAAAGAATGCTTTTGGATTCGGCGGCTGCAATGCCTGCATTGTTCTGCGCCGGCTGGGATAGGGTAAACCGGATTAGATGAGAGCACCGAGAAACCGAAAAGTTTTTGTCATTGGCTATGGTGCGGTGACGCCCCTGGGGAAAACCTTTGCCCAAACGTGGGAGCGGGCCGTGCGAGGGGAGGCTGGATTTCGCAAGGTCACCCGATGCCAGGTGGAATCCATGTGTAACGTGGTGGGCGAAATCCCCGACTGGGATCCCCGGGCCTTCCCTTTTTCCGGCAAGAAGGAAGTCTACAACTGGAACGCCTCCTTCGTCATCCTCACCATGGCCGTTGTCAAGGAGGCCATGGAAAACGCGGGGCTCCTAATGGACAAGGAGACGAGCCCCCGGACGGCCTGCCTGATCGGTTCGGCCATCAACGGCACCGACGCCTTCCGGATCGCCCAGGGAAACATGCGGGATGGCGGTCCCCTGAAAGTCAGCCCTTATTTGCTGCCCAATCTTTGCGCCAACCTGCCTTCGGGAAAGGCGGGCATGCTCATGGGATTTACGGGTCCCATCTTCTCGCCCCAGGGGGCATGCGCTTCCGGGAATCACGCCATCGGGATCGGTGCGCGGATGATCCGGGACGGCGATTGCGACTTTGTCCTGGCGGGCGGCGTGGACATGCCGATTATGCCGGAAATCATTCATGGATTTTCCAATATGAACGCGACCATCAAAATAACCGCCCAGGACCGGGCGTATAATGATCCCTCCCAGGCGTCCCGGCCATTCAGTCGTGACCGCAAGGGTTTTGTCTTTGCCGAAGGGGGAGGCGTCGTTGTCCTGGCTGCGGAGGAGGCAATCGGCGCGCACGGCCTCCACGCCAAGGCGGAGGTGATCGGCGTCGGCTGGACCTCCGATGCCTATCATTTTACCCGGCCCAAACCGGAAACGATTATCCGGGCGATCCGGGAAACGATTGACGATGCCGAATTGACGCCCGCCGATGTGCAGTATATCAATGCCCATGGGACCTCGACCATCAGGGGAGATGCCGCGGAAGTGGAGTGCCTGCGGGCGGTCTTTGGCGAGGGATTGCGCCATATTCCCATCTCGTCGAACAAGTCCCAGATCGGCCATACCTTGGGCGGGGCCGCGGCCATTGAGGACGCCCTGACCATTGAGGGGATGCAGCGGGGGGTGATTCTGCCCACGATCAATTATCTTCCCGACCCCCAGTTCAAAGGTCTGGACTTTGTCCCCAACGAGGCCCGGCGGGTCCACCATGAGATCGCCCTGTCGAACGCCTTCGGGTTTGGGGGAACTAATTGCTGCATCCTTTTCCGGGGAGTGTAGAATGAAACAGCGACCTTTCAGACCCGAAGTGTTGGAGGCGGATGCCCGTTACGTCCGGGACCAGGAAACGGGTCTTTGCTGGCACCTGTCGTTTAATCGCATCCTGTACATTGATACGGACCGGTCCGACGTTGTCTACCATGCCAATTACCTGCGTTATTTCGAGTACGGCCGCACTTCCCTGATGCGGGATGCGGCCTACCCGTACAAGGAGATAGAAGACAGCGGTTATGTTTATCCCGTCATCGATCTGGGGATTCAATTCTACGAGCCCCTCCGTTACGATGATCCCATGCGTATCCATACCCGGCCGGCCGAACTGGAGCGGGTGAAGCTCCGTTTCGATTACGTTATCATCCATGGCGAATCCGGGGCGATCGTCTGCAAGGGATTCACGAAGCACTGCGCCCTCAATGCGTCGGGAAGACCCGTGGCTGTTGACCAGAAGACCGTGCAACTTTGGAAGACCTTTCCCGCCTGAGCGGAATATTCTAGATTGGAGAGCTTGATAACCCCTATGACACGTGAAGAGATCAAAACCGCCATCCTGGAATTTTTCCGCAAAGAATTTGAAATTGAAAATCCGGGCATGGAAGACAACTTGAGAGAAATACATGGTTTCGACAGTATCGATGCCATTGAGTTGCTCCTGGAAATCGAGAAGCTCCTCGGTTCTGAACTGACCCAGGAGGAAAAGAAGCGGGCCATGGATATCCAGAATCTCAATCAGGTTTGCGATTATGTTGAATCCATGGCCAAGGTTAGGTAAATATGCAGGAGGCAATGGCCAGTTGAGAGGTGGGACTACGTGAGTACCTGTGAGTTAAAAGGAGTATTATGGGGAGAAGAGTCGTAATTACAGCATGTTCTGCCATTACTCCCATCGGCCGCACCAAGGCAGAGATTCTTGACAGTCTGATGAATGGGATCTCGGGAGTCAAGGTCCTCCGGGAGGATGATGTGTTGTCCCCCTATATCCACTCCAAGGTTTTCGGGACCGTCGACTATCCCATCACCTACGATTTCAAGCGCCAGCACCGCAAGACCATGGGACCGGTGGCCTATTACGCCTGCCAGGTGGCGAAGGAGGTGCTCGAGAGCGCCGGTCTCAATGACGCCTTTGTTACGGGCGGCCGCTTGGGTGTGGCCTTCGGTTCGACCCATGGCAGTCCCACGGTCCAGCGGGGAATTTACAAGACCTTTTTCAGTGGATCCCAGGCGGGGTACTCTTCCATCGGCGCCGTCGATTACCTGAAATCGATGGTGCATACGACGGCCGTAAATATTACGAAGATGTTCGGCATCACCGGTCGTGTCATCTCCTCTTCCACGGCCTGCACAACAAGCAGCCAGTCCATCGGTTACGGCTATGAAATGGTCAAGTACGGGATGCAGGATGCCATGATCTGCGGCGGGGCGGACGAATACGACACGACCACCGTGGCCGTCTTCGACAATCTCCTCGCCTGCTCCACGGCCTTCAACGATACGCCGCACCTGACCCCGCGCCCCTTCGACACGAAGCGCGACGGTCTCGTCGTGGGGGAGGGGGCCGGGGCCGTACTCCTGGAAGAGTACGAACAGGCGCGGAAAAGAGGGGCGTCCATCCTCGCGGAGGTGATCGGATTTTCCTGCAACAACAACGGCGGCGACCTGATCCTTCCTAATTTGGGCGGCATCACGGAGACCATCCGCCTCGGGTTGAAAGACGCGAGGATCCCGGCGGATGATATGGATTACATCAGCGCCCATGCGACGGGAACCAAGATGGGTGACGTGATTGAAGCGCAGGCAATCCATAATGTCTACGGAGGCAGGCCCGCCGTGACGGGGTTCAAAAGTTACATGGGGCATACCATGGGTTCGTGCGGTGCTATCGAGACGATCATCATGGCATACCTTCTGGCCGAAGGCTTCGTCGTGCCGACGCTGAACCTGGAGGAGGTTGATGAGAGGTGCGCCATGATCAATCATGTCATGGCCCGTCGAGAATGCCCGCTCAGGATCGCCGCCATCCAAAATTTCGCCTTCGGCGGCGTGAATACGAGTCTCATCATCAAGAAATGGGAAGGACGTTAACGGCGTTTGTATGCTGTCATCATCAACAAGACGCGCCTGGGATATTGCCGTCACGCTCACCCTCTGGGCCTATTACATCACGGGGTATCTCGTGATCTTCTCCCCTTTTTACCTGTATTCTTTCCTTTTTTCCCCGCAGCGGGAAGCATCCTTCCAGAAATTGAATCAAATTCTGCACCGGCTTTTTTTCTCCCTGGTGCGCGTCCTCATTCCCGGCGTGAAATGGCGCATTTCCGATGAGGTCTCCTCCATCCGCTCATCCATCATCATCGCCAACCATCTGTCCTTCCTGGATCCCATTCTGTTTGTGTCGCTCTATGAAAAACAGAAAACCATCGTCAAAAGCGATTATTTCCTCTACCCAGTGTTCGGCTGGATCTTGAAGACATCCGGGTATATGCCTTCCCTGGCGGACAGCCTCTTCACGGAGGACATGATGAATCAGGTCAAGAACATGGCGGGATACCTAGCGGCCGGGGGAAATCTCTTTATCTTTCCCGAGGGGACGCGAAGCCGCGATGGTCGGATCGGTTCCTTTGACAAGGGGGCCTTCAGCATTGCCAAGCTCTGTCGCGCGCCTATCCGGGTCGTGTCGATCGGCGGTACGGATAAACTCTATCCACCGGACAGCTTATGGTTCCATACCGGGAGCCGTCAGACCATTGAAGTCGCACTGGCGGGGAGCATCGATCCGGATTACAAAAGCCGCGACTTTTCCCTGCCCGGCCTCATAGCGGAGGCGCGCGCCCTGCTGGAAGGGAAGGAGGCGGTGCGATGAAAGTTGTGCTCATCTCCATGCCCGACGTGGTGCCGATTATCATCCATGAAATGGCGATTCACATGCCCAATCACGGCATCGCCTGCGTGGGCGGCAATATTGACGAACGCCATGAGGTCCACCTCATCGACCTCGTCCGTAAAAGGAGCCACGTCGCCGCCTATCTCACGAAGACCCTCCGGCGCATCAACCCCGATCTGATCGGCCTGTCGGCCATGACCTGGCAGTATCCGACCTGCCTGGCCTTGATCGGGCTCATCAAGAGCATCCTCCCCCGGGCAAGGATTGCCGTCGGGGGATATCACGCCACCTTGATGAGCGAAGAGATGGGCGCTTCTCCCGAGGCGAACACGGTAGACTTCATGGTCCGGGGCGAGGGAGAGGGAACCTTCCGCCGGCTGGTGAACGCCCTGGAGGGGACCGATCTCCTGGAATCTATCCCGTCCCTCTCCTATAGAGAGGATGGACGGTGGTTCCACAACCCC
>JAPLJZ010000127.1 GCA_026388335.1 Deltaproteobacteria bacterium
CGCTCAGATCAGTGAGACAATCAGGCTGCATCAGGGATGCAATCGCACTGAATCCCATCATAAAGCCATAGAGATGCTCCGCCTGGTCGGGATCGAGCTTCCTGAAAAAAGAATCAAAGATTATCCTCACCAACTCAGTGGGGGCATGAGACAACGGGTCATGATCGCTATGGCTCTGGCTTGTCATCCCCGGTTGATGATTGCCGATGAACCGACAACGGCCCTCGACGTTACTATTCAGGCGCAAATACTCGCATTGATCAATGCCCTCAAGAGGGACATGGGAACCTCCGTGATCCTGATAACCCACGATCTGGGGGTCATCGCGGAAAACGCGCAGCAGGTTGCCATAATGTATGCAGGTAAGTTCGTCGAATATGCAGATGTCAAGGACTTATTTTCCCACCCCCTTCATCCTTACACCGAGGGACTGCTCCATTCTATTCCCAGGATTGAGGGACATTATAGCCGGAACAAACGCCTCCCCATTATTCCCGGGGTAGTTCCCGATCTCAGCCGACTTCCGCAGGGATGCCGTTTTCACGAACGTTGTCCCGATGTGATGCCGATATGTAGGGATGAGGAACCTACCTTGATTGGCCAAAGTATTCCCAAACGATACGTGCGATGCTGGAAGTATCAATAAAATGACTTCACCACTGTTAACCGTCCATGAACTGCATAAGTTTTTCCCGCTTCAGGGGGGATTTTTTGCTTCTTCCAAAGAAAAATGTCTTGCTGTACAGGATGTCAGCCTGAGCCTCTATGAAGGTGAGACTCTCGGTATTGTCGGGGAAAGCGGCTGTGGTAAAACCACTCTGGCAAGAATGATCGCCCATATTGAAAAACCTACGGCTGGAGAAATCAGATATAAAGGTCAAAATATTTTTAAGTTCGACAAAAAACAACTAAAAGCTTATCGAAGCAAAGCACAGTTCATCTTTCAGGATCCCTATGCCTCCCTTAACCCGCGCCTGACGGCCGGAGAAATAATCGCGGAACCATTTATTATTCATCGCCACAACCTCTCTCAAGATATCGATACCAATTTGGAAAGTATCATGAAGATGGTTGGTTTATCAAGAGACCAACAACGACGCTATCCCCATGAATTCAGCGGCGGTCAAAGGCAGAGAATAGGGATTGCCCGGGCTATTGCACTGCGACCGGAGATCATTATTGCCGATGAACCGGTTTCAGCCCTTGATGTGTCGGTCCAGGCCCAGATCCTGAATTTACTGAAGGATCTTCAGGACAAATTCAATCTAACCTACATTTTTATTTCACATGATATGGGGGTAATACGTTTCATAAGCGACAGGATTGCCGTCATGTATCGGGGACGTATTGTCGAAATGGCAAGCAATCAACAACTCTTTGAGGACCCTCAGCATCCTTATACCAGAACGCTCCTTGATGCGGTCCCCCGTCTTGACTAAGGTATGCAGATGAAGAGAGAATATCTGAATAAAAAACTTGATTTTATAAAAAACTGATGATAGCGGATTTGTACTCATAGGAGTTCAATTTATCCTTATATACCGGTTCAATAAGAAAGAACCGGTGGAGCAGGTCAGGATTGAAAAAATATTTGAGCCGTGTTTTTGAACCATGACGGATTTTATGTCCTAATCCGTTGTGGTTTTTTTATTTTTCAGCGAATGGAAAGGAGGGGTATTGTGGCAGAAGGTAAAGTTAAGTGGTTTAATGAGAAGAAGGGCTGGGGTTTTATTGAAAATGATGAAGGAGGAGATGTCTTTGTTCATTTCAGCGCCATCCAGGGGTCTGGATTCAAAACACTTTTTGAATCACAGCGGGTCAGTTTTGATATCGAGCAGGGGAATAAGGGTCCGGCAGCCGTAAATGTTCAGCCCATATAGGCAATAATCCTTATGAAAGAGATGCCCCTGTGTCGTCGCTCGACACGGGGGCATTTTCAATTTGCCCATTCTTTTTCCTAATACCTTGCAATTCCTTATAGGACCAGACCATAATCACAAAGAAGGCTATCGTTGCGGAAACCGGTTGCGCTATCCACACCCCGTCTCTGCCCATCAAGGCGGAAAACAAATACATTAAAGGGATAAGAAACAGCGCATCCCTGATGAAGAGTAGAATCATGGAGGTTAAACCTTTCCCCAGTCCTATGAATAAATTTATCCACACCAGACTCGGCCCTGCCAGGATAAGCGGGGTGACAAAGATCTTCAGCGCCGGGGCGGCAATAGCAATTAATCCTCTGTCGTTAGTAAATAAACCGAGAATAGGATCGGCAAAGAGAATGATCAGGACGCTACTGACACCTGCAAAAAAAGACGAGCAATAGACCGCAACTCTGACAGTATTGATCAGCCGCTCATAGAGACGCGCCCCCAGATTGAATCCCACTAGGGGCATCACGCCGTGACCGATTCCAAACAGGATCATCATTACCAGGCCGTTGATACGAAAACAGATCCCCAGCGTGGCGAGCGCCAGGTGTCCATAAGGGGCCAGAATATGATTGTAAACAATAATTACCACAGAGAAGACCAGATTCATGATAACGGAGGGAAGGCCAGTCTGGTAAATGGATCGGATAATATTGAAATCAGGCTTTAAGTCGGACAGGCAAAGACGAAATTTTGGGGCCTTGAACAGCAAAAAGTACAGGGAAAGCAGACCGGAAGCAATCTGGCCGATAATCGCTGCGATGGCGGCGCCCTCGATTCCCATGGCAGGGAATCCGCACCAGCCGAAAATGAGCAGGGGATCCAGAATCGCTCCCAGAAGAGCGAAGAGGAGAACGGCATACATGGAAAGATGGGGTTGTCCTTCCGCTCTGAAAAGGTTGTTTGTCATCATCATGAATAGCAGAAAGGGAGCGCCAAGGACGATCCAAAGGAGGTAACGCCGCGCCAGAACTATGGTTTCCGGAGTTCCGCCAAAGACCTGGAGCATTAAATCGGGGACCGAGAACGTGACAGCGATCAGGACTGCGCCTGAAATAAAGGACAAGAGGATAACCTGCCCTGCGGTTTTTCTTGCCTTGTCCATTTCCCCAGCCCCGAACATGCGGGCGGCAAAAGAACCCGCCCCGACTCCTGTGCCAATGCCAATGGAAGCAAAAATCATCTGAATAGGAAAGGTAATGGTAAAGGCGGCAATGGTTTGTGAACTAAGCCGGGCAAGCCATAGGGTGTCCATGAGGTTGTAGAGGGCCATAGTCAGCATCGCCAGCATGGACGGCCAGCTCATTTTCAACAGCAGCGGCAGGATCGGTCCTGCGCCAAGATTTAAGCTCCCGGACTTCATATGTATTCGGGTAACATGTACCTAAAAGCTATTGCAAGAAATTAATGCCTAAAAAATAATCCGATACCCTTGACGAGTCATAATGATTGTGTATATAAGCCGCCATTCTCTAAACGCTTTGCATGAAATGACAAGGAGAAAGGGAATAATAACCACAGAGAAAGAATGAGGAGTTTAATTTGAAAAAATCTATATGCCTGTTATTTACAGCCATACTACTATTTACGGCAGCCGGCTGTAATGGGGGGGAAGAAACCAAGAAAATTAAGGCATCTGAAGAAACACAGGCCACAGGACCTCAGATCATTCCACAGGCCATTCCCCAAGCCGCTCCCGGTCCTTTAGCTCCGGCAGCGCCAGTGCTGAGTCCCACCGATGTGATTGCCGAAGTGGATGGTTTTAAATTGACCCGCGCCCAACTTGACCTGGAAGTCAAAAAGAAAATGCAGGAAATGCAGGGCAAGATACCCGCTGAAAAAGTAACGCAGGCGACAACGGCCCTCAGAAAACAGCTTGTTGACGATTTCATCGTGCGCACCCTGCTCCTCAATGAGGTCAACCGGAGAAAAATCGTCGCGACAGATAAAGAAATTGCCGATGCAATGAATGTTATGAAGGAAAACATCCCGGCCGGCACGACTTTGGAGGAATTCATGAAAAAGAGCGGCGTCAGCAGCGAGCAGCTCCGTCAGGAATTAACCCTTGGCATCCGTATCAACAAACTTGTGAATACCACCAAAACGGCAAAAGCCACGCCTTCAGAAAAAGAAATCCAGCAATTCTACAAGAACAATAAAGAAAAATTCAAGACGCCGGAATCTGTCCATGCGCGCCATATCCTGATTGCAAAGACAGCGGGAGAAGACGCAAAGGCAAAAACCGCAAAGCGCGAAAAAGCAGAGAATATCCGTAAACAACTTCTCGCCGGGGCTGATTTTGCCGAGGTGGCGAAAACGAATTCCGATTGTCCAAGTAAAAGCCAGGGAGGCGATCTGGGCACCTTTTCAAAGGGGCAGATGGTGAAACCATTTGAAAATGCCGCTTTCAGCCAGAAGAAGAACGAAATCGGACCCGTCGTGGAAACGGATTTCGGCTATCACATCATCCAGGTCATGGACCATCAGCCGTCAAAAATTCAGAGCCTCGATAAGGAGACAAAGTTGAAGATTTCGGCGTATCTTCAGCAGAAAAAAAAGTATGAAGCCTTCAACGAGATCATGCAAGGGCTGAAGGCAAAGGCACATATCGTAGTTGCAGAAAAATAGGTCAGAACGATAAAGAGGAGGGGACATGAGAATCAGGACAGCAGGAAAGGTGAACAGTAACCTCTGGTACCTGGGCAGGAAAGAGTCCGGGATGTATATGCTGGAAGGGCAACACGAATCCATGCTTATCAGCGCCGGGATCAGTTTCATCCTGGGCGACGTCCTCGCACAGATGAAGACCTTCGGCATCGATGCGAAAAAGATCAAATCACTGCTTATCCTGCACTCACATTTCGATCATGTGGGGACAGTTCCCTACTTCAAAAGGACATACCCCGAGATCGATATTTACGCCTCCCAAAGGGCGTGGGACATTCTCACAATGCCCAAGGCCATTGAAACAATGAACGCCTTCAGCCGAATGGTCGCCGCAAGTGAAGGTTTTCAGGACGTCCTGGCAAATTATGATACGGAATGGAGAAACGATATTGTCGGGAAAACTGTCGCCGATGGAGATGTCCTGGCCGTTGACGGCATGGAGGTCAGTATCATGGAAACCCCGGGGCACTCATCATGTTCTATTACCGCTTACATCCCGTCATTGAAAACCCTGCTCCCCTCTGACGCAGGCGGGATTCCCATTGACGACGCTATTTTCCCCTCCGGAAACTCAAATTACACCCAGTTTCAGCAAAGCCTGGAAAAGATGAAGGACCTGGATGTCGATTATTACTGCGCCGACCATTACGGTTATATAAGTGGGGAAGAAGCCCGCCATTATACCCAGCAAACTATTGAAGCAGCAACTCAACTGCGCGCTCAGATCGCAGAAATATACAATAAATCGCACGATATTGAGTCTTCAGCAAAGCTTCTTACGGAGGAAC
>JAPLJZ010000029.1 GCA_026388335.1 Deltaproteobacteria bacterium
ACTTACTATGCCAACATGGCCATCAGCACCTGTGATCTCTTGATTGCCATCGGGATGCGGTTTGACGACCGGGTTACCGGCAAGATTGATCATTTCGCTCCCAATGCCAAGATCGTCCATGTGGATATCGATGCCTCCTCCATCAACAAGAACGTTATGGTGGACGTGCCTATCGTCAGCGACTGCAAGAGCGCCCTCCAGAGCTTTAACGCCCTCCTGGAGCAGAAGAACTTCACTGTAACGGATGACCAGCGAAAGGAGTGGTTAGACCAGATAGACGCCTGGAAAAAAGAGAATCCCTTAAGTTACTGCCAAAGCGACACGGAGATCAAGCCCCAGTTCGTTATCGAGACCCTCTACAAATTGACGAAGGGCAAGGCCATCATCGCCACCGAAGTCGGCCAGAACCAGATGTGGGCGGCCCAGTTCTACGGATACGACGAGCCTAACACGTTTCTGTCTTCCGGTGGCCTGGGGACCATGGGATACGGATTACCCGCGGCCCTCGGGGCTCAGATTGCCTTCCCGGACAAACTGGTGATAGATATCGCCGGCGACGGGAGTATCCAGATGAACATCCAGGAGATGGCCACGGCCATCCAGGACAATATCCCCGTAAAGATCGTCCTCCTCAACAACGGCTACCTGGGTATGGTCCGTCAGTGGCAGCAGCTTTTCTACGGCAAACGGTATTCCAGTACGGACATGACCTGCCAGCCCGACTTCCTGAAGCTGGCTGATGCCTATGGGTGGACGGGTCTGCGGGCGACGAAGCCCGACGAGGTGGAGGCGGTGCTACAAAAAGGACTTTCGACATCCGGACCGGTCCTCATGGACTTCCGTGTATCCCGGGAGGAGGGCGTCTATCCCATGGTGCGGCCCGGCGGCCCCATTCATGAAATGGCCCTGGGCCGGGAGATGGCAAACTAACGATTTCACTATATTTCCCTCCCCTTCAAGGGGAGGGTTAGGGTGGGGATTGGTCAAGACTTGAATATGATTGGCGCTGTCCCCAAATTAAATCAATCAGGAGGCAATCAGAAAATCATGGAAAAAAAAGAATATACCCTGGCATTGCTTGTCAGCAACAAACCCGATGTCCTGGCAAGGGTCTCCGGCGTCCTCGGCGGTCGGGGCTACAATATTGAAACCCTTTGTGTGGACGCAACCCTGGACCCCGCCTATTCCAAGATCATCCTGACGACGATCCAGGATAAGTTAACTATTGGCAAGATTGAAAAACAGCTGATCAGACTTATTGACGTCCACAAGGTAACGGATCTGACAAAAGTGGAAGCCGTATCTCGGGAGATGATGCTGGTCCGCATGAAGCTTTCGGATACGAATAAGGGACACCTTGCCCTGATCATCGATACATTCAATGGACGGGTAATTACGATGAACGGCGACCACTGCGTCATGGAGATTACCGGTGACCGGGCAATTATCGAGATGGCAGTGGCGAGCTTGAAACCTTTAGGTATTGATGATATGGCAAGAACCGGGATTGTATCTTTGGAAAGACAAATAGACTAAGCAAATAAACTAAGCAAAAAAGAAGGGGGAATTATGTCGCAACTCAATATCGGTGGCATCGTCGAAGATGTCATCACCTCGGAAGAATTTACTCTGGACAAGGCTCGGGCGGTCCTCAAAGACGAGATCGTGGCCGTAATCGGCTACGGCGTTCAGGGACGGGGACAGGCCCTGAATATGAAAGACAACGGGATCAACGTCATTGTCGGCGAAGGTGACTTCAACTGGAACAAGGCCATCGAAGAGGGATTTGTTCCCGGGAAGACCCTGTTCCCGCCTATGGAGGCGGCCAAACGCGGCACCATTATCCAGTATCTCCAGTCCGATGCCGGGCAGAAGGCCATGTGGGCGGAACTGAAACCGAACCTGACGGCGGGAAAGGCCCTGTATTTTTCTCACGGGTTTTCCATCGTCTATAAAGAGCAGACCGGGGTCATTCCCCCCAAGGATATCGACGTGATCCTCATTGCCCCCAAGGGCGCGGGACGGACCGTCCGGGACAACTTCCTGGCCGGTAGCGGCATCAATTCCAGTTATGCCGTTTTCCAGGACGCCACGGGGAGGGCTATGGAGCGGGCCTTGGCGACGGGTGTGGCCATCGGTTCCGGCTATCTTTTCCCGACGACCTTTGAAAAGGAGGTTTACAGCGACCTGACCGGGGAGCGGGGAGTCCTCATGGGCTGCCTGGCCGGGGTTCTCGAGGCCCAGTACAACGAGCTGCGCAAGCGGGGACACAGCCCCAGCGAGGCTTTCAACGAAACCGTCGAGGAGCTCACCCAGAGCCTCATGCCCCTGGTGGCCCAGAACGGTATGGATTGGATGTACGCCAACTGCAGCACCACGGCCCAGCGGGGAGCCCTCGACTGGAAGAACCGTTTCCGCGACGCCGTGGCCCCCGTCTTTACGGAGCTTTATGACCGTGTTGCTACCGGGAAGGAGACGGAGATCGTCCTGAGGGTAAACAGCGCCCCCGATTACCGGGTAAAGTTGCAGGCCGAGTTGGACGTCATAAAGAACAGCGAAATGTGGCAGGCCGGCGCCACTCTGCGAGCCCTGCGCCCGGAGCGGCGGAAGAAGTGAAAAAATGTTTCCGCGGGGGACTGATTTGAGCCCTTCGCCTGGAACACCGGAAGAAGTAAATACGGGAAACCCCCTATCCAACCGGGGACAGATTTTAAAAAAAAAAAAAAAAAAACACTTTCCCCTGTAATTCCCTCCCCTTCAAGGGGAGGGTTAGGGTGGGGATGGGGTTACAACGACAGCGATAAATTTCCAATTATTCGAGAAGATTTGAGGAGGAGGGATACATGCGCAGCGATTTGATGAAAAAAGGTCTGGAGAGGGCGCCTCACCGCTCCCTGTTCAAGGCCATGGGTTATACGGACGAAGAAATCAATCGCCCGATTATCGGTGTCGTCAATTCGGCCAACGAAATCATTCCCGGGCACATCCACCTGAGGATTATTGCCGACGACGTCAAGGCGGGAATTCGCATTGCCGGCGGGACACCCGTGGAATTTCCCGCCATCGGGATCTGTGATGGGATTGCCATGGGGCACACGGGGATGAAATACTCCTTGGCCAGCCGGGAACTCATCGCCGATTCCGTCGAGGCCATGGCGATGGCTCACCCCTTCGACGCCCTGGTGATGATTCCCAACTGTGACAAGATCATTCCGGGGATGCTCATGGCGGCTATGCGACTTAATATTCCCACCATCTTCATCAGCGGCGGTCCCATGCTGGCGGGAAAGCTCAAGGGAAAGACCATCGATCTCATCAGCGTCTTCGAGGGGGTCGGAAAGGTCAAAGCGGGAAAGATCTCCCAGAAGGAACTGGACGCCATCGAGGATTGCGCCTGCCCCGGCTGCGGTTCCTGCTCCGGCATGTACACGGCCAATTCCATGAACTGCGTCACCGAGGCCCTCGGCCTCGGCCTGCCGGGAAACGGAACGGTTCTCGCCGTTAACGCGGCCCGGAGACGCCTGGCCAAAGAGGCGGGCATGAAGATCATGCAGCTTCTCAAAAAGGGTACAAAACCACGGGATATCGCCACCCTCACGGCCTTCAAAAACGCCATCGCCGTGGATATGGCCCTGGGTTGCTCGACCAATACGGTCCTCCACATCCCTGCCATTGCCCACGAGGCAGGCATCAAACTGGATCTAGAAATATTCAATGAGATCAGCAATAAAACCCCCAACATCTGCAAGCTTAGCCCGGCGGGGGCGCATCACCTCGAAGACCTGGACTCGGCGGGAGGGATCCAGGCGGTCATGAAACGCATCAGCTCCCTGGGCGTTATTGATGAAAAGGCCATAACGGTTTCGGGAAAGACGGTGGGGGCAAATATCAAGTCCGCCGTAGTTCTCGACGACGACGTTATCCGGACCCTTAAGAACCCCTACACCAAGGAAGGGGGCATCGCCATCCTCAAAGGTAATCTGGCCCCCGACGGCTGCGTCGTCAAACAGTCCGCCGTGGCGGAAAACATGCTGGTCAATGAGTCCGTGGCCCGGGTCTTCGATGCGGAAGATGATGCGATCAAGGCAATCCTGGGCGGCAAGATCAAGGCGGGGGACATCGTGGTGATCCGTTATGAAGGTCCCAAAGGCGGCCCGGGGATGCGGGAAATGCTGGGCCCGACCTCGGCCATTGCCGGTATGGGTCTTGATACGACGGTGGCCCTGCTCACGGACGGCCGCTTCAGCGGCGGCACCCGCGGCGCGGCGATCGGTCATATCTCACCGGAGGCCGCAGAGGGAGGTCCCATCGCGCTGGTCCGGGAAGGTGACATCATCGCCATCGATATCCCGAAGAAAAAGATCACTCTCAAGGTTTCCCCGGAGGAGTTGAAAAAGCGGAAGAAGGAACTCAAGCCCAAGGCACCCACGATCACAACCGGTTATCTGGCCCGCTACGCAAAGTTAGTGACATCGGCCAGCACGGGGGCAATCTTCAAGGACTGAAAGAGAAAGACAGGCGGTCACGCTGGTGAATAATCAAAGGCCCGGATTACGATATGGAGCAACATAAGTAATCCGGGCCTTTTTCGTTTTTCCCCGGATTCACGGAGGGCTAATACTATGGAAACATTGAAACAAGAAGCATTGAACGTTATCGCGAAAATGCCGGACGGCGCCGATATTGATGCCATCATGTACAGACTTTACGTGATCGACAAGGTTCGTAAGGGGAGAGAGGCCGCGGATAAAGGAAAAACCGTATCCTTAGGCGAACTATTGCGGGAAATAGAATCATGGTAATCTGGACAAACCCGGCTAAAGCAGACCTGAAGGCAATACATGATTTTATAGCTTTGGATTCGAGGTTTTACGCCAAAAAAGTCACCACCAGCATTGTAAAAAAGACTGAAACCCTTAAGGTACGTATTGAACGCCTGATGGGGAGAAGGCAATGAAAATCAGTTACGACCCGGAAGTAGATGTCCTGCGCATTCTGTTCAGCAGTGCTCAATACCGGTCAATTCAAAAAATACCTGAATGCGGATTGGTAAGGGGGGAGAA
>JAPLJZ010000241.1 GCA_026388335.1 Deltaproteobacteria bacterium
GCTTCCCAAACCATTCTCCAAAGTCACCCTCCTTTTTGATGAAATGATCAAGTTTCCAGCAACCACCGATAACGAACTATTCGAAAGCCAGCGGCTACAGCTTCAGGAAATCATGCGCAAAGGGGCCATAAATCTTTTTGGACAAACAAAAAGGGGTTAGCGATTTCTCGCTAACCCCGTGATTTCATTGGTCGGGGCGAGAGGATTTGAACCTCCGACCCTCTGAACCCCATTCAGATACGCTACCAAGCTGCGCTACGCCCCGACCTATGGCTAAAACAAGATGACTCTCTACCATCATGCGCAATACCTGTCAAGTTTAATCAAAACCCATCGCCATGAAAAAAGATGCTAAAAAAGACTTGCAATCATGCCCCGTAGTCCCATATTATGGTATTCATGTTACCAGTGAAGGAACTTTTCCTAAATAACCTTACCGGGATCATCAGCCTTCTCGCGCTGCTGTTGTTTATGAATCCCTTTTCTTCTCATGCCGATATCTATAAATATGTCGACAAAACCGGGACAATTCATCTCACCAATGTTACCACAAACCCACAAGTCAATTATGTGCTGGTTTACCGGGAAAAAAGGATATTGTTCAATATAAAAGCGAACGATGTGGCAAAATATGATCAGCTTATAAATCGAACCGCGGAGAAGTACAATGTTGATCCCGCCCTGGTAAAGGCCGTTATCAAAACCGAGTCCAACTTCAACCATCGGGCCGTATCGCCGAAAGGGGCCCGGGGGTTGATGCAGCTCATGCCTTCAACTGCCTACGCTCTCCAGGTTCCGGATTCCTTCCACCCGGATAACAATGTCGAAGGGGGCGTCAAATATCTACGGTATTTGATGGAATTATTCAGGAATGATCTATCCCTGGCCCTGGCGGCTTACAACGCCGGCGAGAACGCCGTTATCAAGCATCGCGGCATCCCCCCTTACCGAGAGACTCAAAACTATGTTCAGAGAGTTCTCAGCCAGTATCACCAGTATCGCCGGTAGTAAATCTCTATTCGATGTAGAAATACCCTTTCAGCTGCTCAAATCGTTTTTCCTTGATCCCCTTGATGTTCATCAGGCTTCCCAGATTACTTATTCTGCCGCCTGACGACTGGCGAAGATCAAGAATCCGTCGGGCTGTGCTTTCACCAATACCAGGAATCAGAAGTAAGTCTGCAAAGGCGGCCCGATTGATATCGATCGGCAAATTCAAGGCCAGGCGCGTCGCCGTCTTCATCCTTTCCTGCGTAACTTGGCCGTCACCATTAATCCGCAGGGTCGAACCGGTTTTCAGCGGTTGGAAAAGATCGGGACCGATCGGGTTTGAATAATCGACCCCGGCCATGTTCAGAAACTGTAGGAAGGTTGTCTTTTCAGGAAGATAATAGACACCGGAGGGATCGGGTTCCCCCGTTATTTCTATGACGACGGGGCCGCTCCGGATGTTTCCCCAGGGCAGGTTCACATCCGGAGGGCGATTCCGAAACCAGGCAGATCCCGCCGCATACATTACCACGGCAACAGCAAGGAAAATCATCAAGCCATTGATCTGCCTTTCTTTCAGGGTCATCGATCAGGATTTCTGCTTTTCCAGTTCAAAGGCGTCATGAAGGACCATCACTGCCAACTCCGTGTATTTTGCCTTCACGACGCAGGAAATCTTTATTTCCGAGGTGCTGATCATCTCGATATTGATACCTTCCTTGGCCAGGGTCGTGAACATCTTGGCAGCAACTCCGGAGTGGCTGATCATCCCCACACCGATGATAGAAATCTTGGCCACACTGTCATCAATCTCCACCCTGGCAGCGCCTATATCTTTTGCCGCTTCCTGAACGAGGACCGAGGCCTGTTTCACATCCTTTCGGGAAACGGTGAAGGTCAGATCCGTCAAGCTATCGACGCTGGCATTCTGAATGATCATGTCCACCATGATGTTATGTTCCGCAAGGGGCGTAAACAGGCGCGCGGCGATCCCCGGCCTGTCCGGCACCTTGACGACGGTAATTTTTGCCTGATCCCGGTCATAGGTTACGCCGGACACCACTTCTCTTTCCATATCCTTATCCTCCTTTGTCACCAGCGTCCCGCCTGCGTCTGAAAAAGAAGATTTGACATAAACGGGGACCTCGAATTTTTTCGCCATTTCCACGGACCGGGGCTGCAGCACCTTGGCCCCCGCCCTTGCCATCTCCAGCATTTCATCATACGATATTCTATCAAGCCGTCGCGCCTTGTCATATATATTCGGGTCCGTCGTATAGACCCCATCCACATCCGTATAGATTTCGCAGACATCCGCTTTCAGGGCCGCCGCCAGGGCAACGGCGCTGGTATCTGAGCCGCCCCGGCCCAGGGTTGTAATATTGTTTTCCTCATCGACGCCCTGAAACCCCGCCACCACAATAATGGCGCCCTTTTTCAGCTCTTCCCGGATCTTTCTCGTGTCGATCTTGACAATGCGCGCCTTCTTAAAAGCCTGGTCCGTATTGATTTTTACCTGATAACCAAGAAAAGAACGGGCTCGATAACCCAGGCGATTGAGCACCATGGCCAGGAGGGTCACGCTCACCTGTTCCCCCGTGGCAATCAGGGCGTCGTATTCCCTGGGATCGGGGTTCTCCGCCGCCTGCTGCGCCAGATTGATGAGACGGTCCGTCTCGCCGGCCATGGCCGAAAGGACAACGACCACGTCATTGCCTGCCTCTTTTTCTTTGATGACCCGTCGGGCGACATTCCCGATCCGCTCCAGATCTGCCACGGACGTTCCACCATATTTCTGTACCACAAGGCCCATTTGTCAGAATCCTCCCTTTATCAAAAGGTTTTTGATGATATTAACTGTTTCCTCTTTTCCCGTCACGATCAATTCGCGTTTATGTTCACTCAGATATTTAATGTTTATGAATAAAACGCCTTCCGGCAGGATGTCTCTGATTCTTTCCGCCCATTCGATGACCACTACGCCATCCCCGTAAAAATAGTCCTCATAGCCCATGTCCTCGAGATCTTTCGATCCCTCCAGACGGTAGATGTCAAAATGGTAAAGAACAAATCGTCCGGGGTATTCATTGATCAGGGTGAAAGTCGGACTCGTGATCGGATACGCCGCAGGTACTTCCAAGCCAGCGGCAATACCCTGGGTCAAGCGTGTTTTCCCCGTCCCGAGATCGCCGATAAGGGCAATGATGTCGCCCTTATCCGCCCTGGCCCCGATTATCGCTCCGATCCGAAAGGTATCTTCACTGCTGTCGGATTGAATCTTTATCTGCATAAGCAACCGATTATTTTTCCAGTACGACCATGGCCATGGCATGACGTCGTGTGTGCGTCAGACTGAGATGGGCGCCTTTAATTGCCTGTTTTTCCATCAATATGCGGGCTTTATCCGCAAAGACCAGGGAAGGAACTCCCTTGTCGCTCCGGGACACCCAGATCTCCTTCAAGCCGACGCCCATGCCCAAACCGATTCCGAGCGCCTTCAAGCAGGCCTCCTTGGCGGCGAACCTGGCGGCAAAATGCATGGCCGGAAGGACATGTTTCCGGCAATAGCGGATTTCTTCATCGGCAAATACCTTTTGGACAAACATGTCGCCCCATCGCTCGATTATTTTGTCAATACGATCAATCTCCACCAGGTCAACACCCATGCCGGAGATCATTGGCCCCTTCCTTTGATGGCGTCTGCAACTGCCGCCACCTTTTTCATGGCTCCCACATCATGGACCCGGACAAAATGCGCTCCGTTTAGAATCGCCGCCGTTACTGCCGCTGCCGTTCCCTCGATACGCTCTTCCGGCGCTCCACCAGTGAGCCGGCCGATGAAGGCCTTGCGTGACGGGCCAACGAGAACGGGAACACCCAGGACCCGGCATTCATTCAGATCCCTCAAGATCTTATGGTTATCTTCGGCGGCCTTGCCAAATCCCAGACCGGGATCAACCACAATCTGCCGCTCCTCGATGCCCGCCTTTTGAGCGACGACAATCCTCTCTTCAAGAAAACGGAGGATATCACCCCACAGGGATGCATAAGTCAGGTCCCCTGCCTGCATGTCAACGGGGGTACCCCGCATATGCATGAGGACAACCGCCGCGCCTGCCCCGGCGATAACCGCCGGCATCTGCTCATCAAACCTCATAGAACTGATGTCGTTGACGATTTCCGCACCCGCATCGAGCGCCGCCCGGGCAACAGCGGCCTTGGTCGTATCTACGGAAAGGGGCGTATTAACCCGTCTGACGACTGCTTCCATCACCGGTACGACCCTTGTCAATTCTTCCTCAGGAGATACCGGCAAGGCGCCGGGCCGCGATGATTCCCCGCCAAAATCAAGGATATCGGCGCCTTCATCTACAAGTCGCAGGGCATGGGCAATTGCCTGATCCTTGGCCAGGTAGCGACCGCCATCGGAAAATGAATCAGGGGTAACATTGACAATGCCCACGATGAGGGTTCTTTCCCCCAGCGTTATGTCCCGCCGGGCGGTCTTCAGGATATGGGATTGTTTATCGATGTTTTCAAGGAACCTCGCCACTGATAACGCCAGCAGGGATAATCCGAAAGGTTGACGGGTAATCTTTTCGGCAAATCGTCTTAGTTGTTTTTGTGTCCCCATGAGGATCACGTCCGTAGCGGGAATACTACAGGCAACGGTCCCCCTGGCAACGGCAGCGTCTCCTCCTACGGCCAGCATTTCCTGTTTGATGATATTGGCTGCCCGGCATGACACCCCCTCCATCCGGATGTTGAGGTGTCGCATCTTGGGCAGCATCGCCTCGATCCCGCAGGCGTCAACCTTAATTTTATCCAGGACGGCAAGAGCCGCGGAAGGCGAATTGATCTGCAGGTCTCTTAAGAACCACATACCCCGTCCCGATCAGGCCGTAGTGCCATCCGGCTTGACCTCAGTTGCTGTCAGGACAACAACTTCATCGATTTCAGCAGGATCAGTTATTTCCTGCTTGGCCTCTATTTCCGGCTTGGCCTCAATTGCTGTCGTGAGACCGATAATTACGTCGATCTCGGAGGTATTTAGGACCTCCTTCTCCAGCAGTTCCTCGGCAAGACGATTGAGGATGTCAATATGTTCATTCAACAGACCCTTCGCCTTCTCATATCCATCCGATACAATCCGGGAAACCTCGCTGTCGATCTTCCGGGCCGTATCTTCGCTGTAATCCTTGTGGGTCGCAAATTCCCGGCCCAGAAAAATGGCCTCTTCCTTCTTGCCATAACTCAAGGGCCCCATCGTTTCGCTCATTCCCCATTCACAGACCATCTTGCGCGCCAAGGCGGTGGCCCGTTCGATGTCATTGCCCGCCCCCGTCGTGAACTCATTCAGGATGATTTCCTCCGCCGCCCGGCCACCTAGGAGAATGACAATGTTGTTAAGGAGGAAAGTCCGCGGATAAGTGTGTTTTTCATCAATGGGCAATTGTTGGGTCAGGCCAAGGGCACGCCCCCGGGGAATGATCGTCACCTTGTGAATGGGGTCCGTCCCGGGCATGAGTCTCGCGACCAGGGTGTGACCGGCTTCGTGAAAGGCCGTGTTGCGCTTTTCCTCGTCGCTGATCACCATGCTCTTACGTTCCGATCCCATAAGGATCTTGTCCTTGGCGAATTCAAAATCAGCCATGCCCACTTTGTCTTTATTCATCCGCGCCGCGTAAAGGGCCGCTTCGTTGATGATGTTCTCGATATCCGCTCCGGAAAAACCAGGAGTCCCCCGGGCAATCACCTGAAAATTCACATCGCCGTCGAGAGGAACCTTCCGGGCATGCACGTCGAAAATCTTTTCCCTGCCTTTGACATCCGGCAAGGGCACCACAACCTGACGATCGAAGCGTCCCGGCCGGAGCAGGGCCGGATCGAGAACATCGGGCCGGTTGGTAGCCGATACCAGAATAACGCCCTCGTTGGATTCGAAACCATCCATCTCCACAAGGAGCTGATTGAGGGTCTGCTCCCGCTCGTCATGGCCGCCACCGAGACCGGCGCCTCGTTGCCGCCCGACCGCATCGATCTCGTCAATAAAGATAATGCAGGGAGCGTGTTTCTTGGCCTGGGTAAAGAGATCCCGGACCCGGGAGGCCCCGACGCCCACAAACATCTCCACGAAATCAGAACCGCTGATCGACAGAAAAGGAACGTCCGCTTCCCCGGCAATGGCGCGGGCCAAGAGGGTCTTCCCTGTTCCTGGCGCCCCGACCAGCAATAGCCCCTTGGGAATGCGACCGCCAAGACGGGAATACTTCTTGGGATCCCTTAAAAAATCAATTACTTCCTGTAGTTCCGCTTTGGATTCATCAATCCCCGCGACATCTTCAAAGGTAACCTTGTTGGTCTTGTCGGTCATGAGGCGGGCCCGGCTCTTCCCGAAGGCCATGGCCTTGCCGCCGCCGCCCTGCATCTGACGCATGAAAAAGATCCAGACGCCGATCAAAAGCAGCATCGGAAACCACGAGATCAGAATGGTCATATACCAGGGGGAATCTTCGACAGGTTTCGCAGAAATCCGCACATTCTTTTCCTTGAGAGTGCCGATCAGGTCGGTGTCCTTAGGCATGAAGGTTCTGAAGCTTTTGTTGTCGGTAAGCTTGCCGGTGACGTTTTCGCCCTGAATGGTAACTTCTTTTACCTGCCCCTTATCAACATAAGCAACAAAATCGCTATAAATGACGCTTTCCTGCTGTCCTTTCGGCTGCGTAAACAGATGGTACAACATGACAAATACCAGACTGATCACCAGCCAGAGGGCAATATTTTTTTGTAGTGGATTCAATAGGATCTCTCCTCAGTATAAAATTCGCCTCAATGGCGATGCCTCCCCTTACAATAACCTTTCCCGGATTTCAATGGATTTCTCTGGGGCTTGATCATATATCACCTTCAAGACCCGTCTGGTCCCGGCGGTGATCCGGACCGATTCATTCAGACATGATCCGGCAATCCACAGGATGACGTCGGCGCCGGCCAACAGGGGGATACGATGTCTGTCGTCACGAGAGACCTTTTTGTCGATAAAGATGGCCTTTACCTTCTTTGTCCCCTCCATGCCGAGGGGACGCATCCGGTCGCCGGGCTGGATGCTTCTGATTTTCAGAGGAAAGGTCAAGCGTTCATAATCCAGATAAACCTGACCCGCTTGCTGTCTTCCCACCGCACATTCTCGCGTAGCCCCTTCTTTTTCCATTATTAATTCGATGACTTCCTGATGATCGGCGTCGATGATACTGAATTCAAGAATCATCTTCGCTTCGGGGATATGAATTCTCCCCGGCACGTCGACGGGATAACAATAATTAACGCCCTGCCCGCTCCCGTCCCGCCGGGACAGGAGCAGACGCCCGTAGTCCCTTTTTGCCTCGACAGCGAAGGGAAGATGGAGACGACCGGAAGGCTTTCCCAAAAATGCCAGATCGAGAACCGCCTGAATATGGGAGTGAAACACCCCCTTCTCATCCGGGGAAAATCGCTCCAGGAGAACCTTGATGATGCGGCGCGTCAGGGCTTCATGCAAGGCCCGGAGCTCAGAAATATCCAGACATACGTTGAGAGTTGAGTCTGAAATATTCCAATCCGAGAGGATCCGGCGCACCTGGTCCTGCATGAAATCATCTTCCCGCCCGATGATTTCCGCCGTCCTGGCCAGGGTCCTTTCAATGCCGGTTTTGTATTGACTCTCCAGAAGCGGCAGCAGTTGATGGCGGATCCGGTTCCGCAAATATTTCGGGTCCTCATTGGAATGGTCAACAGCGAAGGACAGGCCTTCTCCTGCCAGGAACTCCCTGATCTCACTGCGACTGGTGTGAAGGAGCGGACGGATGTAGCGCCGATCCCGTACCGGAGTCATCCCTTTTAGCCCTTCCGGACCGCTGCCCCGGAGCAGATTCATGAGCACGGTCTCCGCCTGATCATGGAGGTGATGTCCCAGGGCGATGCGGTCCGCATTGACGCGGTCCGCCGCCTGATCAAGAAATGAATAGCGGACCTCTCTTGCCATATCTTCAACGGATTTACCATGTGATCGGCTCAGATCAAGAATATCGGCCTGCGCAGATTCCATTGGCAGCCCCATCGACAAGCACAGCTCCCGCACAAACTGCTCTTCATCATCCGCTTCCGACCGGAGGCCGTGATTGAGGTGGGCCACAATGAGACTGACGCCAAGTTCCGGGGCCAGTTTATGGAGAATTGCCAACAGGGCGACAGAATCCGGCCCGCCGGAGACGGCGACCAGTACGCGGTCGCCGGACCGGATCATGTGATACTTTTCAATCACCTTTTTTACTTTACCAAGCATGGATGACCTCAGCTAAAAAGCTCCATAATCTCCAGCAGGCTTTCACAGATATAATCCGGCTGTAGTTTCAAAAGGTTATCCCGAGGCGCCAGACCGTTTAGGCAGGCACAACTCCACACCCCGACGTTTTTGGCAAGGAGGATATCGTTGGGACCATCCCCGATAATCACTATCTGTTCGCGCGGGATATGAAAGCGCTGCAAGTAAGGCTCGACAAGCCGTGGGTCCGGCTTCTTGTAAGGCATGACATCACCGCCGACAATATCTTCAAAGAACGGGGCGATACCGAGACCCTGAACAATTCTGACCGCAAAGTCCTGGCGTTTGTTGGTGATGACTACTTTCCTCTTGGCGCTGAAATAATCGAGGCACTCCCTGACGCCGGGATAGAGAACTGTCTGATCCAGCAGGTGATCCCCGTAATACTCCCGGAAGATCTTCATGGCCTGGGCGTTTGATTCCTGATTTTCCCCGCCGAGTGATCGCTTGATTAGTTCCTCCACCCCATCACCGACAAAGCTGATGATGCGTTTATGGTCCAGGGTTGCAAGCCCGAGGGCTTTCAGCGTATAATTTACCGCCGTGACAAGATCCTGACCTGAGGCGGCAAGGGTGCCGTCGAGGTCAAATATCAATAACTCAACTTTAATCATAACTTATCAAACCCTCACAAAATTGTTCTTGACTGGTATATAAAAGTCGGGCTTGAATGACAAGCAAATCAACGCTAGAAAAAAAGAATTTAATTCAAAGGAGAAAAAATTTGAAAAAAAGCACGTGGATGAAATGTAGCGCCGTTTTCATTATCGCCATGTTCATGGCGGTATTTGTTCTAGAACTCGACGCCTATGCCCGCGTCGGCGGCGGCGGTTCCATGGGAAGCCGGGGGTCGCGATCTTCGTTCAGCCCCTCAAAACCATCGGCAAGCCAACCCGCAAGTCCTTCCAGTAACCTGACGAGTCCGGCGGCGCCACAGGCTCAGCGGGGAGGTTTTCTACGAACCCTCGGCGCCGGGATGGCCGGCGGTCTCCTGGGCGGATTGCTCTTCAGCAGCCTGGGTTTCGGTGGTCAAGGCGGCATGGGCGGCGGTGGTATCGGTCTTTTCGAGATTATTCTGCTCGGCGGCCTGTTGTACGGCATCTACTGGTACATCAAGCGGCGCAAACAGAATGCAGCAGCCACGACGGCGTCTCCCGCTTACTACCAGGCATCCGGTCCCGAACCTGTGTCCCCCGGCTATGCCCAACCATCGTATGCAGCCCCTCAGGGTGCCGTTGATGATGATCGCCGCCGGGGCATCGGTTACATCAAACAGATGGACCCCAACTTCAACGAGGACAAGTTCAACGATCTTTGTATGGACATCTTCTTCAAGATCCAGGGTGCCTGGGCAAATCGCGATATGTCGCCCATCCGTAGCCTGCTGACGGATGAGATGTACCGCATCATGCAGGATGATGCAGAAAAGATGAAGCGGGAAGGAAAGTTCAACAAACTGGAAAACATCGCCGTCCGCACCGTGGAGATCTCCGAGGCATGGCAGGAGCAGGGTAAGGATTTCATTACCGTTCGCTTCCTGGCCAATCTCCTCGATTACACCGTCTCCGAAAGCGGCGAGTTGCTCTCGGGAAGTAAAACCGACCCCGTCAAATTTGAGGAATACTGGACCGTCGTCCGCCCCGTGGGAAACAATCCCTGGCAGTTATCGGGGATCGATCAGGCATAATAGGCGGAGAATGCATTAGGCATTAGGCAGTTTTCCCCCTCCCCTTCAAGGGGAGGGGCGGGGTGGGGATGGGTTGATGGACAAAAAAAAGAAGGACCGCCTCAGTATCATCGGCCTGGGCAAAGTGGGCACGGCGATGGGATACCTCCTCAAAAAAGCCGGTTATCCCATTGTCGCCATCGCCGACAGGTTTCCCGAAGCCCTCGTGCAGGCCCATCCCTTCACGGGCGGGCGGATGTGTAAAACCGACGCCGAGGCGGCAGGCGACGCGGACGCCATTTTGATCGCCACGACCGACGATATCATCGCCGTCGCCTGTCGGGAGATTGCCGCCGCGGGCGCCATCCGGTCCGGGCAGAAGGTCGTCCACTTCAGCGGCGCCGGTTCACTCGAACTTTTAAGCGCCGCCAAGGAGGCCGGGGCCTTTATCGCCAGCATCCACCCCATCCAGTCCTTCGCCGATGTGGAAGGAGCCATCCAAAACATCCCCGGCAGCACCTTCGGGATCACCGCCGACGCAGAGATCCGCGAGTGGGCGGTGGATTTTGTCCTCGATCTGGAAGGCGTCCCCTTTTTTGTCCCCGACGCCGACAAGCCCTTATACCACGCCGCCGCCTGCATCGCCTCAAATTATCTGACCACGCTTATCTATATGGTCGAGGAGATCTATCTTAGCCTCGGACTGAACCGCGAGGAGGCCATCCGCGCCTTCTGGCCCCTGGTCCGGGGTACCTTGAAAAACATCGAGACACGGGGGTCCGTCCAGGCTTTGACGGGACCCATTGCCCGGGGAGATATCGGGACGGTGGAAAAGCATATCCTTGCTTTTCAGGATAAACTGCCTGAATTTCTCCACGCCTACCAAGCCCTCGGCTTGGTCACGACGGAACTGGGACTGAAAAAACAGAGTTTAACGGACGAGAAGGCAACCATGATCAAAAAACATCTTAAAGGAGAAAAATCATGAGCACACAGGTACAAATCACCAGGGTGACTACCGCCAAGATCCGGGACATGAAGAAAAAAGGGGAGAAGATCACCATGCTAACCGCCTATGACTACCCGACGGCAGTAGCAATGGATTCCGTGGGCGTAGATATCTTCCTTGTCGGGGATTCCCTCGGCATGGTCGTCCTCGGCTATGACAGCACCCTCCCAGTCACGATGGAAGACATGCTCCACCATACCAAGGCCGTTGCCCGGGGAACCCAGCAGGCCATGGTCATCGGCGACATGCCTTTCATGTCCTACCAGGTCTCCGTCGAGGAAGGGGTCCGCAACGCCGGGCGATTTCTCCAGGAAGCGGGGGCGCAGGCCGTAAAACTCGAAGGAGGCCGCGAAGTTGCCGAAGTAACCCGCCGGATTGCCGCCGCAGGGATTCCCGTCATGGCCCATATCGGCCTGACCCCCCAATCGGTCCACCAGTTAGGGGGATACAAGGTCCAGGGCAAAGGCGATAAGGCCGGGCAACGTCTCCTCGAAGACGCCAAAATTCTTGAAGAGGCAGGGGCCTTCTCCATCGTCCTCGAATGCGTCCCCAAAGGCCTGGCCAAAGAAATCACCGCATCCCTCCAGATCCCCACCATCGGCATCGGGGCCGGCGTCGACTGCGATGGCCAGGTGCTGGTCGTCAACGACATGCTGGGACTCTTTGAGCGCTTCACCCCAAAATTTGTCAAGAAATACGCAAAGATCAACGATCACATCCGGGAAGCGGTGAAGACCTACTGCGATGAAGTGCGTAGCGGCGCCTTCCCCGACGACGCCCACTCGTTCCTGTAATATTCAGAAAGTTTTATATGAAAATCCCCCTACCCCCCCCTTTGCCAAAGGGGGGTAGGGGTGATTTTCATGCTCATTTATCATAGGCATGATCATGGGGCCAAGCCGGACGAACTTAATTTCTGCAATAGTTTTGTAAATTCGGTGCGTTAATGCCAATTTTCCGAATCATGAGAAACAGGGTCATGACGGTCGTATTGCTGCTTGTCCTTATTTTCGGCGGATACCTGGCTTATTCGCTCCTCAAGGTCCGGACTGCACAATCCGTGAGCCATCACAATCCCGATGCAGTCCGCCAATCCCTCCTCTACCGCCATATCGAAAAGCTCAGCGTCCACATCGGCCCGCGGAGCATCAACGATTACCGCCAGCTTGCGGCAGCGAAAGATTATATCTTCGGGGAGCTGAAAAAGATGGGCCATGCCCCCCTCCTGCAGAACTTTACCAATCAGGAACGGGTCTTCAGCAATATCATCGTCACCGTCAAGGGGGCTGTCCATCC
>JAPLJZ010000193.1 GCA_026388335.1 Deltaproteobacteria bacterium
AAAACGCGTATCGTGGCTCATGGTCAGCAGGTCGTCCGTTTCGATCGGGAAAGCCGCTCGCCAATAAGTGACGAAACAATTGATAAAATGATAAGCTACATGGCGACCATCCGTGATGAACTGGGAGCGGTGGTAATTTCCGACTACAGTAAAGGGGTGGTTATGGAACCCCTGCTGAAGGGCATCCGCCGGATATTCGCCGGATCGGGGGTCGTGGTTTGCGTCGATCCCAAGAAAACGGACTTTTCCAGTTACAAGGGCTTTGACATTGTTACACCCAACCACCATGAGGCCGGGAAAGCGGTGGGGTTCGAAATTGTGGACAGGGCCTCGCTTGTCAAGGCGGGCAGGGAGCTGATAAGAAATTACGATTTTAAGGCCCTGCTCATCACTCGGGGAGAAGAGGGGATGAGCCTTTTCGAGCGGGATGGATCGATCCGCCATACGGAATTTTCCTCAGAGGCGCGTGAGGTTTTTGACGTCACCGGCGCCGGCGATACCGCCATCGGTGTTTTCGCGCTGTCCATGGCCTCGGGAGCGACTTTCCGGGAGGCGGCGTTTATTGCCAACCGGGCGGCGGGCATCGCCGTCGGCAAGGTCGGAACGGCCACGGTGACACGGAAGGAACTGAAGAGGACCCTATGAGCTGTCCCCGAACAGCGGCGCCGGTAAATCTGGTCATGAGCCTTATCGCGACAGACCGGGAGAAGATCTGTCATGTGCTCGCAATCCTGATGGAGCGCTTCGGAGAGACGGATTATCTAAGCCCCTATCTGCCTTTCGACTATACAAGTTATTATGAGAAGGAGATGGGCCAGGCTCTGGTCCGCAGGTTTGTCTCCTTTGGCCGGCATGTGCCCCCGGAGACGCTGCCGGACGTCAAAAACTGGACCAACGACATAGAGAAACGATTTTCCGAGGGGGAATTGCGGCAAGTCAATATTGATCCGGGCTATATTGCCCCGGCGCATCTGATCCTGGCGACGGGGAAAGGGTATACCCACCGGCCCTATCTTCGGGACGGGATTTATGCGGATTTAACGATGATGTACTGCGACGGGTCTTTTCAATCTCTTCCCTGGTCGTATCCCGACTACGCTGCCGCCGGGGCCGTCGATATGCTCAATACCATCAGGAAAAAATACCTCTGGCAGTTGAAAAAATTCAAGAAGGAAACATAATGATCAAAAGTATGACCGGCTTCGGCCGGGTAGAAGCGGTTTCCGCCGGCAAAAGAATTCAGGTGGAAATGAAATCCCTCAACCATCGTTATCTGGAAATTTTCCTGCGCATGCCGGCAACGATCTCATCCCTGGAGACGGAGATCAAGAAGAAGATCGGAGAGCGCTTCTCCCGGGGCAAAATCGAAGTCTCCATCCGTATTGACAATGAAGGTAATCAGGATGGGACGCAAACGCTGATGTTGAATCTCCCCCTGGTTCGTCAGTATTACTCCCTCCTCAGCCAGATCAAGGATGAGCTTCATCTTCCCGACGAGGTGACCCTGAGTATGATGTCCGGATTCAGGGACTTGTATATGCCGAAGGAAGTGGAGGAGGACTTGGCCGGTCTCTGGAAGGGCTTGGAGGGGGTCCTTGCCGAAGCGATAGATAAATTGACG
>JAPLJZ010000267.1 GCA_026388335.1 Deltaproteobacteria bacterium
CTCAATCATTCACGTTCCTTCCGGCACATCAGCGCCTTCCTCTTCGACCCAGGCTTTAAGCAGGGTGAAAGCAACAGCCAGCACCACCGGGCCTATAAATATGCCGACGATACCGAAGGCAATAAGGCCGCCTATGACACCGGCAAAGACGAGCAGGAGCGGCAGATCCGCACCTTTCTTGATGAGCACGGGGCGTAGTACATTATCAAGGGTTCCGACGACGAGACTCCACACGAGGAGCACCGACCCCGCCATATTGTGGTTGCCCCAGAAAAGCCAGATGATAGCGGGAATCAGCACTAATCCCGGTCCAAGCTGAGCCACGCAAAGCATGAACATGACTGCCGTGAGCACGGCTGCCGACGGTACGCCGGTCACCGCAAGGCCGATGCCACCAAGGATGGACTGCGCCAGGGCCGTAACAACTACACCGAGGGCAACGCCCCGGATTGCCTTTCCAGCGAGGATGGTGACCTCTTCACTGCGACGACCGCCCAGGCGTCTCGCGAAGCGGCAGATGCCGTCAGCGGCAGTGTCGCCCGTCGTGTACAGGATCGCGGAGATGATCACGGTCAGGAGAAACTGAATGAATATTTTACCCAGGTTGCCGGCTTGATCAACGAACCATTTGGCCACCTTTCCGGAGTATGGCTTGATCTGCGAGATTATCCCCTCGGGACCGGCAGTCGCAACCTCCTGCCATGCCGTTGAAAGCTTGGGACCTATCATCGGAACATTCTGAGCCCAGGAAGGAGGTGGTGGTACGGTACTTGTACGTAAAGATTCCGCCAAGTCGTCGATCCGGTGAGCATTGTCCACAATGGTCGCCAAGGCGATCCAGAATGGTATTACCAAAACGAGTAGCAGCGCCACGGTCATCACCAGAGTGGCAAGGCCCCGTTTCCCCCACAGCCGTGCCTGAACGCGTAACAAGACCGGCCAGGTCGTTACAACGATCGTGGTCGCCCATACGAACGCGGGTATGAATGGGCGTAGTATTCCGAAAACGGCGACGATGAGAATGGCAATCAATAAAACGGTCAGTGTTGTGTGGGTGATGTCTCGATAATTTGGCTCTCTCATGATTCTCCTTTTTTGTCGCCGCCTGTGTAATATTTTATTTGAACTTGTTTATTTGTGGGCACATATTTGGTTTTTGTCAATGGAAAATGTGTAATATAAAAAAGTGTATCGAGTCCCTATTTTCATTGTAGATTATGATCATTGAGTATGATAGAACACTACGCAAAAGATGTACGCGTGTGAAACGTTTTAGGGTAATTAAGAATTATTACCAAAAATTCCATAAGATAGATAATTATTTACAGAGCTGTTACTAATGCCTGAGAATCTCGTCGCCTGTCCAGATTGCGATCTGCTGCAACATGTTCCACTGCCGCCACCGCGGGGGAAGGCGCTTTGTTGCCGGTGCGGCAAGGTGCTGGCAACCAATAAGCCGGGGGCCAACGAACGCGCCCTGGCCCTGGCAATCGGCGCAGCGATAGTTTTTGTTATTGCCAATGCCTTCCCCTTGATGGGTCTGTCAGCGGCGGGGCGCGAGGTTGATACGACGATTATCGGAGGTGCCTGGGCGATGTGGCAGGAGGGTAATCAGCTTACAGCGGCCCTCGTCGGGTTGTGCGCCGTAGTTGCCCCGGCTGGATATATCGTGATCACAATGGTGGTGCTGATCGCAACCCGCAGGCATCCCTCGGCGCCAAGTTGGGTGGGCGAGCTGCTTCACTGGGCGGAGCTGGCACAGGAGTGGGCGATGGCTGAGGTAATGATGCTCGGCATTCTTGTCGCCCTGATCAAGATCGCCGATCTCGCGACCGTCATCATCGGCGTGGGGATGTTTGCCACCGGGGCGCTCATTGCCCTCCTTGCGGCGATGGCAATTAATTTCGACCCCGAGGAGATCTGGACGCACGTACAATGGACCGGCGGCGGCGCACGGTTGCTCGCAAATTCCACACAAACCATTGATTACCAAGAGGCAAAGAAATGACCGCACGGGAACCGATGGCCATGCCGTCAGGGCTTGCCTTGTGCAAGCACTGCGGACTGTTGTCAAAGCTTATGCCAACGCATGAAACGAGCTATTGTCCCCGCTGCGGCAACGAACTCGCATTCCGCCGCCGTGAGACAATTCAGCGCACTTGGGCGCTAATCATCGCGGCGGCAATCTGTTACATACCGGCCAATATCTTACCCGTCATGACATCCATAACCCTGACAGGCACCGAAGATGATACGATCCTCGACGGCGTTGTCATGCTTTACGCGACAGGATCGTGGCCTTTGGCGCTCATTGTCCTGATCGCCAGCGTGATGATTCCCATGTCGAAACTATTCGCCCTTGCCTATTTACTGGTTACGGTGCAGCGACGTTCGCTGAAAAGCAACCGTGAACGGGTACAACTCTATCGTCTCGTCGAGTTCATCGGCCGTTGGTCCATGCTCGACGTCTTTGTCATTTCCTTTACAGTCGCCCTGGTACAGATGAAGCCGCTTATGGCCGCCCAGCCCCAAACCGGCATCGTTTTTTTTGCGGCCGTAGTAGTATTGACCATATTCGCCGCCCAATCCTTTGACCCCCGGCTGATCTGGGATTCCGCTAATAGCATGGAGAACCAAAATGAGTGAAAACGACGACATCTCGAACATCCCCCAGGCGACAACAGTACCCCACAAGCGGGCAAGATTCTCGGTGATCTGGATCATTCCCATCATCGCCGCCCTGGTCGGCATCGGGATCGCGGTACAACGGTTTATGAACGAAGGACCAACCATCACCATCACCTTCAAGGTAGCTGAAGGTATCGAGGTCGGCAAGACGTTCGTCAAGTACAAGGATGTCAACATCGGTCAGGTTACAAAGGTAAGCCTTTCGGAAGACTATTCCCATGTCGTCGTGACGGCAAAGATCGCCAAGAACTCAGAAAAGCTCCTGGTCAAAGACACTAAGTTCTGGATCATGCAACCGCGCATCACCTTGAGCGGGGTGTCCGGTATGAACACCTTGCTATCGGGAAATTATATCGGACTGGAAGCTGGAAAATCAACGGAAAAACACAGGGAATTTAAAGGTCTCGATACGCCCCCGATCATAGCGAGCACAGAGCCGGGACGGCAGTTCTTAATGAAGGCGGATAACCTCGGCTCCCTGGGTTTCGGCTCCCCTGTTTATTACCGGCGCCTGAATGTCGGCCAGGTCGTTGGCTACGATCTGGCGAAAGACGGCAAGTCGGTCGATATCAAGGTCTTCGTGAATGCACCTTACGACAAACATGTAAACAAAGGCACCAGGTTCTGGCAGGCAAGTGGTATCGACATCTCAATGGGGGCAAACGGGTTTACCGTCCATACCCAATCATTGGCGGCACTACTCGCCGGCGGCATTGCCTTCGAGACACCCCCTTTCTCCCAGACTGCGGAACAGGCAGCAGAAAACACGGTCTTCCTCCTCTTTGACAACCGGGAAATGGCGACGACAAATCAAGACATGGAGGCTGATCCTTATGTGCTCATATTCCATGAATCATTAAGGGGGCTATCCGTCGGCGCTCCCGTTACTTACCTTGGCCTCGATATTGGCGAAGTAAAGCAAGTCGGCTTTCATTACGATTCGGTCGCTCGTACACTCAAACCACGAGTGCTGATCGTATATTATCGGGATCTCTTCCTCTCACGAGCTGACAATCGCCAAATTCTCAAGCGGAGCCGGCCGACCACGCTTCAGGAGCGTCACGGCAACATGCAGCATCTGATCGATCAGGGGTTGCGGGCGCAACTACGCCTCGGTAATCTGGTCACGGGGCAACTTTACATCGCCTTCGATTACTTCCCCCGCGCTCCCAAGGTCGAGGTCGACTGGGGAAGTGACCCCCCGCAACTGCCGGTAATGCCGAGCGGCCTAGCGGAATTTCAGCTAAAGGTCACCAATATACTTGATAAAATTGAAAAAATCCCCTTTGACGATATCGGCAAAGACGCGAAGAAGGCAATTGCCACCCTTGATGAAACGCTAAAAGACGCTAAGAAGATCCTGGGACGTATCGATACGGAGATAGTCCCGGAAGCGAAAACGACCCTGGAAAACTTGAAACGGGCGGTTGCCGCGGCAGAGCGCGCGCTGGTCAATGCCGACAGGACGTTGGTCGGGCCGGATGCACCGGCAAATCAAGAACTGCGGGAGGCTTTGCAAGAGATATCCAGCGCCGCCCGCGCCTTGAAGGTATTTGTTGAATACATGGACAGCCACCCGGAAGCATTTATTCGCGGTAAAACGCAGGAGAAACCATGATGAAAAAGTTCACAGTCGTTATGATCCTGTGCGCCCTCGCCGTACTGACGTCCGGATGCGCATCCACCTCAACACAGCTATACACGCTCAGCCCCATGGCAAAACCGGTGA
>JAPLJZ010000206.1 GCA_026388335.1 Deltaproteobacteria bacterium
TGCGATAACTTGTTCTCGGGAGCCATCACGTCCGATCTTGAACGGATTTCCGAATAACGATGGACGCATGATTGAAACGCCACGGGTTCCATCTTTCCGATTTACAACAAGAGCTAAATTCTTCATGATCTTTCCTCCTCTGTCTGAATTTTGCGCCCGTCATCGAATCGCCGATCAAAAGTCAAGGAAAATACCTTTTCGTTCGAGATCGAAGAAATAATTAAGGTGAGCCGAAATCTTGATAAAGGCCGCTACCTTTAAAAGGCTTTTGACGCGGCCCTCATAATTCTTTTAAATTTCGGCTCGGCTTAATTATTTTTTGATCATGAAAAGGAAGATTTTACTTTACTTTTGAGTCTTTCGGCGATGTGATAGAAAGGCGTCTAATTCAGAGAGAGAGAGATAGTTTTCCGCAAGTTCTTTTCCCGTAGCGGAGCTAAAGAAGGCAACGGATATATCCCATATTTCAATGCTTGCGACTCGTATGAAGCGATGCCTCGTAACTTAGAAAGAGCCGCCCGACTCTCGCCGCCAGCAGGACAGGTTCATCGTCCTGATCTGCGCGGCATAAAGTCGGGGTAGTCCATGACAGGCCCCATCGTCATGGACCGTGCTCATTCAAGTTGCGGCAAGCGAATAATCCATGCTGTAATAATGTATTCTTCATTACGTAGGTTCATTAGCGCCGCGGTGATTTTGGCGGCGCTATAGGTTTCCAGAGGGCAAAAGCGGGACATGCTTTTGTTTTTGCTTCTGTGTTATCGCGGAGCCGCTACGAAGGCGGGGCTATTGCGATGCTTGCGGTGAGGGTCCAAGTGTGAAAGAAATTGCAATAGGCATGCCTGAGTAATTGTCTTCCGGTAATGTCTCAAAGCGAACATATCCCACGATCTTTCTTGTCATATCAATGCCAAGGGACTGAAGGGCACATTCTTCATCGTGCGCTGTGGGTCCCCTGGCTTTGATATGACAAGCGTGCTTGGGACAATCTGACATCATCAGGAAAAGATCGAACAATCCCGGTGAAGCGCAGCCTCCGACGAAGGAGGTGGCGGAGCGGGGAGACAGATCAGCCACGGGGAAACAATTCAGGGGCGGGCAAACAGTCCCGGTGAAGCGGAGCCTCCGACGAAGGAGGTGGCGAAGCGGGGAGACAGGTCAACCACGGGGAAACAGTAACGGAGCTGGCAAACAGTCCCGATGAGCGTAGCCTCCGACGAAGGAGGTGGCGAAGCGGGGAGACAGATCAACCACGGGGAAACAGTAACGGAGCTGGCAAACAGTCCCGATGAGCGTAGCCTCCGACGAAGGAGGTGGCGGAGCGGGGAGACAGATCAACCACGGGGAAACAGTTCCGGGTAACAGATAAACAATCTTTGCAAGTGCTGTGACAGGCGGCGCTGCGAAACATGATTATTCCGGTGCGGACTTCCATTTGCGACTTATCCTGGCGCTGCACTTGCTTCCGCTTAGTGTGGATCAAGGTTCAATGATCGCTAACCACGGATGGTCACGAAGTAAGGAGTGGGCAATTCGGCATGGATTCACCTTTCGGGAGTGGGCAATTCGGCACAGCGCTTCCTATCGCAGTTCCGCCCTTTCAGGTTCCATAAAGTTGGGGAATTCATGACAATCCACGTCATTTCCTCTAACAAAACGCCATATCCGTAACTGGGCATTTATTGTCATAATCGGTAAAAAGCCGTGTTTTCCTCGATTATCGGTGTTTTTCACCTGTTTTCGGCGTTATTCCAAAAGTTCAACCCCCCATAGGGATCTATCCCTATAATCCCTTTCTTTATTCCCCCCTTAACCTTTTTGACCAGCCCCCCCGCGCCCTCTCCTCATTGATCAGTGTTTTCCTTAACTGTGCATTGATCCACGAGGCGATAGCGGTGCACTGCTGCCTTGCACAACGGCGTTGGAGTATATGGACTGACATGACCAGACGTCACCGGCGATTCGATGACATAGTAGGCATTGTAGATTTCTTTTGGTACTCATTATAATCCGTAGTGTGATTGCCTAAGATTTATAAGGCTCCTTTCTTTGTCGTCTGTTTCCGCAACGTCACGAGATCACCATCCAATCCATGGCAGAGAATTTCGAGTCTGGATGATTCAGCCACAAGGATTTCGGCGAGTATCGGCTTGAGTCGGAAGGGGAAAAGGCTGGGACCATTAAGCAGATCTTTCAGCGGAGCCGATCCGTTGGCGCGGGCATAGAGGGATGCTTTAACCAGCCATGCAATCAATCTTGAATCATCAATGACCTGCATTGTCCCTGTACTGTGAATTCCTTTTTTACCAGATTCCTGCAGCACTCCCCAGTCCAGATAGGAACGGAGGACGTAACGTGTTCGACGGGATACTGTCTCTCGTTCTTCATATTGTTCCCGTAAACGGCGTGGAACCTGTGTGGCAACTACGGCACCTTGCAGCTCTAAAAGGCGACCGGCCTAAGTGGCAACACTTAACCAGAACGTGTAAACTGCCATAACCATCCCCCAATGAACAGCAATGTCTTGTAGGAAAACGGGGAGGGAACGAAAATTGAGGAGCCCCCTCTCGCTGCGAGGAGGCCCCTCGTTGGTTAAAAAGGAAGTAAGAATTTATATCATTTCCAGCACCGTGGCGATGGATACGCCGCCACCGCCGCAGAGGGTGGCCATACCGATGGTCTTGCCCCGTTTCTTCATGGCGTGGAGGAGGCTGACCATGATCCGGCAGCCGGTCGAGCCAACGGGATGTCCCAGGCCGCATCCCGACCCGTTGACGTTCGTGATCTCCCGGTTCAAGCCTATCTCCCGCTCGCAACCCAGATACTGGGCGGCGAAGGCCTCGTTCAGTTCCACGAGCTCGAAATCGCTGATCTTGTAACCTGTCTTCTTCAGAAGGTTGGCCACCGCCGGCACCGGGCTCAGGCCCATCACCGAGGGATGGTTGCCGCCGTAACCCACCGCCTTGATCCGTGCGATCGGCTTCAGTCCCAGCTCCTTCGCCTTCTCCGCTGTCATGAGGATCATGGCCGAGGCCCCGTCGTTCACTCCGGAGGCGTTCCCCGCCGTTACCTTGCCGATTTTGGGCATAAAGGCTGCCGGCAGCTTCGCCAGTTCCTCCATCGTCAATCCCGGACGGAAATGCTCGTCCTTGTCGAAGATCTTCGGCGGCTTCCCCTTCTTCTGGGGCAGCTCGATGGGAACGATCTCCTCCTTGAAGTCTCCCTCCACCGTTGCCCGCTCCGCGTTGTTGTGGCTTCTCAGGGCCACCGCATCAATCTCTTCCCGCGTCAGGCCATGCTTGTAGGCGATGAGCTCCGCCGTGATCCCCATGATGTAGGGTTTGCCGCGGAAACGCTCCACGATTTCTCCCTCTTTGATGGGGCCCAGCTCCAGGCCGGGAATGATATGTGACCCCGCATGGAGGGCGTGAACGATATCATCCACAAATACCTGATCCTGGAAGCGGCAGCCCCAGCGCGCCGTCGGGACGGAATAGGGAATCCCCGACATGTGCTCCATTCCACCGGCCAGGACTACATCCACCAGCCCCGCCTGGATCATCGCCATCCCGGAAACAACCGCTTCCATCCCGGAGATGCAGACCCGGTTCACCGTTACTGCCGGCACTTCCTCGGGAATCCCCGCCAGGAGAGCCGAAATTCGGGTCGTGTTCAGTGAATCCACGGGCTCCCGGCAGCAGCCGAAACGCACATCCCCGATGATCTCCGGATCGATCCCCGCCCGGCTCACCGCCTCTTTCATTACCACGCTGCCCAACTTCGACAGGTTTAAATCCTTCAAAGTGCCGCCAAACGCCCCGATCGCCGTCCGGCAGGCTGATACGATAACTACATCTTTCATGATGAAACGAACCTCCATATAACTTAACCGAATTTTGCCATCAGGTAACGGCCGACGGTCATGATTTCCGCTTCCTTGGTTCCCTCGTAGAGTTCGAGAATCTTGGCGTCGCGGTACCATTTCTGGACCGAATACTCGTCGATGTAGCCATAGCCGCCATGGAGTTCCACCGCGTTGTTGGCGCAGAAGACCGCCGTCTGGCCGCTGTAGAACTTCGCCATCGCCGCCAGGGTGTAATCGGGCGTCCCGTTGTCCACGAGCCAGCCGGACTTGTAAACCAGCCCCCGCAGAGCCTCGATCATGATGGCCATCTCGGTTAGCTTTTTCTGGGTGAGCTGATAATTCCCCAGGGCCGTCCCGAAGGCCGTCCGCTCCTTGCAATATTTCACTGAGGTCTCCAGACACGCTTCGGCCAGCCCCAGACCCTGGGCGGCGACCATGATCCTTGTCGTGTCGAAGAAGTGCATGAGCTGATAGAAGCCCTTGCCTTCCTTGCCCACGAGGTTAGCCTGGGGAACCCGGACGTCTTCGAAGGCGATCTCCGCCGTATCGGAGGCGCGGATGCCCATCTTCCCCTTGATCTTGTTCCGCGTCACGCCCTTGGCGTCGGCGGGGATGATGATCAGGCTGAAGCTGTTGTGTTTTTTCTCTTCGGGATTGGTGATGCACTGGGTGACCATGAAGTCGCAGACCGTCCCGTTGGTGATGAACATCTTGTTGCCGTTGATGGTGTAGTCGTTCCCGTTCTTGACGGCCCGGGTCTTGTAGCCGGCGACGTCGGTCCCGGCGTTGGGTTCGGTGAAGGCCCCGGCGCTGACCCATTCCCCGCGGCAGACCGGGGGCAGGTACTTCTGTTTGATCTCTTCCGAGCCGTACTGGAAGATCGATTCGCAGCCGAAACAGGCGGCGACGACGTTCAGGCCGATGCCCATGTCAACCTTGGAAAGCTCTTCCGTGATGATCGCGTTGCCCAGGATGCCCGCGCCCGCGCCGCCGTACTCCTCGGGGATCCAGGCCGCCACCAGGCCATTATCCGCCGCTTTCTTGCGGATCTCGGGGGTGTATTTCTCGTGCTCGTCCGCTTCCTTGCTCAGGGGCGTAAACTCCGTCAGGGCAAACTTGTAGGCCATGTCCTTCAACATCTTGAGTTCTTCGGTTAATTCAAAATCCATTCGTACTTCCTCCATATTAATATATGTTTATTCTAATAGTCGTAAACCCCTTTGCCCGTTTTCCGGCCGAAGCGCCCGGCCCGGACCAGCTTCCGGAGGAGCGGCGCCGGACGGTACTTGTCCCCCAGTTCCCGATGGAGCCCCTCGATGACGCGCAGCAGCGTCTCGTTGCCCACGAGGTCCGACAGGGCCAGCGGACCGATGGGGTGGTTGCAGCCCAGAACCATGGCCTTGTCGATGTCCGCCGCCTCAGCTATTCCTTCATCGAGGACGAAAAACGCCTCGTTCAGCATGGTGCAGAGGATACGGTTCACCGCGAAGGCCGGGGCTTCCTTCACCACGACCACTTCCTTGCCGATCTTCTTTCCCCAGGCCTTGGCGATCTCTACGGTTTCGTCCGATGTCTCATGGCCGCGGATGATCTCCAAGAGCTTCATCACCGGCACGGGATTGAAGAAATGGGTCCCGATGAACTTGGCGGGACGGTCGGTTATCGCCGCCATCTCCGTAATGCTCAACCCGGAGGTGTTGGTGAAAAACAGACAATCCTTGGAAACGATGCTCATCAACTCCTTGTAAACCTGCTTCTTGACATCCATCACCTCGATGACCACTTCCACCACCACGTCGGCCCCCGCGGCGGCCTCCTTAAGATCCAGGGTCGGTTTGATCCGGCCCAGAACGACGTCCATGTCTTCCTTGGTACGCTTGCCCTTCTCCACTTCCCGGGAAAGATTCTTCGTGATCGTCTTCATCCCCCCGTCTATGAACCGCTGCTCGATATCACGCATGGCCACCTCGTAGCCCGCCTGCGCGCATACCTGGGTAATCCCGTTCCCCATTAGGCCCGCTCCTAAAACACATACCTTCTTGATTTCCATCTTAACTCTTCCTCCTTTGTGATTTTTGTATAGCACCCAGGAATCATTGTTTGTTGAGCCAGTGCATCTTTTTGGTCTCCTCGATCAGCTCATCCCGGAAGTCGGGATGGGCGAGCGTGGTGATGGCCACGACCCGTTCCGGAAGGGAAAGACCCTTTATATAGGCGACGCCGTTTTCTGTAACCAGATAGCCCACGTCCTGCCGTGGCACGGTGACGATCTCACCCGGCGGCATAAGCGTCAAGAACAAGGACAGGCATTAATCGTATTCCGGGTGCTTTTTTTAATGCTCCGGATACAAAATTGCAGCGCAATCAGGGCATATGCTGTGGGTTAATTCAGGCTCAGAATAACGCGTTATATACGATTTAATTTGATTCCGGTAACCTTTATCATCCATGATCTTTCTGCAATTAGCACAAATGGGCAATAAACCGCGTAGCGTCTTTATACTGACAAGAGCATCGCGAATGTCCTGAATCAGTTTATCCCGCTCCATTTCCAAACGCTTTCGTTCGGTGATATCCCGGGAAACACCTCGTAATCCCACTGGTTTGCCTTCTGTATCCCTTGTAAGAGATGCCGATATTTCATAAGTCCTTTTATCCCCGTCTTTGCTGATCCATTTCGCCTCTACTGCTTTAATCGGTTCCCCTGTTCTATAGAGTCCATTGTAGGCCTGAAACAATTTCCTTTGAGTTGTTTCATCTTGATACTGCCTGCTATTTTTCCCGATCATTTCCTCTTTTCTATATCCGAGATGATTGAAGATCGCTTCATTAAGGAAGATATAATTACCGGAAAGGTCGATCTCGTAATAGACCTCCTGCATGTTATCGAGGATTGTTCGGTATCCCTCCTCACACTGACGAAATGCCTCCTCTGTCCGCTTACGTTCATTTTCCAATATTTCCAATTCGGCAATTTTCATGCGCAATTCCATCAATTTATTTGCTCTTCCTGGATTTTAAGTATCTCATCCCAGATTTCATCCACTTGATTTTGGGTATTTTGTGATAAGTCCTCATCATTAATTACAAAATCCGCGTAACCAAGCTTTTCTTCAATCGAAAGCTGGCCGCTTAATCGGCGGGTGGCATCATCCCTGCTAATTCCTTCCCATTCCATGAACCTCTGAATCTGAACATCTTCAGGTGTATACAAGACTAAAATCTTGTGAAACAAATATTGCAGGTTCAGTTCGATCATCAAAGGAGCGTTCACCAGGACTACTGCATGGGGGTTAATTGAGGTAATTGCATTAAGTCTGTTCTTAAACTCTGCAAATATTCTTGGCTGGGTAAAGCTTTCGAGCTTTTTGCGTTTTTCCATGTCCCGCGAGATGATGTTTGATAGATATTCCCGATTGATGGTCCTATCATCGTTGAGAATTTGCTCTCCGAAATAGGTGACCATATCTTTCCAGGCAGGTTTGTCCGCCTGCATTACGGATGCAGACAAAAGATCATAATTAATAAGCGATGCTCCTTTTTTTGTGAACATTTCCAGAACTGCAGCTGTTCCAGCGGCAATTCCACCGGTTACGCCCAGAAGAAAGCGATTATCCTTGCCCCGAATCGCCTCGATTTGGCCGAGGCTGCCGTATGATCCTGGAAATGCCCGGGTAAGGTCCTGCTCTGCACCGGCAAAACTGATTGGATAGCGGATGCCTCTCCTGTAAAGCGCTTCCAGCCCTTTTAGGGCCTTTTCCATTTGACTGGCCGGTATGGCCATGACCAGGTCTTCATCTTGGGCATGACCGTAACGCCTCTCTCCATAGCAGGGTATAGTCATTGATGGTTTAGTCGTCAGGTAGCAGCGGGCGATGGCGTCCGAACAGGAGGACTCTCCCACGCAGTAAAAATTCATGACCTCGTAATTTTCGAATTGAAGGGCATTAATAAGAATCATCATCTGCGCTGGATTGGCGTAGATTAAGACTATGTCAGGCTCGAAAGGATTGTACACCAAAGGCGCCATTGCCACGGCATTGTATTTCCCCAGAGGAAGGCGAGGGATTGCAGCCTCGTACCTTTTTGCATCAGCTTTTGTTTTTACCCACACAATGCTGCGGAATGTCCCATCCCGGTTTAAATCCGGGATCTCGGTGAGACCTAATATGGAAGGGCAGGTGGGGGAGACAAAATCGTCTCGGTCAGCACCGACCGTCCAGTCGAAATTCCTAACCTGTGTAATCATCTGACAGAGTGTGACTTTTCCAGCGGGGCGGCGAATGAATGGAATGGAATCAAGGTCCCGTTCATTTTCCAGCATTTTAAAGGCAACAGGGAAAGATTTGAGCCGTAAAAGCCGCTCCATACTCCGGACGATTTTCGTCCAACTCCGAGATTCATTCACGTCTCTCACCTTATTTTGATGCGTTATTTCCGTTTAGGTGTGCTCTGAAGACCACGGGAGAGAACCTGCACTTTCTCAGACACGCGACTAAATCCCTTTCGTTCCGAATAGAATCTAAAAATCTGGTGGCATAGAGACCAACTTCCTGAGGCTTGTGAGCATCGCTCCCGCCCGTAAGGGGCAAGCCCAGATTCAGCCCCACTCCCGCCGCAAATTTGTTCTCTTTCTCGGAAACACGGCTATTGAGGACCTCTATGGCGTCCACTCCGCGGAATATCTGCCGTTCGCTGGCCTTTTTAGGAGTGAGGCCCAAATATCCTACTCCAAAGGTAAGAAAACCCCGAAAAGGATGAGCGGCAATCATGAATCCTTCCTTCTTAAGAACCTTTTCCCGCAGCTCCGTTAAAGAGATTATTCCTTTAATATTTTCTTCCAGTCCAAGAACAAGAATATCTCCCTGATCAGTCGTAATTTCATTCCCCCTTAGAATGAGAAAGCCGTATTTTTGCCTCAAATCCTCAATATCCCGAGGATCCCAGAGATAATTGTGGTCGGTCAAACAGACCCCGTCCAGACCGGACTGCATGGCCGCCTCAATAATCTGCTCTACAGAAGCGGAACTGCAGGGAGAAGCCGGATGGGAATGGACATGCAAATCTATAAGTACACCATCTGAGCTGCTTCTGTTTCTCCTATCCTGAATGGATATAAATTCTATTGGTTCTGTTCGATCCGGACCGTCAGTTACCCCGAAATAATCGCTAATCTCCATATTGGGCCCTTGTGATTCCGCAGTCTCCTGAAGCAGCACGATCGCATCCCGGACCGCATCAAAACACTCCAGGATCAGATCCGCAAAATGACGGCAAGCCAGGCGTCCTATGATCTTCTGGACCTTTTGAGTGACGTCCTCATCAATCCGATATCCAACGGCCTCTTGAAGATAGGGAATAGCCCGGGGGCAGTCCGAGTTTTCCATTCGATTCCAAATACCACGGATAGAGCGGATCTCCAGGTTCGAAAGCACCAGGTCGATATCAATCTCCATGCCGTAGATATCGTCCTCCATCACACCATGGACAGAAAGGATGTCTTCGCTTTTACGAAGTACGCTCGTCACTTTATTGCGTGTGAATTTTAGCATCGAGGACTCCTACGATTGCCCTAAGAAATGTCGCTTTCACTTGTTCAACTCCAAGGCATCCATAAGCGGACTGTCTTCAGAAAGGGCCGCACAGCTGTTCAAGAGCCTGGGATTGGCCCGGACCATGCTGGCAAAAAATTCCTTTTCCCCCTCCCGGTCTTTAGGTGCTGCAACCAGGATGTCCTTCGTAAAGGACATAATGACCCCGTTGCAGCATTCATCTAGAAGAATGGATACAGGTCCTGCGAAAGGATTGTCATCGAGAAGACCGCGTATTATCTTTTTGATCCCGGGTCCCACTCTCGTGCCAATAACATTTTGAAGATCCCATGACAGGTCCAATCGGTCATCCTGCCGGAATCGCCTGACTTGGCCCTCTGCCTGGGTAATTTCCAGGTTGGGGGACTTTACCAGAATCTGCACCCAGGCCTCCATCAAAGTATCCTGAACCCGGCAGGTTGCTCTTGTTGTCTGATCTCCCAGCTTTTCAACGGTGGTGCATCGATTTCTTGCGAAACACAATATTTCCGTCATTGATCAACCAGCATTCTCCCGTCAGCAGGCGTTTAGAATACATGTGCATTATTTGCTCGGTTTTGAATGATTCATATTTCAAAAATGAACATTCCCGCAGCAAGTTGCGAGGTGTCACGGGTAACAATTCCTCATGTCGAAGCAAGCTTCAGGGAATTGCACCCGAAGAGATTCATATTTCAAAATTATTTCGCGGATTTTCGCCAAATATTCATTTTTTCGGCATTTCTTACAAGCTCATCTCTTAGATCCGGATGTGCAATATTTATAAGAGCTTCTGCCCGTTGCCAGGTGGACTTGCCGGCCAGGTCGGCCACGCCGCATTCCGTCACGATCATGTGGACCTGGGTGCGGGGCACCGTCACGATAGTACCTTGAGGCAGCATAGGGACGATCCTGCTTTTCATTTCGCCGGTCTTCTTATCCTTGTAGGAAGAGTAACAGCAAATGAATGACATTCCTCCGTCAGACATGTAAGCGCCGGTGGCGAAATCGAGCTGGCCACCGGTGCCGCTGATGTGGCGCGGACCGGAAGATTCGGAAGACACCTGACCGAACAGATCCACCTCGAGGCAGGCGTTGACGGATATCATGTTGTCATGCTGAGCTATCACATGGGGGTCGTTGGTGTAAGACACCGGATAGGATGCCAGCGAGGGATTATTGTCAATCCAGTCATAGAGGAACTGGCTGCCTGCGGCAAAAGCGAAGGCGCTCTTGTTCTTGTCCACGCGCTTCTTCCTGTTGGTGAGCTTGCCGGCCGCGTGCATCTGGTAATGAGCGTCGACCAGCATTTCCGAATGACAGCCCAGATCCTTGATGTCCGATTTGGCAAGTGTCTCGCCTACATAATTGGGAAGACCGCCGATACCGAGCTGAATGCAGGCGCCGTCGGGGATCATGGGAACGATATGGCTAGCGATCATCTTGTCGGTCTCTGTCGGGGGCGTCGGGGGAATAACCTCGACCTTGGATTCGAACTCTGTCACATAATCAACTTCCGAAATGTGCACTACTTCGTCGCGGCCACCCAATGCCCAGGGAAGCAGTGGATTGACCTCCAAGATGATCTTCCTGGAAACATCCAGGGTTGCCCGCACTGCGGCATTGGAATTATGCAAACTGAAGAAACCGTCTTTATTCATTTTGGTCACGCGGAGCATGGCTACATCTACACACTTGATGCTCTTCCGGTAGAAAAGCGGCTGGTTACGGAAGATCATGGGGTGATAATAGCAACGACCGCGATCATGAAGCTTTCTTGCATAACCTGAAAAATGCCAATCCTGATAGGTGAAGACGTCTCCTTCTGGATCTGATTCAATACAGGCATTTGCAGATAGGGTCAAACAGTGCCGAATATTTATATTTTTGAGTTCATTTTTTCGAGCCGCTAAAGCCTTGTCCAAGGCAATAGGTTTTGTATGTCCGAATCCATAATCAATCCAGTCATCACTCTTTACTATCTTTACTGCTTCTTCCGGCGTTACTAACTTCTTTTGGTATTCTTCTGCGTACGACATTGAAAATCTCCTTTCATGCACTTCATCATCTTTTTTGATTATGAGGCTCATTACCTCTTCAACAATCGTATTAAGGGGTCGATCTCACCTTTGGCTATTTTTCAAGATATTTCCGCCTGAAGCCAATATTGCGGATGTGATCATAAATGACCCTCTTAATTTTTCTGCCATCGGATGACTTGACCTCACATGTAGATAAAGTTCTATTTTTTCAATCCACCGAGGAGCACCTTATCCGGATCAACTTCGTTTCTCAGAATGTCAATAACTTCCCGGGAAGGCGGCTCAGATTGCACTGCCCGCGAAATATCAATATCCCAGCCAATTGTCTTTTTTATTTCAACCGGGTTAGTGCCCGGAAAGTATTCGGCAAGGAAAGCTATCTTTGTTTTTTCATCGAATTTCATGACGCACTGAGTTGTAACGATAGCGTCTGGACCGCCCCGAATCAAACCGGCTTCTCTTCTCGGGACCCACTTTACATTGCCATTCTCAAATACTTTCACCATCCAGCCCGGACTCGTCAAATAGTCAACGATTTTTGGGAATCGCCTATCCTGGTGGACGATGTTAACCACAAAAGGAAGCCCGGAGGCGGCATCGTTTGCACCGCCGCTTCCCGTGGCCCGCCATCCTGGGTGTAGAATATCGAAGGGGTCTCCGGACTGGCGAGGGCCCATGGTCGAATTCAGGTTTCCGTACTGGTCGACCTGTGCCGCCCCGAGAATTGCCATATCTGCGTGAGATCCTCCGGCATTGTATCCAAGAATGTCGAAGAGACCTGTTGTCACTGTACAGCCGTAAGCCGATCTTGGCTCACAGACAGAAAAAGGCAGATGGGCAAACCGCGAATCGACCGTCCCTCCCTCCATGAGAATCGTGGCTCGAGGGGCATGCGTTTTCACTGCAAGACTCGCCGTAAGAAGTCCAAGGCCAATACCTACAAAAATGACCATTCCATCTTTCACAAATTTAGATGTCTCGACAGCGACCATCTCAGGAACTGTATAATATTGCTCAGCCATTTCATCCTCCTTATGATCATCGGGTGTTATTTATTCATGTAAGCGGATCGATCGTTGTCAGGATTATAGGCATAGGCCGGATTAGCCTTTAAACTGGACAGCCTTTTGCTGCCAAGCTTCTCCAGATAATGCCAATGGTCCTTGATCTTATAAACCCACTCGTCTAGCCACTTGTCTCTCTTCGAATCATCCCCCATGGCCGTGTGGAATTCTCGAAGGAAGTTAGTGTCGTAATCATAATTCATATAGGAACTTACAGGATGGCAGGCGTAGGGCACTGGAACAATGGCATCAATAATATGGTGAGGAATCTGATTGGCATTGGGATCTCTAGCCATATAATCTTCCGTTACCAATTCGTCACATGTCAGGATTACTTTTTTCCCGGCGTATGCCTCTTCAACATCCCCACCTAATGCACCCATAATCCTTGCTGTACCCTTTTCACCCGCAAGTTGAGCATGAATGATCGTGACATCAGGGCTCAGCGCAGGCAGAAGGCAAATATTTTGATGTTCAGGCCAGAAAGGATCTTTCATGACATGGAATTTTGCCAAAGGAAACCTTTCGTCCTTACCCCTTAAGCCCATTTTCCCTTCCACATCATATGCGGGATTGATCAGGTCGGTTCCTATCTGGGAATGGGTCGGCAGAAAGGGCACTCCCATTGCGGCCGCCTTGAACCTCAGAATCATAGAATAATGGCTGTAATCCTCGTGCCAGATATTTCCGCTCTTTATTTGTCTTGAGCAAAAGGGATGTATAACCTGTACCAATTCATCTCCCACATAACATCCGGTGATACCTGCCAAACAACCACCTGCTGCCAGCAACTCATCCGGACCTCCTGGTGTGACATGGCAGAGCTTTATCCCTTTGATTCCCTGCCGAAGCATCTCGTAATATATGGCGTAGCTCTTTCGGGTAATCGTAAAGCCGCCACTCGCAATGATTTGTCCATCCTTGATGAATTCCTTTACTGCCTCCGCCGGCGACATAATCTTACTTTTCTCGTTCATACTTTACCCTCCTTCCAAGTATTTTCCCCAACTGCACCTGCCTCAAGCTGATTTGTAAAATTTGACCTTCTTCAGCACGATCGACAGGCATCGGTACATGAGTCCATTTCCTCCGCGTATCAGTTCATATTTTAGTCTTCCGCATGTCCATTGCCCGTCTGCAAACGAAACGACATCATAAGAGGATGTTAGGGGATGGGGAGGTAGTACCATCCCCTAACAAAAAGGTGGAGTTACAACGTCATGCCACAGAATTCCACGGAAAATGCTTTCCGCAACCTCACCGCTTGGGATATGTAGAATATCCCCCCATGAGCCTAGACATCTTTGACTGACTTCTTGATGAAAAGAGTCATAACCTCTTCCACCGCCGTGTAAGGATCGATCTCGCCGGCAACTATCTTCTCAAGGTATTTTCGTCTGAGACCGGTCCCGCGGAGTTGATCGAAGATCACGCGTTCGATCTCGTCTTTGATGATCACGCTGCTTTCCTGCTCGGCCTTCTTAAATGCGTACTGTTTCAGGCCTTCAGCTTTTCGCAGCCAGGCCTGATGTTTTTCGATCTGTTCCATCAGTTCCTCGATCCCGTCATCTGTCGTGGCAACAGTAGGGACCACGGGAACAAGCCACCCCTCTTCCGCCACAGGGCGCATTCTCAGGGACACCTCCAGATCCAGCAGCGCCGCGTCCTTGCCTGGCATATCGGACTTGTTCAGCACGATCACCTGTGCAATTTCCATGATGCCGGCCTTCATGGCCTGTATGTCGTCGCCCATGGTCGGCGTCACCACAAGCAGACAGGTCTGGACGAGGCGGGACACATCGACCTCATCCTGGCCCGTTCCGACCGTCTCCACGATGACGACATCGTGTCCCATGGCCTCCATCACGCGCATGGCATCGACGGCTCCGCGGGCCAAGCCGCCCAGATAGCCGCGTGTCGCCATGGAACGGATGTAAACGCCCTTGTCGCGGCCGTGCGTCTGCATCCTCAGGCGGTCTCCGAGGAAGGCGCCCCCCGTGAAGGGGCTCGATGGATCGATGGCAATGACGCCGACGGTCCTGCCCTGCTTCCTGTAGGCGCTGATCATACTGGAAACCACGCATGATTTACCCGCTCCCGCAGACCCGGTCACGCCGATGACATGGGCATTCCCGACCGGCATGAAAAGCTGTTTCAGTACATCGCGGGCAATTTGTTCTTGTCTTTCGATGGCCGATATGAGTTTCGCGGCGGCCATCCTGTTGTTCATTTTAATTCTTTTCGCCCATTCGGCGGCATTTATTACGTCCATCGTCGACGACCTCGCACAAAGTTGGGAAAATAATCATCTGGAATGGCCGCTGTGCTACTTCCATCCGGATTCCGCAAGACCCCATTTATCCCTCCCCCTCGCAGGGAGGGAAATGGGGGAGGTTTTCACGCTTTATGGAGCCGCAGCGGAGGCATGATCGCTCGTAGCGAAGCAGCCCCTCATTTACTTACTGCCTCACATGGTTACGGATGTAGGTGACGATCGGCTCGGTCAGCGATCCGGCCGGGAATACCGCGTCAACGCCCATCTCTTTGAGTGTCGGGACATCTTCGATCGGAATGACGCCCCCGAGAACCAACCGGACGTCATTAAGTCCCCCTTTTTTCATCTCCTCGACGATCTGCGGCGTAAAGACCAGATGGCCGCCTGAAAGCGTGGAGAGGCCGATGACATCCACATCTTCGTCGATGGCAGCATCGACAATATCCTTGGGCATCATGAACATTCCCAGATAAACAACCTCCATGCCGGCTTCCTTCAGCATGCTGGCGATTACTTTCGCACCGCGGTCATGGCCGTCCAAGCCGACCTTCGTCACAAGTACCTTGATTTTTCTAACTTTGTTATCTTTCTTTTTTTTCATGGGTTTGCTCCTCCATCAAAACGGCGCCTGGATGATTTCCAGCGGGTCATACGGGTATCCAAATGAAAGACGTACGGCGCCCATCATCTCCCCGGTCGTGGCGCCTGCCTCTGTAGCCGTTATCATGAAGGGGAGGACATTCTCCCGGCGGTCGGCCGCCGCTTTGAGATCAAGGATCTTCTCCTTCCAAAGGCTCTTGTTTCTCTCTTTTTTTAGTTTCTTCACCATTTCGATTTGCTTTTTGACTGAAACTTTGGAAATTCTCTGCACACCTAACGGGGTCGTTGTTTCCTGATCCGTCGTAAACATATTCACGCCCACCAGGATTTTGTCGCGGTCATCGATTTCCTTCTGCCGAGCCAAGGCTTCTTTTTCAAAGACCCTGTCGAGCCACTCGGTGCGAATGGCCTCATACATCCCACCAACCTTGTCCACCTCGGCCATGATCTTGTAAATTTCCTCCTCCAGCCTGTTCGTGAGATTCTCCACATAATAAGAGCCTCCTAGAGGATCGGCTACATTGGTAACGCCAGTTTCATAGGCCAGGATCTGCTGTGTCCGAAGTGCTTGGGTATGACCGTTTTCCGTGGGAAGACACACTGGTTCATCATAGGACGTGCAGTGTAACGACTGGACGCCGCCCAGAACCGCCGAGAGAGCCTGGTAGGCGATACGGATTAAATTGTTCAGGGGCTGCTGCGGGACTAGGGAGCATCCTGCTGTATGGACGGCAAAACGGAACTGCTGCGATGAGGTCTTCTGTGCACCGTAATTCTCTTTCATGAGCCTGGCCCATATCCTTCGGGCGGCCCTGATTTTCGACACCTCCTCGAAAATATCGATGTGACAGGATACGTAAAAGGCGAAACGCTGCATGAATTCGTCCACTTTGTAGCCCCTGCGTATCATCTCATCGATATAGAGCCGCGCAATCAAAAATCCGAAGGCAACCTCTTGGGGCGCGGTAATTCCCTGCTCCCGGAGATCGTATAGATTGACAGTGGTATAGTACCAGAGGGGCATCTCTTTTGTGCAGTACTCGATAACATCCGTTCCCAGTTTAACGGAAAGATCTAGGGGACATGCGGGAGCAAAGCCGCAGTAACGGAAATGCACCGGGTCGTTCTGAATGGTACCCCGAAGTTTCTTGAGGTCATAGCCCCGCTTTTTTGCCACGGCCGCATACTGCGCCATTGTCACTACGGATACAGAGGATGCAGTGATGAGTGACCATGAAACCTTATCGAGGGGGATATCGGCCGTCATGGTCTCCATGTCGTACATGTTGGTGATGCAAACGCCAGTCAGTCCCACCTCGCTTTGCGCCCAAGGGTGATCCGCATCGAGGCCCATTTCGTAAGGAATGTCGGCGATGGTGTTTAATCCCGAGCCACCCTCGTCCACGAGGAGTTTTGATCGATCATGGGTATCCTGGGGTGAACCCATCCCGATGACCTCCCGTCGAGTCCAGTAACGCCCTCTGAACATGTTCCGGTGAATCCCCCGGGTAAAGGGATACGTTCCCGGATCACATATGTCTTTGTACTTTTCCGATGGAAGATCTTCTGGAGTGTAGACCTCCTTCACCTCTAGGCCCGACCACGTCAAGCTGCTTTTTGGCTTTTCATAATAAGCCGCAAGGCACTTATCCCAATCCACATCTGTTGCCTGATTGTCAGGTAATTTTTCTGCCGTTGCTTTCATAGTTCCCCCCTTCTTTCAATAACCTTATTGATCTCAAAATGTTCATGTTTGGACTTAAGCTTATGCGTTCATCATAAGAGCAACAGTTGTGCCATCAGATGCCAAGGGGGATATTACCGGATTAAAAGTAAAAATATTTGCAGTTAGACCTGCGTTGGAACGGGATTAGTAAATAAATTCCACCTTGTCGGGTGTAATTAGTTCACATCTCTTGGATTCAGACGGTAATTTGGTTTTAATCCGGGCTGAAGGACATCGAAACCGGCCTGATTGAAAAACGGCAGGGTCGGTTGGAAGCAGTCTTTTTCTCCAGATGGGATGGGGGAAATTCATAAAAGGTCTTTTTTCCCTCTCATCCAAATAATTATTGAGGCAATTAAATCCGATGTGAAATAAATTCACATATCGTCAGTTCAGAGGATTTTTTTCTGAATCTGAGCACTTCAGGTTAAATAAACTCAATTTTAGCAGGAGTGAAAATGTGTAATATGTTGTAATTATTAATTGTATAGTGCTACAAAGTGTAATATTATGGCTCATGCAAAGTCTTGCATGAGCCATAATATCTAACCATCTGTTCGCCTTTGTTTGGGATGTGGGAGCACAGAAAATCGCCGAAGGTCTGAATGACGATAACCGTGCCGAGGGGGATCATTTTTCGATGCCTGGCTAATTGCCGAAACTTTCGGAATGCCGCATATCAAAGTCGCTTCGGCGTGCGAGGCACTCAAGATTAAGGTTAAACCGTGTCAGCTCGGCGCATTCTGACGGCTGTATAAAACGCCCGGATGCTGCATATGGGAAAGTACATCTTATTCCTCAGAATTTGCCTGCCTTGCCTGTGGCCTCTTTGTAAAGCCGTCAATTCATTCTACTCGCTCTGTTCCTCATACCTAGCCAGGACAAAAAGCATATCCGCCAGGCGGTTCAGATATTCATGGATGTGTGGATTATCGACAAGTCCCTGGCTCTTGAGCCTGGAAGTGTTCCGCTCCGCCCTTCTTATCACAGTGCGCCCCACATCGATTTGCGCTGATACAACCGTATCTCCGGGGTAGATGAAGACCTTGGGTATGGTTACGTTTTTCTGAAGTTCATCGATGAGATCCTCAAGGCGTTTCGCATCACCTTCGCCGATTCTGACGGCAAGATTCGGAATGTCTCCGGGAAGGCTGGAAAGCTCCGCGCCCATTGTGAGCAGGTCTTTCTGGACGCTTAGGATAATCTCCTTGATTTTGGTATCCGGAGTCAGGGCACGGGCCACGCCAAGGACGGAACTTGCCTCGTCGAGAACGCCATAGGTCTCCGGTCTCGGATCGAATTTCGGCACCCGTTGCCCACCAAGGAGACTCGTTTCCCCGGTATCGCCTTTCTTAGAGAACTTCATAAACCACTCCTTTGCAAGTATTTTTTCATAATTTTAACAACTCCTTTACCATTCTCCCGCACATGGCGTAGGATATCCTCCATTGTCAGCGGCTCATTAACTATGCCGTGGGCGTAATTATCTGTTTAACAAAGGGAGGCATAGGACAAATCCAACTCCTTGGCGACAATCGCCTCACTCGCCGTGGTCATGTCTACAAGATAGTCGGATTTTTTTATTTCCTCGTCGTTATATACGAACCTTTTTTGAATTATTTCCCATTTTGCGGCAATTAAATCCGATGTGAAATAAATTCACATATCGTCAGTTCAGAGGAGTTTTTTACTGAACCTGAGCACTTCAGGTTAAACAAACCCATATTCCCGAAATTAGGGAAATTTCGGCTTTCTTTTTTCGCTAAAGGCAATTAATCCCGAGACGGGATCTTCTGAGGGGAAATAGTTCAGAAACGTCCTAACCTCAAGTGAGATGCCGTCTTGCATGCTCATTTCCATACCTTGATTAAGGACTTTCTTCATACAGGCGAGGCCGTCAGAACTTTTCTCGACAATCCGGGCCACGATATGTTCCACCTCACGCTCCAGTTCATCGGGGGGGAGCGCTTTAATAACAAGGCCATACTCCTGGGCTTCCTTGCCACTTAACCAACGCCCCGTGTAAAGCAATTCTTTGGCGCGTTGGCGTCCGATGATCCTCGGCAGGCGCTGCGTCCCTCCGGCGCCCGGCATAAGTCCATAATTAGCATGCTGGTCGCCGATGACGGCGTCTGTGGAAGAGATCGCCAGATCGCAGGCCTGAAGCAGTTCAAAACCGCCGGCGAGGCAATATCCGTGGACAACAGCAATGACGGGAACACGAAGATTCTCCATGCTGTTAAAGGTCCGGTTGATCTGGGAAATGAAACTTTCCAGGGCAACCGCGTCCCGTTGAATAGTGAGAAAGTACTTCAGGTCCGCCCCCGTACAGAAATTCTTTCCTTTCCCTCTAACAAGCAGGACCTTTATTTCACGGTCATGCTCGACCATATGCACAGCGTCCTCCATTTCGAGAACTGTTTCCAAATCAAGCGCATTGAAAGCGTCTGCGCGATTTATGAAAAGAGTGGCCGCTCGGTCCTTTTTTTCGAGAATCACTTTTTTCATCTGAACCCTCCTCAAATATCCAGCAGCTCGTAATGAAAATCGTTGATTGAACCTTTTCTTCGTTTCTTAAAGACAACTTTCACGCGCGTTCCGATGGCCATCTTTTCAGCTGCCTTTTTCAGATCGGAAAGATCTATGTTTTTAACGAAGTTGACAAGGGCCGTATCGGCACCGTCGAGAAGAACAAAAGCGATAGCGTATGGGGGATCGGGAAGAGATTCGAATTTGACAGGGACAATGGTGAAAGCCTGGATCGTCCCTGCGCTGGCCACTTTCACCCATTCCTTTACAGGCACGAAACACCTCTCGCAAAATGCCCTGGGTGGGAGCATAACCAAACCGCAGGCCGGGCACTTCGGGGCAATTATCATTCCTTGTTTCAATGCCTGAAAAAACCTTTGGCCTACCTGTCCCACGGCATAGTTATATTCCACGTTCCATCCGCCCCTGAGAGAAACTGCATCACTTTTCATAAGCACCCCATTCTTCATTATTCCGCACCAAGAACAACCACGGCATGGAACTGGAAGGAGCCGCCCTCACCGTGGCAGACAACATTGCGGACACCTTCGACCTGCATGCCGGGCGTTGCCTTTTCCATGACCTGAAGCGCGCCGTCGCAGACACGAGCCAGCCCTGTTACCGCTATGGCATTGGCGCACAGTGTTCCTCCGGAAGGATTGACGGCGATTCTTCCTCCAATATCGAAAAAGCCCCTTTCGTTTAACCTTCCGCCTTCGCCCTTGCCGCAGAAACCCAGAGCCTCAACCATTGAAATTTCACAAATAGTGAACGGCGCATATAATTCCGCAACCTGGATATCCTTTAAAGGATTCGCAATACCTGCCTGGTGAAAGGCCTCTTTTGCAGCCATTGCGAGAATATCGGAATCGGCAAAATCCATCTCGGCCCTGCCTCCCATCTGGTCCCCCTGGAAAACGGTGTTGGCAAACTCGCTGCATCCTTTTATCCAGGCAGGCCGGCATCCCATTCTCCTAGCCTTCTTCTCTGAAACCATGACCACTGCGGCCCCCCCAGCAGAACTTGGACATATCTCATACTTCTTTATGGGCCAGCATAAATAGGGGGATTTCATTACGTCCTCAACGGTTATCCGGCCCTTCAGGTGAGCGACAGGATTGTTTAGCGCATTTTTCCAGGAACGCACAGCTATGAGAGCCATTTGTTCTTCCGTCGTCCCGTAAAGATGGATGTGCCGTACGGCCTGGAACGCCGCCATCGTAATGGTCGTAAGTGCAAACTGCCTTTCGTAGAGGGGATCCCAGATAGTATTCAGGACCTGTTGCGAATCTTTGCATTCCCGAACCTTGTCGGCCCCAACCACAAGAACGGAATCGAAAATGCCGGAGGCTATGTGATAGAAGCCGGCGTGAATTGCGGAGGTACCGGTAGCTCCTCCTGTATTGATGCGCATGAAGGGCCTATTGCGCCCCCCTACTGCGCCGACACACCATTTTTCCGGATCATTCATTCCAACAAATTCGGAAGGGCCCATAGAAAAGACAACGGCTTCGATGTCCTCCATTGTCATATCCGCATCCTCAAGAGCAGCGAGGGCGGCCTGCTGTGCGAGTTCCGGCAATGTTGCCTCATGTTGGGAGCGGTATTGTGTCTGCCCTACTCCGATGATAGCCACCTTCCTTCTTGTCATTCGATTCTCCCGGTTTTCAACTGGTAAATACTCATCAAGACTGCAGGATGAAAACAGCATTACCCTGGGCACAGAACCCTGTGCTGCCTTGGGCCAAGGCCTTTCTGACCCCCGGAACCTGGTGGTCCCCGGCTTTACCGGCAGCCTGGAGATAGGCCTCACATATCCTGAAGAGGCCGGATGTCATCATGGGATTACCGGATAGTATCCCCCCCGAAGGATTGACCGGCAGCATGCCCCCGATCTGCGTCGATCCGTCCCTGACGATGTCTTCAGCTTTCCCCGGGCCGCAGAAACCCAGCCCTTCACAAGCAATGAGTTCATGGTAGGATGTGAAATCGGAAATCTCCGCCACATCCAAGGCCCTGAGGGGATTTTTAATTTTTGTCATGCTGTAAGCCCTGGACGCGGCAATGTGTGTCGAACTGGATTCCGCGAGGTCCCGTTCCCCCAGATAGTAGGAGTCAGTGGCCCAGCCTAATCCAGTGATCCAGACGGGGTCGCTTTTCAATTCCTTCGCTTTGCGCCGGGATGCCAGGATAAGGGCGCAGGCGCCGTCTGATTCCGGTGCGCAATCCAACTCGCGAAGAGGCCAACTGACAATGCGCGACGAACGGATCTGAGCGAGAGTAACCGATTGGCGCAATTGTGCGAGCTTGTTCTTCCTGCCGTTTCCCCTGTTCTTAACGACAATCATCGCCGGAACATCGGTGGAAATGCCGTACCTGCCTAAGTAGGCGCTTGCCATGAGTGCATTCGCGGCGACATGATTCATTCCGAAACCACGATGATAAAAAGGATCCCACCTCATGTTCATAATGTTCGATACCGGCGCCTCCGAGGTTTTGCACCATCCCACAACCATGGACAGATTGAACTGTCCCGTCATCAGGCGCAGGGCTGCCAGGATAACCCCATAGCATCCTTCATCAGTGACTTTTATCTCATCCTTCAGATAAGCCCCGGCGGGCATCGCAAGGAGCATACTCGATATGCAGCGTCCGTCTAATTCATCACAGCCGGAAATCACGACACTGTCCAATTGTCCCCTGTCGAGACCGGCATCCAAGAGGGCTGATGATGCTGCCTCAAAAACCATTTCATCAAGTTTTTGCTTTTTTTTAGCCTTTTCGATTTTGGTTATTCCCACACCGAGAATGGCTACGGAAGTATTCATAAACTTCTCCGTAATGTTTTTGACCTTTATTTCTCATTGCAGGAACAATGCCAATTAGAGGGTAAAATTTTAGTGCGGGCGTAAGAAGATCAAATCCGGGTCTCCTCCTATTGAGACCAAGGAAAGGTGGGGGATTGGAATCGAGAAATATTCAAGAAAGGTGATATTTCTTTATCAGATATCGAAGGGAAAAACGATCCATATTCAGCAATTTCGCCGCCTTGCTCTTGTTCCCTTCGGCTTTCATCAATGCCTCGCTTATAATTTCGGCCTGAAAAGATTCTGTTATAGCCTTTAAATCAATGCCGTCTTCACCAAGGACGATAGGATCAAAAGGCCTTTTCGGCGAACTCAATTCCAGGCTTATCTCTCCAATTACTTCCGCCGGCAAATGCTTCCGCAATATAATCTCGGGATTTTCAATAATCATTATTCTTTCGATTGTATTGCGGAGCTCTCTCACATTGCCCGGCCAGGAATAGTTTAAGAGGAGATCCATGGCGTCCTGCGAAATATCCCGAACGTTCTTTTTGAAGCTCTGATTGAACTCATGAATGAAATATTTTGTGAGGGGAACGATGTCTTCTTTCCTCTCTCTTAAAGGTGATAGATTTATATGAAGAACATTCAGCCTGTAAAAAAGGTCCTGACGGAAACTCTTTTTACCGATTTCTTCACGAAGATTGTGGTTTGTCGCGGCAATTATCCGGGCATCCATATCGATCATCTTTCCCCCCCCCAGACGCCTAAATTTGCGCTCTTGCAGGACATTGAGGATCTTCGACTGCATGCTCAATTCCATGTCTCCGATTTCATCAAGGAAGATCGTTCCCCCGTTGGCTTGCTCTACGAGGCCCTGTTTCGCCCTTTTTGCGTCAGTGAAAGCCCCTTGCTCATAGCCAAACAGTTCACTTTCCAGTAGAGTTGTCGGGATGGCGGAGCAGTTGATCTCCACGAAGGGGCCGCTGCTGCGAGAGCTGTTGTAATGGATAGCCTTGGCCACCAGTTCTTTCCCGGTCCCGCTCTCACCCTGGATGAGAACTGTAGACGATTCGATCTGGGAAATCTTGTTCACCATATCCAGTGTTTTTTGTAATGATTTGCTCTGGCCGATAATTTTGTCCGTGCCATACAGCATCTTGTTTCTGTCCTGGAAACCGCGGACCTCGCGCTTAAGCTTATGGGTCTCCAGGGCTAGTTTTACGATTGTGGTAAGGGCCTTTGATTCGAATGGTTTATTTATATAATCGACAGCCCCTATTTTTATGGCTTGTACAGCGTTCTCAACTGTGCCGTAGCCCGTCATCATTATAACGATAATTTCGGGGTCCATTGCCCTGATCTTTTTTAAGACATCAATGCCGTCTATATCGGGAAGCCTGACATCCAGCAGTACCAGTTCGATGCCTCCCTTTTTTATAATCTCGAGGCCTTTGCAACCGGTTTCCGCCAGGTGAACCTCATACGAGTTTTTCTCAAGGACAACCTTGAGCGAGTCCCGAATCAATTTCTGGTCGTCTATTATCAGAATCTGATTCATGCCTGCGCTCTCCTGGAAACTTTGCCTTGCCTGGATTTTATCCGGGGGTCTGCCGGCAGGCATAAAATGAAAGTCGTGCCTTTATCAGCATTGGAATCAAAGCGGATTGTGCCCCGGTGCTCCTTTATGATGCTGTATGTGATTGAAAGTCCCAGGCCTGTTCCCTCCCGGTTGGTCGTGAAAAACGGGTCATAAATCCTGTCTTTGATCTCTTCGGAAATGCCCGCGCCAGTGTCGCTGATATGGACCAGGATACAGTTATCGACCTTTTCGGCTGAATTCTTTTCACTCACGCCGGTTTCGATGGTCAGGTCCCCGCCCTGGGGCATGGATTGAATGGCGTTAATTATTATATTTAACAATGCCTGGCGGATCTTTTCATTGTCCATGGGGGAGCTGGGAATATTATTCCCATAACGGGCAGCCAATCTGATTCTCTGGTTATTGCACTGCTCGCTGATCAAAGAGCAGATGCTCCGGACTATTTCATTAATATCTCCTTTTTCAAAGTTGAATCTCTTGGGCCGTGCAAAGTCGAGAAGGTCGGATACCAGCTTTTCCAATCGAACTATTTCATGTTTGGCTTCATCGAGCAGGAGGGCTTCGGATGTTGTGAGGCGTTCGTTATCTTTAAATATATCGAGGACAACGTTGATTCCCGTGAGGGGATTTCGTATTTCGTGCGCAACACCCGCCGCGAGCTCGCCCAGCGAAATAAGCCGGTTCATCCGCTGCAAACGTTCATCCCGTTCGCGTTCGCTGGTGATATCGTAAATAAGAAAGAGTACACCCCTGAGTGCCCCTTTATCATTGAAAATCGGCGAAGAACTTATGCTTAAAATGATGTTCTTATCGTTTTTCAGAGAGCATTCACAGCCTTTTATATTTTCGTGGACCGAAATGGTTTTGTAAAACATGCTGTATATCTCAGGGATATTCGTGAAGACATGCTGGACGAACTTGTTCAGAATATTTTCCTTGTTCGCACCGAGAATATTTTCCGCTGCGGGATTTAAAGACGTTATCTTCCCATGAATGTCCGTGGTGAGTATGCCGCTCACGGAGCTGTTCAGAATATCTTCGGAAAACATCTTTTCGTTTAATAGAGCCTCATAAAGTCTCGAGTTTTCGATTATGATGCTGGCATAATTGGCAAAAATAGACAGGGATTCAAACTGCTTTTCATCGATTTCGGGTTCGCCCTGTCTTTTATCCACGCCAAGAATGCCGATGATCTCTCCCTTGACCTTAAGGGGGACATAGAGGATGCATCCTCTTTCAAATTTCTTCGTAATTTTCAGATCTGCAGGGGTCAGAATCGGATCAGAATAGACATCTTTTATAAGGAGTGGCTCCCCGGTCAGGGCCACTTTAGTTTCAATTGAATCGTGCCTTTTCAAATTATATGGCTTTGTCCTGGAGGATTCTTCCAGTTCATGTGAAAAACCGTTGATCCACATGCATTCAAGTAAATCTTTCTCTTTATTGATCAGATATAGACAGGATCGATTGAAGCCCATACCCTCTGTCACAGATTCCAGAAGGGAATCAACAACTTTATCAATGGGAGATGGGGTCGTAAGGAGAGAACTAATCCTATATATGATTGAAAGGATATGCTCGGAAAACTCGCCAAAGATGTTGTTGTTTTTCACAATATTACCTTAAAGGGGAATGTATTCCATTTAAAGCTTCTATTTTCCAATGTCAACGAGTTTTCCTTTCAGGAAGGAGCGTTTTCAGCAACTACCTGCGGAAAAGGAGGGGAAACACTGAATGTTTCAACCAGGATTCAATGCCGAAAAGGGTTTTTCAGAACCTTTGTTTGTATTTGAAGAAATGCTTAAATACAATTAAGGGGAGCTTATCGAATCCAGGAAGGAGCTCACACCACCGCCCATCCGGGTGATAGCCCTCCAAAAATTCCACCATGTATTCCGTTATCATCAGAAACTGTGACTAACAATCCTGAAAAGGCCACAATGGGGGACTCCCTTTCTACCCATAGAGGAGAATGGTAGGGGTGGTGCCCTGTGACTGGCGGCATAGCGATGTCGCAGGAAACCTCAGCCTTTCCCTCTCCATTTCCATTGACACACAGAGGTGATCCGTTTATTGTCACAGGTAAGCAGGTATTTACGGAAAGGATAAAATGACAACGAAATCCTCATGAAACAAAAATCGAAACGCTTATCCCTTCTCATCCTTCCAATCTTTCTCATCCTTGCGATCGTAATATCCACATCAGGCGTGGTCATTGCCGCGGACGTGGTTCAGGCCGGCAACACTACGAATGATTCGTTCAACAAATCTAAGAAGCTCCTCCAAAAGGTCATCTACAAGGAACCAGAACATCGGATAGACATTTACTGTGGCTGCCAATATGACGAGCAGAAAGAAGTGGACTTCGCGTCCTGCGGATATACGCCTCAGAAGGACAACAAACGAGCGCATCGGATTGAATGGGAGCACGTTGTCCCGGCAGAAGCATTCGGCCAGTCATTTCCGGAATGGCGAAACGGCCACCCGGATTGCGTGGACAGCCGGGGGCGATCTTTCAAAGGCCGGAAATGTGCCGAGAAGGTCAACTTTGAATTCCGTAAAATGCAAGCTGACATGTACAACCTCTACCCTGCAGTCGGTGAGGTCAACGGGCTACGATCAAACTATTCCATGGCCATGATCCCCGGTGGCCAGTACCGCTTTGGGGCGTGTAAAACGAAGATCGAAGACCGCAAGATCGAGCCTCGGCCAGAAGTCCGGGGGGAAATTGCGCGAACGTATATGTATATGGAAAGCGCCTATCCAGGGCGCGGGATTATTTCCGGTAAAAATGAGAAGCTTTTTCGGGCCTGGGACAAGACCGACCCGGTGGATGAGTGGGAATGCGAGCGAGCCCGTCGGATTGCCAGGATTCAAGGAAATACTAACCAGGTTGTCGATCAGGCGTGCAGGGCATTGCAGAAATAGACAACATCTTGGCCCAACCGGGATCGTTGAAACTGATCGAAATCCAGCCGGCATATTCTGGGGAGAAGATCTATGGTCGACAGTTTCGCTAAGACCTTTGAGCATCTTAAACAGCAAGATTCCAAAATGCAAATCAACAGGATATGGAACCTGATCAAGGAAGGCAATTACGCTGAACTTAACCAGGACGAGCAGAAACTGGCCATGATCATTATGGACCATCAAGAGTTTCAGGAATATTTTGAAAATGAAGATTTAGTTTCTGGAAGGGAATACAAAGAGGCTGAAGGATTCAATCCTTTTCTCCATATCAGCCTTCATCAAATGGCGGAAGACCAGCTTGCTTCGGAAACGCCTGTTGAGGCTGCCCTGCTTTATGAATACATAGATAGAATGGGATATTCAAGACATGAGGCAATTCACGTGATCGTCATGATCCTTATCCATCTTATCTATGATACTTACAAGAATAATAAGACCTTCAGTGAACAACGGTATAAACGCTTGCTGGTAAAATGCAGGAAGGTCAAACCTTCAGAAATGCAGGATGTCGTGGAAAGAGAGTTTTCGAGTAATTGATAGTGGTCAGATCAAACAATGAGTAATGATAGGAGGAGAAGCTCCCGTGAAGGATTTCATTTTCAAGGATTACAGACCATCAGGCGCCGGTATATGCAAGTGGATCGCCTTAATTCTCATCATAGTCTTTGCAAGCGGCTGTTCCTGCCTCCCTAAAGGAACCAACAAACCTGGCAGCAAAACCGGAATCGCCAATCCCGCATCGGTCAACTGTATAAACAAAGGCGGGACCCTTTCGATTCAGAAAAGAGACGATGGCGGAGAATACGGCATTTGCATTTTCGAAGATAACCGCCAATGCGAAGAGTGGGCGCTTTTTCGGGGAGAATGTCCTGTTGGTGGAAGGAAGATCACGGGTTATGTGACCCCGGCAGCTCAATACTGCGCCATCACTGGCGGATCTTATAAAGTCACCGATCAGAGTAATACTGATAAGGAACAGGGAACCTGCACATTCAAAAACGGCAAGAGCTGCGACGTCTGGGACTATTACAGCGGCAAATGTTCAAAATAACATAGGACACTCAAGAATGCAGATAACCAAAGACGAAGCTCTGGATATCGCGAAGCAAAATATCTCCCAGATGTTCCATATCGAGATTACAGACGAATGGGATAGAGGATGGAAGGTTTATCAACACCGCAATTTCGGCGACTGTTGGTACATAACTTTGAGGCCGGCCTTTTCAACCGGTCTCTGTTCTTCACATCTAATGGTAATATCCAGAGACACAGGAGAAATAATCTATTCAGGACCTGCAAACGATGAAGGTTGATCCCTTGAAGTTGGTAACCATGATCATCTCCGGCGGCCAAACGGGCGCTGACAGAGCAGGCCTTGATTTCGCCATCAAACATGATATCCCTCATGGCGGTTGGGTTCCCAAAGGCCGAAAGACTGAATACGGCACTCTTGATTTGAAATACCAGCTTCAAGAAATGCCCACTGCCGAATACGCAAAGCGAACCGAGAAAAACATCCTTGATTCAGACGGCACTCTGATTATCTCCCATGGACTTCTCACGGGCGGATCGGCGTTGACAAGGGAACTGGCCAAGAAGCATAAGAAATTCTGGATTCATATCGACATGGCTGATCTATCTTTGGAAACAGCGGCGGACAGGCTCATATCCTGGATTGAAAGAAACGACATCAAAGTCCTCAATGTCGCCGGTCCCAGAGGCAGCAAAGATCCTACGATATATCAGGCAACCATTGACTTGCTCGAAAAGACATTGATTTCATCATTTTCAAAAGCGCAATGACGAATGAAGAGAAACAGCCGCAATCAGTTGCGGAAGCCGTTGACATGCTTCATGCCAATATGGGTCTCAATGATGAAATTCTATTGGCTACCATGCGTGAAGAAAATCTTATTGATGTCCATTTTGCCCTTGGGTATCAGATCAGACATGAATTCGGCCTCTGGACTGGAAATGATGCCCTCCTTGAATCTTGCCGCATATTATCGGGAGATGAAAATCTTCATGTGGATGACGCATCGATGCTGATCGTCAAGGCACTATGGGAAAAGGTGCAAAAATCAAATATCCTTGAAGATTATGGATGATTGCGGACTTTGTGAAAACGGCAAGATCTTCACCTTCTGCAAAGGATGCAACATACCCGTGTGTGAAAAGTGCTGCCGGTTAGAAATCATCGGATCTGGCTGCGGTTGCGTCTGGCCAGTTTATTATTGCATGAACTGCTTATCTAACCCTGTAATCAATCCGAATGCGCTGTTGAGAGAGCCAGAATAAGATTTAAAACAGAAGGGGGAAACTGTACAATGGAGGATGTAAACAGACAACTTGAGGCCACCTATGAGGAAATTGTCGATGTGCTGGCCACAAGATTGAAAACCATATGGGAAATAGTGGACAATCAGAGAAAAGAAACAATAATGCTGAAAACGAAACTGGCTGCTGCTCGAGAGCCTCTGGAAGATCTGCGACAAATTGTATTTACTCTGGAGATGGAACCAGATCAAAGAGAGTTGATCGATAATGTCATAACCAGACTTACAATATCACTGAGCACTTGAGGACTCCCATGGCTGAACAACTCGATCCTAAAGAAATTACATCATTCGAACAACTTCTCTGGTCCGAAGTTATTCAGTCAGAGGCTCTTATCAATCTTCTGGACGGCAAAGGCATCATCAGCAAGCAGGAGCTTCTGGAAGAAATGAGAAGAGTTCAGGCAACGATGCTTAAATCGGAAGTATAGACCATGAAAACATATAGCGGCGCAATCATCTCCTGCGACAAAGATAATCACGTTTATCAATACCTTGTCGAAGATAAAGGCCGAATTGTATTTGTTGGGAATGACCTGCCTGCTGAATACAAAGGAGCGCCAATTGAGGTTCTTGGGGAAAGATCATTGCTCCCATCTTTTGCAGATACCCATCTCCACTTTGCATCCTATGCCCTGTTCAATGCCGGACTCGATGTAAGATCCGCGCGAGACCTGCCCGAGATGTGCGAGCAAGTGAGGGAATTCGCAGCTACGAGTAACGACAAGATCATCATGGGATTCGGCGCCTCAACCCATTCGGTTAATGAAAAGAGACTCATTTCGAAGGATGAGCTTGACAAAGCCTGTCCTGACCGGGCGGTATTTATCGTCAAATACGATGGCCACTCCTGCATCCTGACCAGCAAGATGATCGAGATGCTGCCGGATAAAGTCAAAACCCTGAGAGGATATCACGAAGATACTGGCGAAATGCAGCAGGAGGCCTTTTTCGCCACTACTGATTTCATTACCAAGAAGGTCTCTATCTCCAGGACCATCAAAAATATGCTCCGGGCTGTTGATGATCTGGCGGATAAAGGCATTGGCATGATGCACACAGCATCAGGAGTGGGTTTTCCTAGGGACCTGGATGTCACCATGGAGATGGTCTTTGGGAAAGGTCTGAACACCGGTTTCCAGAGCAGGGTCTTTTTCCAGACCATGGACATCAACAAGGTCAAAAAGAGGAGGCTTCCCCGTATCGGAGGATGCTTCGCAGCATCCCTGGATGGTTGTTTTGGAAGTGAAGATGCGGCGCTGAAGCAACCTTACGTCAATAATCCCAACAATCGGGGGATTTTGTTTTACAAGGATGAAGAGGTCATAGAATTTGTCAAAAGAGCCAACCGCGAGGGACTTCAAATAGAAATGCATGCCATAGGCGATACGGCATTTGATCAGGCAGTCATGGCCATAGAAGCTGCCCTGAAAGATTATCCCAGGAATGATCACCGGCATGGTATCATCCATGCCTGCCTGCCAACTGAGGAGGGACTTCAAAAGTGTGCTGATCTTGGCATTCAGATCCCTCTACAGCCAGCGCTCCTAATCTGGGATCTGGAGCCCTGCGAATTTCTGAAAAGCATCCTGGGAGATCGAGCAGACAAAATCTCTCCCCTACGCAAGATGACCGACATGGGAATCATATTGAGTGGCGGATCTGACGGCCCCTGCACGCTTCCAGATCCTGTCTTCGGCATCCATGCCGCCTGTAACCACTACATCCCTGAACAGTCCATTACCATTCAGGAAGCCCTTAAAATGTTCACATACAACGCCGCTTGGACCACCTTCGATGAAAAGGATCGCGGTAGCCTGGAAAAGGGCAAGATTGCCGATATGGTGATCCTGAATAAGAATCCTCTGGCCATGAAGCCGAATGAGCTTCTAAACCTGAAGGTGGAAAAGCTCCTTTTGAATGGAACAGCTTATAAAAAAGGGCAGGGGATTCTGAGCCTGCTGGCAAAAGGAATCCTGTCGGAGGGAAAGATTTAAAAGTAGAGCATAGATACAACAGATGACAGATCATGAAAAGCTACCGCAGGAACTGTGCCGGGTGAAGAAGGCAGTGAAGGCGCTGATAAAGCAGAATCCTGGTGGGATTACATATCCGGAAATATGCAACAGGCTGCAGCAAGAATCAATTTTTATGGGAACGTACCGGAATCTGCTTTCCATGACCTCTTCGGTTCTGAGGTTGCTGGTTGAAGAGGGGACCGTTTTATGCCGAGGAGAAGGAGCAGCAAAGATTTTTCTGTACGCAGGAAATCAATCTTCACGTTGAGATAACGAACCACGTGATAAGGAACCACGATGCGTTTTTAGTCGAAACGTGATACGCCGTGCTAAATTCGCTTCACCAGGAGGATCAAAAAAATGAAGAACGTAGAGATGAAAGTGGAAGGCAACATCCTGACCATCAAGGTTGATCTAAGCAAAGAATTTGGACCGTCATCATCGGGAAAGACCATTATCATTGCATCATCGGAAGGAAATGTTGCCATTCCTGAAAAAGAAGAGATTAAGATAGGACTGAATGTCTATAAGAAGAAATAACGCCGCTTAAACGAGAGCAGGTGGAGCCAGTTTTAAAAATCAAATGTCAATCCACAGAATTCCAGTCAATAAACTCAGCCACGAAGCCCTAAAAGGCATTATTGAAGAATATATTTCCAGGGATGGGACTGATTATAGCGAAGTTGAGGCTTCAGCGGAAACGAAATTCAGATATGTAAAACAAAAGCTTCAAAGCGGATTGGCAGTTCTTATTTTTGATGATGAGGCTGAAACCACCAATATATTCTTGGCTGATGATCTTATTTTAAAGAAGCTTGATGAATTAACCGAATGATAATTACTAGTCGCTGCTTAAATTTTAGTATCGACTTCGCGGAGTAAAATATTTACACCCTATACGTGTCTGGTAAATGGCGAGGTTCCGTAAAGCTTTAACTCCATCCCCTGACAAAGCCCCTGTCTGCATTTGATTCAGGGGCTTTTTCTTTTGACCTCAGCCGATATTTTTTATATACTCTCCTTCCGAGACCTCGCCGACAAAATAATCAAGAAAAAGGACCATCAATAGCATGACCAATAAAGGCATCCCTTACATCGACCATACTGGAACCATGATCATTCCCTTTAGTGCTGACAAGAAATATCATTTCTGGAACGGTGGGCAGCCGCTGTCTGATACCTTATTGGAGCTGAATATGCCGGAGGACATTTGGAGTAAGCATATTGAAAAGCCCTATCCTGGGGATGCGGTGTGATCTGGGGGTAGGGCATAGGGAACGTATTGGAAGCGCCCCATATTTCTCTTCGTCAGACTCGTTTCGATACGCAACCGGCTATTTCTTAACCAATGCGGCAAAGGTTATTACTCCAGAGCCATGCTTGCTTCTTATTTTGTCCATGGCCTCGTCAATTCGCTCATTCTTCTCGTTCTTCACATTGTCTTCCATTTGATCAAAAAGTGACAACTGATCCGACGAGCAGTCTTCATAAAATCCCGAGAGGCTTATTCCGATTAATCTTACCGGACGGAGCCTGTTCCAGTTTTGCTCAAGCAGACTGCAACCAGCCTGATATATTTCCTTGGTGGTACAGGTCGCAGAAATGGTTTTCTGTCTTGTGACTACCTGAAAATCAGAATATTTGAGGGTGATATGAACCGTGCGACCTTTTTTGCCATACCTTCTTGCAGTCATGCCAATATCATCAGCAAGCTCCATTAGAACAATCTTTGCTTTCTCGATATCGGATATGTCTTCCGGCAGTGTCGTTGAGCGGCCGATTGACTTCATATCATCAGCCGTGCGAGGGAGAACAGAGGAATTGTCAATCCCATTTGCACGCAGATAAATTTCATTCCCCGATTTCCCGAAAGCTTTGGCAATGAGGTTTACGTCAAACCTTGCAAGATCACGTATGGTCTTTATTCCCATCCGGTTTAGCTTTTCAGCGGTTTTACCACCAATGCCGTACATCTCTTTTACTGGAAGTGGCCAGAGTTTTCCCGGAATATCACGTTCCCATAATTCGGTGATGCCGAGGGGCTTCTTCATTTCCGCCGCCATTTTTGCAAGGAACTTGTTTTCAGCGATTCCGATTGAGCACCAAAGCCCGAGTCTGTCTTTGATTTCATTCATTATCCGTTTTGCAGCTTCTACAGGTTTGCCAAAGAGTCCTTCACAGCCTGTCATATCAAGCCACGCCTCATCAATGCTGTTCTGCTCCAGAATTGGTGTAAAGTTGGATAGCAGGTCCATGACGTCTTTTGATTTCTGCTCATAGAAATGGTGATCTGGCGGCACCATGATCATTTTAGGGCAAAGTTTCAAAGCTTCGTGAAGAACCATGGCAGTCTTGACCCCAAATGACCTTGCCTCATAGTTTGCCGCAAGAATGATTCCCGAACGCTTCTTCGGATCGCCGGCAACAGCGGCTGGTATTCCGACAAGAGAGTCATTCCTTGTCATTTCACAACTTATAAAAAAAGCATTCATATCAACGAGAAATATGACTTTTTGCATGAAATACCTATCGAAGTAATCGCTCACGTTATGGGGCAATCCCAACAGCCGTGCTATCGAGTATCTGGCTGATTGTAAAACCATTTCATCGTTAGCTTTGCAACGAAAATATTTGCCCTGTATCTTTCCCAGAAGAAGATGACCTCAGCGGCGTTATCGTTCAGGTCCGGGAAGAAAGAAGAAAAGTCCATGTTACTTTACATGAGCACGGCCCGTCAGGCAAAGACAGGTACTGCGGTCCCGCCAGATAATATGGGGTCTGGGTAGAAAACCGTTGATAAAAAATCGTTGGACTTTCCTGTGTTTTGAGTATAACCGTTTATAACATTGAATTTTTGGAGGGGGAATTTTCGGGGTGGCGATGTTACGTGTAACTTCCTGTAATGCAGCATGCGGAAATTTTCACTATTCTACATCATTTCAAACGGAAATAATTATTTATCGGTGTCACACCCCACATTTATGACATGACATGAACTTCTTGACTTAATCATTATTAATCGCTATGATTAATTACGATTAATAAATAGGAGATACCCATGACTACCAAAGTGCTGACTGCACACATACCATTGCCCTTGGCCGAGAAGGTCGACCAGTTGGCCACCCGCCTGGAGCGCTCCCGTGCATGGATCATCAAGCAGGCATTATCCGCATGGATAGACCATGAAGAGGAGCGTCAGCGACTGACAATAGAAGCGATGGCCGATGTCGATACTGGCCGTACCATTGACCACCAGGCTGTACAAGAGTGGGCAGATAGTCTTAGCACCAAAGCCCCGCTGCCGTTGCCGCAATGATGCAACTGAAATGGACCAGCAAGGCACTTTCCGATCTGGTGCGGCTTTACGATTTTCTGGCGCTGGTGAACAAGCAGGCCGCCGCCCGCGTTGTGCAATCACTGACTGCTGCACCGGCCCGTCTCAAGGAGTATCCACGCATCGGAGAAAAATTAGAAGAGTTCGAACCGCATGAGGTTCGACGTCTCTTTGTGAACCATTACGAGATGCGCTACGAAATCCGGGAATCCATGATCTATGTGCTGCGTATCTGGCATACAAGAGAAGAACGGTAACCGACTGCCAGCCTTTTTGAGCGCCTCCGACAAGGCCGTAAAAGGAGATCAACGGTGGTTCATCCGATATGATGCATACTTACTTGAAGATACTTTTAGATAGATCTAAAGTGTTCAATGGATATTTTATGCTTCTCTCCGTAAAATGTTTTGTGCAGATTATGCTCAGAGACTACCTCCTACAGCAAGACTCTCCAATCATCTGTCTGCTTCAGGCTTTTTAAAAGGCGTCATCATTCCACGCTGCATTGATTTTTTGAGGGAATTGCTTACCCTTGGAGACTTCCGTTCAGTCTGTCAACAATAACAATTACCAATCTTTTGCAAACATGGACGTCGATGGTCAATACTTTCTCGATATCGGCGGCGCTGCGGGATCCGGTAATAAAAGCAATGTAAGGTACTCCCCTGACATTCACTTTTGCAAATAAAGAAGTAAGATCGGGCAAAATCCTGTCGCTAGCAATGATGACGACATGGATTTCGGGAAGGCTTGACGCCAGGCGTTGAGCGGCGTCCGAGGATTCCTGCATTACCGTTCCCGTGTCGGCGGCAGCCCAATCCATCTGGCTGATACCAATCTTTGCTGCGGCCACCGCCTCCCTTGTCACGTTGAATTTCAGGCCCGGAACTTTCCCGGCGAGTTGATCCGTCTGAATCCTCTGTAGGAATAGACAGTCGCCCCAGACCGCATAATCCCCCGGGCTGTCCGCCACCCTTTCTTTTTGTAAGAAAGCGATTACAAATTGAAGGGCGGCAATTTTTGTTTCGAACCGGTGGACTTCACTGCCTACCGCCTCGGCCCTGGCTTTGAATTGATCAAGCAGCATGTTTGATTTCTTCTGTCTTGCTCTTTCTTGCTTCTCGGTATGATTTGGCCAGAAGCGATATGTAATGAGTTGCGACATGATCCTGTCCTGAATTCGCGAGGCCTTCGGACAACTGCATCATGCAGCCCGGGCAGCCCGTGATGACCCCGTCTGCCCCCGTCTTCCGGATATCATCCATCTTGCGGCCGGTGATTGCCATGGATGTTTCGAGATGGGTAATGGTATAAGAGCCGCCGCTTCCGCAGCAGGCGTCGGGCTTTGCCATCTCTTTCAGGGTAACGCCCGGAATGGCGTTCAGGATGATCCGTGGTTCCGTGAAAACCTTCATTACTTTTTTTAAATGACAAGGGTCGTGGTACGTGACGGTTGCCTCCACGCGTCCGGTGGGTTTCTTGTAATCGATGACCTTGGTCAGGAAAGTGGAGATGTCATAGGTCCGGCTCTTCCAGTACTCGGCCTTGGGGCCGTAGAGGGGGTCCTCCGAAAGGAGTTCCTTGAAGCCGTGCTGCCAGGACTCGCCGCAGGATCCACAGGCCGTGACGATGTAATCGGCGCCTGTTTTCTCCATTACATCGATGTTTTTGCGCGCCAGCACCCTGGCGCTTTCAATGTCCCCGTGGGCGAAGACGGCAATACCGCAGCATTGCTGCTCCTTGGGGATGGCGATCTCCACGTCGTTTTCCTTCAGTACCTCCACGACGTCCTGGGCCACATCGGGAAAGATATAGTTAAAGGCGCATCCGGTGAAAAAGGAGACCTTCGTCTTTCTGTTTTTCGCTTTGATGAGCTCCGGCGCCTGGTCGCGGAAGGGGGTCGCTGCCAGTCCCGGGAAGATCCTCTTGATGGAAAGACCCATGGTGAAGCGGGGTTCATAGCCGGCATTCCCCGGGAGCTTGCGCAGGCCCATCCATTGTAAGGCGGCCCCGGCTTTCATGGCCTTGTCGAAGAAGGGCTGATTTTTCAAAGCTCCGAAAATCACTTTCTTGATGGGATGAAGTCCTGTTTCCCTTGCCAGGGCGGCGCGTAGTGAAAGCATGATCTTGCACACATCGACCCCGCAGGGGCAGTTCTGCATGCAGGAGGTGCAGACCAGGCAGTTGAACAGCTTTTCCTGCACATCGTCGTCTTTTAGATCCAGATCTCCTTTCAAAATCGCTTCGGCGATGGACAGCTTTCCTCTCGCGTAGGCCCCCTCTTCCTTTTCCGTCAGATACACCGGGCATACGGCCATGCAGTTGCCGCATTTCATGCATTTCGCCAGGGCATCCTGCACCTCTTCCAGTTTGTCGTAGGGTGTCGTTTTCATATCATTAGCCTTTCACGGGGACCATCTTGGCCGGATTCAACATGTAGTCGGGATCGAGGGCTTCCTTGACCCTTCTCATAAGATTAAGACCGCTTTCGCCGAGCTCGCTCTTGAGGTATTTCATCTTCGCCATGCCGATCCCGTGTTCACCGGATAGGGTTCCCCCCAGTTTGAGGGCGGCGGCGAATATCTCATCCACGGCCTGGTGCACGCGTTCCATTTCCTCTTTGTTTCTGGCATCGGCCAGGATGGTCGGATGGAGATTCCCGTCACCGGCGTGCCCGAAGGTGCCGATTTTGAGCTGGTACTTCGCGGCGATTTTCTGAACGGCTACTAGCATCTCGGTGATACGGTTCCTTGGCACCGTGGCATCTTCCAGCACGGTAGTGGGGCTGAGCTGGGCCAGGGCCGGCAGCGCCGCTCTTCTGGCGGCCCAGAGCTGATCCCTCTCGGTATCGGATTGGGCTATTTTCACTTCACCGTTGTTCTCCTTGATGACCTTCAATACCGCCTCCGCTTCCGAATCGACAAGCTGCTGGGCGCCTCCGTCAACCTCAATTAGGAGCACTGCTTCGGCGTCCGTGGGGAGGCCCACCTTTGCGTAATTTTCCACGGTCTGGATGGTCATTTTGTCCATGATCTCCAGCGTGGCGGGGATGACGTAGGCCTTGATGATCCCTGTCACGGTGTTTCCGGCATCCTCGAGCCGCTTGAAGCTGGCCAGCATTGCCTTGCGGAACTTGGGGGGGTGGATGAGCTTGGCGATGATCTCGGTGATGATCCCCAAGGTCCCCTCGGAGCCGACAAAAAGGGATGCGAAATCATAGGCGGTGACATTTTTCACGGTTTTCCCACCAAAGCGGAAAATTTCCCCGGACGCCAAGACCACTTCCATCCCCATAATGTAGTGTTTGGTCACGCCGTATTTCAAACCGCGCAGGCCGCCGGCGCATTCCGCAACGGAGCCTCCCATGGTCGCCGTCGTCACCGTCCCCGGATCGGGAGGATAAATGAGGCCATAAGGGGCAACGGCATCACTCAGCGCCTGGATGACGACCCCCGCCTGAACCGTCGCAGTCAGGTTTTCCGGGTCCACTTCCAGGATCTTGTCCATTTTCTGAAAGGAGAGGACAATCCCTTTTTTCAGGGGGATCGTTCCACCGCTCAAGTTTGTCCCGGCGCCGCGTGGGTAGATGGCCAAACTCTTTTCTTTTGCCAGCAAGACGATCTTTTGCACCGCTGCCGTTGTCGCGGGCATAACCACGACGTCCGGAAGCTGACTCGGCATATCGGCGGTGGCATCGTAGCTGTAGGTCACGAGGTCGGCCTTCTTGGTCAGCACATTGCCACTACCGACGATATCTTCCAATTGCTTGATGATTGCTGTATCTAACATTTCAATTCCCCCTGTCATTTTAACTGACGTTCATTCGAACCGAATTTGTTGCAGTATATGTGATTGCCGCAGTTGCAAATAAAGACAAAGCCATCCAAAAAAAGTCTCTTCTTGAAGACAACCGTTGAGCAGTTGCGACAAACCTTGAAGATCGTCTCTCCATCAATTCCCTGCAACGCTGAGATTCCGACTTCTAATTTATTTCGTCCGTGATTTAATGTTTGTTTGTCCATAGTGGATTCCTCTTTTATGCCGGATTTCCTAACCTGAATCCGATCCGCCTGAACAGAAATCGCGCAATGGCCAACTCGAAGAAATCCTCCGTGGAGAAAGGAGGGGGGGCCGGCTGGCGCAGCCGACCCCCGATGGCAACATCAGCATTACGCGCCTGAAACGTAATTTTCTTTGTCTGCCGGTTTGGCAGTATTGTGACTTAAAAAACAACAGCTAACGCGATACCCAAATAGATCACCTTTTCATTCTGCATTAGTTCGGAGGGGGGAGTCGCCTCCCCGCCCCCGGTTAGACAGGCTATTTAATGGAAAACCGTTTTAATCGTGCCTTCTTTTGTAACCATGCCTTTACCTAAAATGCGCGACGACAGAGTGATGAGCGCTGCTGCGGCAAATGTGATCCCGAGATAGAGAAGACCGTCCGAATCGATGCCCTTCGCCGCTGCCGCCACAACAGCCTTGGCGGCTGCAGGCGCCACTTTCTCCACAGTCGGAATGATCCAGGTGAAGACATAGGCCTGGAGCATACAGATGATGCCGACCACCGTGGTAAGGATCAGCGAATGCTTCAGGGTGAAACGGAAGATTTCTGACTCTTTGCCGACCATGTTAGTTGCCGCCGTGGCGACGGAGATCGACTGCGGGGAGATCATCTTGCCGCATACGCCGCCGCAGGTATTCGCATTGACAGTAACAAGGGGATTAATACCGAGCTGTTCTGCCGTAACAGCCTGCAACTTTCCGAACAGGGCGTTCGTGGACGTGTCGGAACCGGTCATGAAAACGCCCAGCCAGCCCAGAAACGCGGCGAAGAACGGGAAAAGAAAGCCTGTGGAGGCGAAGGCATAACCCAGGGTGATGGCCATGCCGGAGTAGTTCATGATGTAGGCGAAACCAAGAATCGTGGAAATCGTGACAATAGGCCATCTCAACTGCTTCAGGGTATTGCCGGCAACCTCCAACGCGGTGCGGATAGAGGCGCCCATCACCGGGATCGAGAAAAACCAGGCCAGAAGAATGGCCGTACCGGCGGCGCTTAGTCCGTTAAAGACATAGACGGCGGTCTTTGCCTTGCCGACGTGGTCGATCACCATGTTGTTAAGGCCGTCAATGGGCAGCTTGAACAGGAAGATCTGGTTCATGGCTGTCTGTACGGGTTTGACGCCCCAGGCGGCAACAAAAACGGAAAGGAGAATAAAGGGCGCCCATGCCCGGAATACCTGTCCGCCGCTATAGTTGAGCGTTGCCCTGCCTGCGCTCTTTTCCTCCTCGGGGAACCGCCAGCTTTCCTTGGGATGCCAGAATCGCAGGAAGATAACGGTGCAGATGATCGAGGCTATGGACGAGAGTATATCCGGAAGTAGCGGGCCAATATAGTTGGAAGACCAGAACTGCACGATGGCGAAAGATCCGCCGCAGACCAGACAGGCGGGCCAGACTTCGAAGCCTTTCTTCCAGCCAGCCATGAGGACGACCAGATAAAGCGGGACAAAGAGGCTCAGGAAGGGCAGAGTACGGCCGACCATCTGGCTGAAGGCCATTAAATCCACGCCGGAGACGCTGGCGCCGACGACGATGGGAATACCGATGGCGCCGAAGGCAACCGGGGCCGTGTTGGCCAGCAGACAGATGCCGGCGGCGTAGAGGGGATTAAAACCGAGACCTGCCAGCATGGCGGCGGTGATTGCCACGGGTGTTCCGAACCCGGCTGCGCCTTCGATGAAGGCGCCGAAGGAGAAAGCGATAAGCAAAGCCTGCATGCGGCGATCATCGGAAATCGTTGCCAGAGAATTCTTGATCACTTCAAACTGTCCCGTCTTTACGGACATATTGTAGATGAAAAGAGCGGTAATAACAATCCAGCAGACGGGGAAAAGACCAAATAGAGCTCCGTACACGACCGAGAGACCGGCATACTGTGCAGGCATGCCATATACGACACACGCGACGACTACGGCCAGTGTGGTGGCGATAATCGCTGCCCAATGGCCCTTCATTTTCAAAACCGTAAGACCGAGAAAGAGAAATAAAATAGGAACAGCCGCAACCAGTGCCGACAACGCCAGGTTCCCCATCGGATTAACATTCATTGCCCAAGTCATGATGCCATACCTCCTTTTTGGATGATTTTTTTTGGTGACCGTTTGATCCCAGTCAACCCCATGTCCCCCCATGGACTAACATTCACTGCCCAAATCATGATGTCTATCTCCTTTCGCTGGGAAAAATTATTAAGTGATCGCCGTCGATCCCATTACCCCAATTGTTATTAAGAAAGAGATGTCCGAGGGTTTTTAGCGAGATGTGCCCAAGGGACTTCTTTTTATTCTCTTAAACCCTCAACCGGTCCGCCTATTGCTCCAGTCAGGTGGTCAGACCATATAACCGGTCAGATCATTTTGTCAAGAGTTTTTTTTGTGGACGGTGGATTTTTTTTGTCAGAAGGTTAATATTGTGTAGATCTAAATTGTTACATTGAAAAAGTTTCACTATTCACTCTCCCCCCGCGAGGGGGGAGGGTGTTTCGATACTTTTCACAAGGCGATCGGAAAAAGCTTGGAGAATTAGGAAGGGAAGATCGGGGCGTATGTCAGGTTAAAAGTTTAAATTCAGGTTCAATTTTTAACGTTTTTGCCATGGCGCCCTCTGCGAAGCTCAGATGCTCCAGCATGGTTTTCTGTGCCAGGATGGGGTTCTTGTCCCGGATTGCTTCATAGATCTTGGTGTGCTGTTCAATCAGTAATTGAGGATGTCCCGGCGTTAAGTATAATTGCCGCCGTGCTATAGAAATGGATTTGTTAAAGGAGTCCGCAATCGTGTTCAGAAGACGAACAAGCCAGCCATTCTGAGTCGCTTCGGCAATGGAGAAATGAAAGGCCGCATCGCTGCCCTCCCCTTTTTCAGAGTCATCCTCCGTCATGGCGGCTTTCATCATTTCAAGATTTTCTTCTATCCTGGCCAGGTCCCCGGGTGTGGCCCGCTGCGCGGCCAGATGGGCCGCCGCAATCTCGAAGATCTTCCGGATTTCGTAAATTTCAAAGAAGGATCCTTTCTCGATGGAGAGAAACATGGCCAGGGGCTGGATGATATCATCTCCACTTGTTTCCTTGATAAAGGTCCCCCCCCCTGCCTTGATCTCGACGAAACCCATCATTTCCAGGGCGCGCAGTGCCTCTCTCACGGAAGCCCTGCTGACCTGCAATTTTTCCGCAAGTTCTCTCTCTGAAAGGAGTTTGTCGCCGGGCTTCAAACTCCCATTCTCCATGAGTTGCCTGATCTGTTCAACAACCTCCTCGTAGATCTTTTTTGCTTGTATCGGCCGAAAATCCATCTCGATAGCTCCTAAATGTTAATGGTAAGACCACTGATCTTTTCAAATGTTCTTACCACTGAACATCAAAACTTGTCAATAAAAAATCCCTTGCTGAAACTGCGGCGATCTTTTAATAGACGTGGATATTTGTGAGCGGGCTGTGCTAAATGTAGGCTTATAAAAACCTTTTCTATTAAGTAAGAGAATCTTTTCATGAGCTTCCTAATCGGCGTCATAGTCGGGATTTTTGGCGGGCTTGTCGGTCTGGGGGGCGGCGTCATCATGGTTCCCCTGACCGTATTCGCGTTCAAGCTGGTTCAGAAAGAAGCTCATGGCACCAGCCTCGTTGCCGTTGTCTTCACTGGTATTACCGCAGCAATCGCTTACGCCTCGAAAGGCGCCGTCGATTATCTCGCCGCCGGGCTTCTGGCCGGGTCCGCCATTTTCACGGCTCGGGCAGGCGCCCGCTATTGTCACGCCTTGCCCGAATGGAAACTCAAGAGGTTCTTTGGCGGTTTTCTTGTCCTGGTGTCGCTCGTGCTCATTCTGAAAACCCTGCTGGCTTTTTCCCCTGACCCGCTGGAAGGCTGGATCAGGGTCGCCGCCCTTTTGATCATTGGCGTTATTTCGGGATTCCTCTCGGGCCTCCTGGGTATCGGGGGCGGGGCTTTTATGGTGCCGGCCATGGTACTCGTAGTAGGCATGAGCCAGCACATGGCGCAGGGGAGCTCCCTTTTGTGCATGATACCGGCCGGAGCTGTGGGCGCTTATACCCACTGGGGACTCGGGAATGTGGCCAAGCCTCTTTTGCCGGGGCTGATCGGCGGGACACTCGTCGGGGCCTTACTCGGAGGCATCGCTGCCAACCTTTTGCCGGAAACTATCCTGAGGCTTGTCTTTGCTGTCGTGATGATTTGGATAGGCATACAATACCTGAGATTTCCCGCCCCTGCCCCTCCTAAAAAATAAAAGCTCGGTCCATAAAAAAAGACTTGACAATAGATCATACCTTCCATATGGTCAGACCACGTGACTGGTTTGGTATGATGACCAAAAAGAATTCCTAACGACAGATTTTTGAAGCCGAGCGCCACAAAGTGAGCTGCCCATCGAATATGATATTGCTCGAAAAAAAGAGCAGTCGCAAATTCCGGATTTATCCATAGAGACTAACGAGAGGTTATCATTAATAATTCCGCAGGCATTGAGATGAAAGGGGGGGCAACCATGTTCGACAAGTTTAAAGCAGCGGCTGAAGCGGCAGGTAACACCGAGGTGCAGCGTTTCGGCGCCAAAGCAGAGGCGCTCATTTTTATCGAAGGGTTACTTAAGAAGGAAGAAATCAAGGACACTCCCGGCTGCTATGCAGTGTGGGCTGACAGCCCATTTCTCAAGGGAATCGACACAAAAGAACTTGCAGCAAAGGTCCCCGGCCTGAAGTTTGAGGTCACCCGCGAGCTGGCAAAAAATGCAAAGATTGGCATTACCCAGATGGAGTGGGGATTGGCGAATATGGGGACGCTGGCGCAGGACTCTACTGCGGTTGAGCAGCGGCTTGCATCTGCCCTTTCATGGATTCACGTAGCCCTGCTTTCCACGGACAAGATTGTGGCTGACCTGCCTGCGCTCATGACGAAAATGCATCCGAGCACTAGCAACTATATTGCCCTGATCACCGGGCCGAGCAAGACCGCCGACATCGAACGCGTACTCGCCATCGGCGTCCATGGTCCGGAGCAACTTGTTATCGTATGCGTTGATGAATCAGGAGGAATGAACTAATGAAAAAAGAATTGGCGCAATCAATACATGAAGCCCTTGAGAGGCAAAACCTAGCCGGCATTCTCGACCGTTGGAATTACCCGGCCACCCGGGCCAAGGCATACGAAGGCATCGATTTTGAGGCGATCAGGAACCGGATTGCCGAGATCAAGGGCAGCGCGGCAGATCATCTTGAGGAGCTTGCCGAAAAGTTTAAGAAATCCGCCGAAGCCCGAGGCGCCAAGGTCTTCCGGGCGAACAGCCCCGAGGCAGTCAAGGACTATATCACGAATCTCTGCAAAGAAAAGGACGTCAAGAAGATTGTCAAATCCAAGTCCATGGCCTCCGAAGAGATCCATCTAAATAAGCATCTTGCCAAGCACGGCATTCAGGCGGACGAGACGGATCTTGGTGAATGGATCATCCAGCTTGCCCATCAGACGCCTTCGCACATGGTCATGCCGGCCCTGCACCTGACCAAGGAAGAGGTCGCGGACCTTTTCAGCAAAGAGACTCATCAGCAGCAGTCCACCGACATCCAGCAACTGGTCAAGGTTGCGCGCAAAGAGCTGCGGGGAAAATATTTCGATGCTGATATGGGCATGTCCGGCGCCAACATCGCCATTGCCGAGACCGGCACGCTTGTTATTTGCACCAATGAAGGCAACGCCCGTCTCGTCACCACGCTTCCGAAGATCCATGTGGCTCTGGTCGGACTTGAGAAGCTTGTGGCGAATTACGCTGATGCAGAGCCGATCATTACCGCATTGCCGAAGAGCGCAACCAGCCAGCTCATAACCAGCTATGTTTCTTTTATCACCGGACCTTCGCCGAATACCGACGGCTCGCTGAAGGAGCTCCATATCGTACTTATGGACAACAAGCGGACCGCCATGGCAAAGGACCCTCAGTTCAAAGAGGCGCTTCAGTGTATTCGCTGCGCCTCATGTCTGAACGTCTGTCCGGTCTATCGTCTGGTCACCGGCCACGTATTCGGCCATATCTACACCGGTGGCATCGGCACGATCCTTACCGCATGGTTTAATGAAATGGAGACAACGGGGGATATCCAGGGGCTCTGCATCGGGTGCGGCAAGTGCAAGGAAATATGTCCCGGCAAGATCGACATCCCGGCGCTCATTCTCGAACTCCGCCGCCGTGTGGCATCAAAAGAAGGACTGCCCTTTATCTACAAGACCGCCCTGTCGGTAATCAACAACCGCAAGCTCTTCCAAGCCATGTTGCGGGCCGCCTTCATCGCGCAGAAACCTTTTGTCAAAGAAGGGTTCATCCGCCATTTGCCCATGTTTCTGTCCAATCTGTCGGAGTACCGGAGCCTGCCGACGATTGCACCGGTTCCGTTCCGCGATGTATTTAAAAAAATCAAGCAGCCGCAGAGTAAGACAAAGGCCTCGTTTTTCGCGGGTTGCGCAATTGAATTCGTAAACCCCGGGATCGGAGCGGCGATCGTAAAAGTCCTGAACAAGGCCGGCATTGAGGTGGTATTTCCCGAAGACCAGTCCTGCTGCGGAATACCGCATTGGGGAAGCGGGTCCTTTGACATGGCCGCCGCTGCCGCGGCGCACAATATCAAACCGCTCCTGGCGGACGACGTGGAATATGTGGTTGTGGGGTGCGCAACCTGCGCCACGGCTCTGAAAAAGGAATGGCCGCATCTGCTGAAAGATCAGAACATGGACAGTCTGGTTCCTGGTGCCAAAAAAGTGGCGGCAAAAACGGTCATGTTCTCGGAGTTGGTGAATAAACTGATCGAAGAAAAAAAGCTGACCCCAAAAGACGGTCTCAAGCTCCAGACCCTTACTTATCATGATTCCTGCCATGCCAAAAGACACGTGGGGATAGATAAGGAGCCCCGCGCCGCACTGGCCGCGGCTGGATACGAGCTGAAGGAGATGTTCGAGTGCGACACGTGCTGCGGCATGGGCGGCTCCTACACCGTAAAGCAGCCTGAAATCTCGATGCAAATGCTCAAACGCAAACTGAAGAACATTGAGGACACGGGCGCGGAATACGTATCTGCGGAGTGCCCCGGTTGTTTGATACAGCTCGGAGGAGGTCTCGATAAATCAGGATCGAAGATTAAAGCGAAACATCCTGCGGAGCTGATGGAAGACAAGTTCAAATAAAAAATAAATGCGCCAACTAAAAAAAGACTTGACAAAAGATCATACCTGCTTTATGGTCTGACCACTTGACCGGTTTGGCATGCGGACCAAATAGCGGGACTTCTACGGTGATCAATTGGCAATGGGGGAATTGAATACAGGTGATGTGCCCTGAGTGTGGAAAGGAACTCGAAATCGTTCGTTTTGGCGGCGGATACATTGGGCTGTGCTGTGGAAGGATTCAGTATAATTCTGATAAATCGCCAGACGTATATTGCAGTAATTCATTAAGACATGGAGAAGAATCACATGATTGAAATCAGGTGGCACGGAAGGGGCGGTCAGGGCGCGGTGACGTCCGTAGAACTGATGGCTCTGGCAGCGATTGAGGAAGGCAAGTACGCCCAGGGCTTTCCTGCGTTTGGTCCGGAGCGCCGGGGGGCGCCGGTCATGGCATATAATCGGGTGTCGGAAAAACCTATCAAGATCCGCTCCGGCATCTACCAACCCGATGTGGTCGTCGTCCTTGACCCGTCACTGGTTGGCCTTGTGAATGTGACGGATGGTCTTAAACCCGATGGCCTGCTCATTATTAATACCTCGAAACCGGCGGAGAATCTCCGGGAGCAGCTCAAATACAACGGTAAACTGGCGACCATCGATGCCACTCACATTGCCCGGGAGGAGCTTGGCGTTCCCATTGCCAATACCACGATGTTGGGCGCGGTATTGAAAGCGACTAAGGTCCTGAAACTGGAATCTCTGGACGAGCCCATCGAGGAGCGGTTTGGAAAGATTGCACACAAAAACAAGAATGCCCTCAAGAGGGCTTATAACGAAGTAAAACTGGCAAAGTAAAACGATTATTGAGGTGTTTTCCATGAAACAGAAGAAATGGCCGGAAGCCTGGCAGGAAGTCACCCCCGGTTGCATGGTGTTCGAGCCGGGGAGCGCCAGTTTGTACAAAACGGGAAGCTGGCGCGCCCAAAGACCCATCTGGGACAACAAAAAGTGTATCAAATGCGGTATCTGTTATATATTCTGCCCCGAGGCCTGCGTCTCCGAGATTCCGGAGGGCTTCTTTGCGGCGAACCTGGATTATTGCAAAGGCTGTGGAATCTGCGCCCATGAATGCTGGCCCCAGGCCATCGTCATGGTGGAAGAGGAGGTGTGACCATGGGTAAACGTATTGGCATGGAAGTAGGAATCGCGGCGGCGGAGGCCGTGGGGCTCTGTAACATCGATGTGGCCGCCGTTTATCCCATCACCCCCCAGTCCCATATTGCCGAACATTTATCGAATATCGTTCATGACGGACGAATTGACGCCGAGTTCATTACCGTTGAATCGGAGCATTCCTCCATCAGCGCCTGCGCCGGCGCCTCGGCGACGGGGGCCCGGGTCTACACGGCCACCAGTTCCCAGGGCCTGATGTACATGCATGAGGTACTGCCCATCGTTTCGGCCATGAGGCTGCCTGTAGTTATGGGCAACGCCAACCGTGCCATTGCCGGTCCGCTGAACATCTGGAACGATCATTCGGACATCATGAACCAGCGGGACTGCGGCTGGATCGTCATGCATGCGGAGAACGGCCAGGAGGTCATCGATATGACCATTCAGTCTTTCAAGATAGCGGAACATGCCGACGTCATGTTGCCGACGGTCGTTAATATGGACGGATTCCAATTGACCCATATGATCGAGCCCCTCGAATTTCCCACCCAGGCAGATGTGAACAAGTTCCTGCCCGACCGGGTTCCCTATGCCACCCTCCATCCGGATAAGCCAGTCTCCATGGGGTGCTTCAATATGCCCGAAATCTTTACGGAGACGATGAAGGTAAAGGATACG
>JAPLJZ010000080.1 GCA_026388335.1 Deltaproteobacteria bacterium
GCCCTTGATCCCGCTACCCACATCCGATACGACAACCCGGATCCACCTCTGACGGTCCTTTGCCTGGACCGACCGGGTGATGACCCGGAGCGACTTGTTTTCCCGGCCCCGCATGGCATCCGCGGCGTTGGTGAGCAGAACGGTAAGCACGCGTTCCATCATGTCCGCATCGAGCATCGCCGGCGGCAGGTCGTCTTCATATCGGGCCTCCACCGCGATATCATCCCTGGCCAGACCACGGGCATTGAACGCCAGGATTTTCCTGACAATCTCGTTTATGTCGTTCGGAACCTTCTTGATCTGCGGCATACTGGAGAAATCACGCAAGCCATCCAAAATCGTCACGATCCGCCGGATCTGGCTCTTGAGAGTCTCCAGATTCTGCCGGATGTCATCGGACAGGCCCCCCTTCGTTTCCAGCAACCCAATTATCATGGCCATGATGCTGAGAGGATTCCGGAACTCGTGGTCGGCGCCTGTCACCAGTTGCCCCAAGGCCGCCATCTTCTCGCTCTGAACCAGCATGTCTTTGGACTCCCGGAGTTCACGGTGGGCCTTCCGCAAGGCTTCTTCCGCCTGCTTGCGATCGGTGATGTCCCGGGAATTGACGACAATCCCATTCACCGCTTCATTTTCCAGCAGGTTTTGGGCAGTTATTTCAAAAATATGCCAGGAACCATCATTGTGCCGTAAACGGAATTCTGCAGGTAATGTGACCCCCGGGTTTTGAACAGCACGAACGAGTAGATTCGTTACAGCGGATACGTCATCCGGATGAACATACTCAAAGATGTTTCGGCCGGTCAACTCTGATGGTTTAAACCCCGCCACATGTTCCAGAGAAGGGCTCATGTAACGTACGATGCCATCGGCATTCAAAATCGTTATGATGTCGGCGGCGTTTTCGATAAGCGATCGAAAATTGGCCTCACTGCGGCTTAAGGCCGCTTCCGCGCGGCGTTGCGCCATGATCCGCTGCAGGTCATTGGCCACTACTTGGATCTGAAAGGCATCAAGCTCACGATAATCTTCAGATTTATTTCCCACGCCGAATATGATCCGGACTTTGTCCCCCTCCACAACCGGGACGCTCATGAACCGTCTTATGGGGGTATGCCCTTCCGGAAGTCCTTTCTGGTTGGGAGAGCTGGGGAAATCATTATACAGGACGGGACGTCTGAGGCGTACACAATCAACCCAGTTGCCTGCCTGTTCGAGAGGATAATGGGTTGCATAAGCTGCCGTGCAGTTCTTGAGCGCTTCCGTGTTCCAGGTCGTCAGGATGACGTTCTCCTGGTCGTCGGACACGAGGTGAAAGAAACCGATGGTGCTGCCGGTAATACGTACCACGTGATCCAGAACATAGTCGTAGAGTTCTTTGTCTGTTAACGCAGGCGCTTTCTTGAACAAATCAAGAAGGAAGTTCTTCAAAACCATTTCTTCACCTAACCTTTGCTCCACCTGCTTGCGCTCGGTAATGTCGAGGATTACGCCAATCAGTCCTGCAACATTTTCGCTGGAATCCGTGAAAGTGGCTTTATTAAAGATCACTCCTCTTACTGACCCGTTAACAGCTTTTACCTTCCATTCATATGTTTGACTGCCAGGTCGCTCAAACAACTCCTGATCCTTCTCTGCATATTTACAAGCTATTTCTATAGGTGCCATATCGTAAACACTTTTGCCTATAACCTCTTCTCTGGACATGCCATAAAATTCCTCGAAGGCACGGTTACAGCCCAGGTATATTCCTGCGGTATCCTTGAAGAAGACTGGGATGGGAATAGTATTGAGAAGTGTTGTGATAAATTCCAACTGGTTATTCAGTTTCTCTTCAGCTAATTTTCTTTCGGTGATGTCTGTGTGAATACCAATTAAGCCAATAATGTCGCCATGGTCATCCTTGACCGCATCTGCCCGCAAAAAAACCGGGAATCGCCGCCCACCCTTGGCTACCATTATGGTCTCGCCCACCCAGGGGGCGCCCTGCATAATGGTTTCGAAAACCTCGCGTCCCACCTCAGGATCTGCAAACGTAACGATGGGTGCTAACGGTTTGTCGAGCTCTTCGACCGAATATTCAAACAGGTCAAGAAAGGCTTTGTTCTGATAGAAATGGCTTCCCTGAGGATTTGACATGCCAATGGCCTCACTGGAGCTTTCTACGGCCTTTTGAATTCGGATAAGCGCCTCTTCCGCCCGCCTGCGGTCAGTGATGTCTCGTCCTACCGATTGAATATCGGTCAACTGCCCGTGGTCGTCAAAAAAACCCCGGTTGACAAACTGCATCCAGCGGACGGTCCCGTTTCCATCGCATACCCGGTTCTCGATGACGATTACAGGGTTTGAAGGGGACAGTGTCGCTAATTTCCGTTCAATCTCCGGCACATCATCAGGGACGGCGCTGAGCTGCCAGCGGGTTCCCAAGATGACATCCTCCTTTTGTGCGAAAAACCGGCAGAATGAATCATTGACAAACGTCAGTGTCCCGTCCGTCCTGAACCGGAAGATGATCTCTGTCTGGTCTTCCACGACCGCCCGGTAGCGGTCTTCACTCTCCGCCAGCGCCTGCTCCACGATTTCCTTCTGGATGACAAGGGCTATGGCCCGACTCAGCCCCTCAAGGATGGCATCCATGTCCGGGGATATCCGGAATTTGGCAAACAGGGCAAATACCCCCAGCGTCTCACCATCGGGAGGTTTCAGCCGGTACCCCGCAAACGCCGCCAGACCGAGGCTCTTCGCCCACTCATGATCGTGGACGCGTGGATCTCGCTGGACATCGTTTGTAAGGAATTTTTCATCTTCCCCGGATGCGATGCGCCCGATCTTGTAGGCGCCGAACGGGACGCGCCGGTGGGCTTTCCCGTCAATATGGGTGTACCTGCCCGAACTTGCTTTCAGGTGCAGACACTTGTCGCGATACCGGCAGACATGCGGCCCTTCCAAAGCTCCGGCATGCATGCAGTCGGCACTGCACAGATCTCCCTTCCCGATCAGCCAGATCCGGCAGAAATCTGCGCCGAACATTTCCGCGACACCATCGGTTATGCGCTTCAGTTTCTCGTCAAACGGGACAGGCGCAAGAACAGAGCCGAGGATTCGATTCACCCCTTCCTGCCAGGTGCGGATCTGCTCCCGCTCTTCATCAACCCCCCTGCGTCGCAGGGATATGAACGTTACCACTCCGGCAATAATAATAAATATTAAAACTCTGATGAGGGCTTCGCGGATGATGCCGGAATCTGCCGTATGGGCGACGATGAGAAAAAAATAAAAAAATGCCAGCAGAACGGAAAAAACAAACCCCTTTCTAAGATAATAAATACAGGCGATGATAATAGGAAAATAAAAGAGATTCTGAAAAACAATAAACCGCCCGGAGCTAAGATAATAGGCACTGACGGCAATCGCAAAAAATGTTGTGGCGATCACCGCCAGGAGATGCCATGTGCCGGATGGGAATCGGATCATTCTACCGTCTGCGTTCATTGTGACAGCATTCCCCGTATTGACAGAGTTTCGGATCGTTCAATCTCTGCATTGTCACCATTCCTAAAAGAATTTTCCCGCGGTGGTGTAGTTTAGGGAATAAATATTTTTCTGTCAACGTCAAAGATATTCCTTACACAAAATCTCTTTGACATTGACAGGAAGATATTAATTTCGTAGTACTCATAGTGTCAGAAGGAAATTATTTTGGGATTGTGAGTATAATTCGCATTTGTGTATGTCTAATCAGCCTTTTAACGGTAGCTTTGTTGTAAACACAGCAGTTCCGAGGAGATTCGGATCATGAATGATGAAGCAAAAACCTCAGCGCAATCCATAGCTGAACTCTCGCAGCTTCGAAGCCGAGTTGCTAAGTTGGAGTGCGACCTA
>JAPLJZ010000034.1 GCA_026388335.1 Deltaproteobacteria bacterium
AACTTATGTCCAATGCCATGACGGGACTCCAGACCACTCTGGAGGAAACAATCGCCCGGATACCGAAGTAGGATTGAACGAGGAAAATTTTCAGGCACTCGGTCCATACATGAATAATGTCTAATAGTTGAGTTACTTCGCCGCGGCGAAGTCGCAAGACGCAGGCGGGACAAGGCATTACGGGCTTTAGGCTCAAGATCCTCAAGGGACGGGACTCTCTGTCGGCGGTAAAATCGAAGCTTGAGTTTTTGGCCAGGGTAATGTTGGAGGATCTGGAGCGAAAGAGATTAGCGATTTCTTAAAGTGCTATAGGGATCTGTCTGCCGTTATACAAGACTTCAAAGCATCAGGTTGGGTTTACTGAGAGGATCATTGAATACGGGGCGAAAGGTGCAAAGGCTTAGGGGCTTATTTCCCTCCCATGTAAGATCCGGCTCGATATTCCTGAAGAGCGGTCCATCTAATTTATTGTTTCATATTAGCATTATTTTGTAAATCATGATAATCAGCACAGTATATGTGGCAGTCAAACAATTGTCAGGAGTTGAGCCGCGACGACTCGATTGTATGCACTTACAAATGGGTATGTGGAGGCTGTGGCCTGCACACAAGGGATTGACTGAGAAGCAGGAACTGATGCAGGCCCTGGGGGGACGGCGGTAATGGAGGATAACCGCATCGAGTACAAACGGGAGATTACCGACGGCCTTGAAAAAGAAGTGGTGGCTTTTCTGAATTACAAGGATGGCGGTGTAATTTACATCGGCATCGCCCAGGATGGTCAAGTTTACGGGGTCGAAGACGCCGACGGGGTTCAACTGGCCATCAAGGATCGCCTCCGCAACAACATCCAGCCCTCCATCATGGGACTGTTCGATATCGGCCTCGAAGTCCGGGACCATAAAAATATCATCAGGATCACCGTTGCCGGCGGATTGGAGAAGCCCTACTACCTGCGAAAGTACGGCATGACCGAAAAAGGCTGCTTTGTTCGTGTGGGCAGTGCAGCAGAGCCCATGCCGCGCGACATGATCGAGACCCTTTTCGGCCGGAGGGTTCGCAACACCATCGGCAACATGCTTTCCCCGCGGCCGGATCTCAGCTTTGAGCAGCTCAAAATCTACTACGATGCGCGCGGCCTCGCCCTGAACGAAGCCTTCATGAAAAATCTTGAGTTGCTGACACCGGAAGGCAAACCCAACTATGCCGCCTATCTGCTGGCCGATGACAACGGCGTCTCTCTGCAGGTGGCAAAGTACGCCGACACGACGCGCGTCAACCTCATCGAAAATCGGGATTTCGGTAAATGTTCCCTCGTTAAGGCCTTAAAAGGCATTCTGGATCGGATGGCCGTGGAAAACACCATCTTTACCAAAATCGGCTATCCCCTGCGGGAAGAGCGGGAAATGATCGATTCTACGGCCATGCGCGAGGCGGTAGTGAATGCCGTCGTTCACAACGATTACTCCTACGGCGGCGCACCCAAGTTTGAGTTTTTTACTGACAGGATGGAGATTACCTCCATGGGCGGACTGCCCTATGGCGTGGATGAGGAAGATTTTTTCAGTGGGTTCTCCGTGCCCCGGAATAAAGAAATCATGCGGGTTTTTCGTGATCTGGAAATTGTCGAGCAGTTGGGTTCGGGCATCCCGCGCATCCTGAAAACCTACGGAAGAGACGCCTTCGAGATTCGCAAGAGCTTCCTGCGGGTGGTTTTCTATTACACAAAACCCCTTCCAGAGGCTCAAGACACAAGCCCACAAACCGTCAGACAGGATAATGATTCAACGGAACCGCCGGGGAAAAGGTTGGTAGCTGGGTTGGTAGGAGGGTTGGTAGGAGGGTTGGCAGAAAGCCAGCACCTTATGCTTGAACTCATTGCCGAGAATCCGCGTATTTCCAAAAGGGAGATGGCGGAAAAAATCGGTATCAGCACCACGGCCATAGATAAAAATATCACTGCACTGAAGACGAGAGGCCTACTGACGCGCATCGGTTCCGACAAAGGCGGTCACTGGAAGGTGGTGGATGATCGCCATGAATAAGCCTGCCAACGCCATTCAACTACTCGAAAAGCGCTTTATCGATGTCTTTGTGGGTAAAAACGGTACGATCGGACAGCCATACTTTCTTCTTGACTGTGAGAATAATCAGTGTATTATTCTCACATACCTAACAGTTTAGTTCCATGATGTATTATTCTTTTCGATTAGAAGAAAGGAGTAGCTTATGGTAACCGCTGAAACCTATACACCCAGCCAACTTTATGCCGTCCCCCTGGCCGAACTCCAGGCGGACCCCAACCAACCCCGTAAATACCTTGATCCTCAGGCCCTGGAAGAACTCACCGCCTCCGTGGTCCAGCACGGCATCCTGGAGCCAATCCTCTTCCGCCAGGACAACAATACCGGACTCCTCTACGTCGTCGCGGGGGAAAGGCGTTGCGCCGCTGCCCGCAAGGCCGGCCTGAGCACCGTCCCTGCCGTCTTCATCGACAGTGACAACTATGCGGAGATCGCCCTGGTGGAAAACATCCTCCGCCAGGATCTGACCCCCGTCGAAGAGGCGGAAGCCCTGAAGCGCCTCCAAGACGATCATGCCTACAAGCAGGAAGACCTGGCCCGCATCCTTGGGAAGGCTGCCGCCACCATCTCGGAGACCCTCTCGATCACAAAACTCCCCCAGCAGGTACGGGATGAATGCCGTCAGGACCCCAACGTGCCGAAGAAAGTTCTCATCGGCCTGGCCAAGAACAAGCAGCAACGGAGCATGATCAGCCAATATCAGAAATACCGTAAAGCCCAGGCCAAGGCGGCCGCCCCGAACACACGCACAACGGCGAAGACCAGCCCGGCGCAGACGCCGAGCACACGGACAGCGGCAAAGACCAGCCCGGCGCAGACCATGGTGGGCGCTCTGGAGACGGTAGGAACGAAGGTTTCGGCATTGGATTTTGGGACCTTTTCCGGGGAGGATGTGCAACTGATGTCCAATGCCATGACGGGACTTCAGACCACTCTGGAGGAAACAATCGCCCGGATACCGAAGTAGGATTGAACGAGGAAAATTTTCAGGCACGCGTTTTATAAATGAATAATGTCTAATAGTTGTCCTACTTCGCCGC
>JAPLJZ010000010.1 GCA_026388335.1 Deltaproteobacteria bacterium
CATGATCGATTTGTGGGCCGGCTCCTGCCCGAGAAAAGGTATTGGGCCCCAATCGACCAAATTCCCATCTTCCTGCAAAAGGCCCTAGTAGCCATCGAAGATGCCCGTTTTTACGAACATATGGGGATCGACCTGCGCGGTATAACCCGCGCCTTGGTCAAGGATGTGATCAAAAGGAGAATGGCAGAGGGGGGCTCGACAATCACCCAGCAGTTGATCAAGAATAAATATTTTTCCGGCAAAAAAACCATCGAAAGGAAGGTCAGGGAAGGTCTCCTGGCCATGGAGTATGAACGCAAATACACCAAGCAGCAAATTCTGGAGATGTATTTCAATGAAGTCTACTTCGGGAAAGGGGCCTGGGGTATCGTCCAGGCCGCCCGCCTTTATTTCGACAAGTATCCACAGGAACTTACCGACGCCGAATGCGCCCTGCTGGCGGGGGTTCCCAAAGCCCCGTCCCGTTACAACCCCCTTGATAAACCCACGGTCACCCGTGACCGGAAAAACCTCATTCTCAAGCGCATGACGGAACTCAAGATGATCACTCCCGGCCGGGAAAAACAGCTGCGAGCCCAGCCCATAGCCGTTGTGCAACCCGGGGAAGCCCCTTATTACCTGGCCCATATCCGCAGCAAATTGATCAACAGGTATGGAGAGGAAATTATCGAACAGGGGGGACTGGACGTCATCGCGGCCATGGATCTTAAACTGCAGAGGCTAGCCGAGCGGGTCCTGCGCGAGGGCGTCGGACGTATTTCCGCCCAGCTCCAGGGCGCACTGTTATCCCTGGACCCTCATACCGGGGATGTTCTGGCGGTGGCGGGGGGGACCGATTTCAAGCGGAGTTCCTATAACCGCGCCTTTTTTGCCAAGCGACAGCCCGGCTCGACCATCAAGCCCCTGATTTATGCCGCCGCCCTGGGGAAAGGGTTTACCGCCGGCAGTATCTGGAATGACGACCCGGTCGCCTACCCCCGAAACGAGCATGAAACCTGGAAGCCCCGGAACTACGGGAATGAACATTACGGGAATCTGCCTCTCCGGCAGGCCTTGGCTTACTCGGACAACATCATCACGATCAAATTGCTGGAGGCCATCGGGGTCCCCGATTTCGTTCGTTTTGCCGGAACGCTGGGGCTCTCCCTACGATCACCGAACGACCTCTCCCTAGCCCTGGGAACCGATGAGGTCACTCTGAGCGAACTGATGCTTGCATACGCCCCCCTGGCCAACGGCGGTACGCTGCCCGAACCCAGGACCATCATCCGTATTTATGAGCGGTACCGAAATAACTGGACGGAGATTCCCCCCGCGGTCAACCCGGTCCTTTCCCCGGCCATTGCCTATGTCACGACCTCGATGCTCAAGGACGTCCTCATCTACGGCACCGCCAAATCGCTTCGCGGCTTCAGCCGGGAACGCCCGGCCGCCGGGAAAACCGGAACTACCGATGATTACCGGGATGCCTGGTTCATCGGCTATACGCCTCAGATGATCACCGGCGTCTGGGCCGGTTACGACAAACCCAAACCCATGGGGAGAGGTTTCACCGGAGGGGCGATCTGCGCGCCCATCTGGGGACGGTTCATGCGCTCGGCCCTGGCCGACAAAACGGCCGTCGATTTTCCGAAGCCCGATTCGGTCGTATCCGTCCTGATCGATCCTACGACGGGCAATCTGGCCACTCCGAATTGTCCGAAAAAACAGGAGGAATTCTATGTCGCGGGGACCCAGCCGACCATGTACTGCCCGAACCACGGGGGTGCAGGCCTTGCGCCCGCATCACCGGCGCCGGCCCCTGTGCCACCGCTGATAAATGACCGTATTGACTGAATTGAGAATCATTGTATATTTTGCATCATTCTGATATTTAATCATGAAAAGACCGAATAAAGATCCTTCAAAAAGAACAAAGGTTTATCATATAACCTACTCTAGGGAATACGGTGTGGGCTGTCTTTATTTCTGGGGTTGTAATCTCCGCTGCAGACTGTGCCTTCTTAAAAAGGAGGCGTTTGATTGCCATCTACCTGAAACCCGCTTCCGCATCTATGATCCAACATACAGAAGCGATCGTCCCCGTCGTTTTCTCACCTTGAAAAAACTCCTGTTACTTCTTGATCCTCTTGAATTGAAACAAGTCATTCTAATGGGCGCCGAACCTGTATGTGACCCATCACTGCCACAGATTGTGACTTCTCTAAAGCAGTCGAAGGGTAGCTCCATCGTTCTTCTCACCAACGGCAAGAAAATGTCACCCCTCTCACTGCTGGATCAGGTCATTTTCAGTATCAAAGCCATCACGCCATCTCTTCATCGTGATTATACAGGATGCGATAATGAAGCCATTTTAAGGAACTTTATTACGATTGCCTCCTGCAAATCCGTGTCGCTACATACTGAAACTGTGTTTATTCCAAGCTATGTTGATGAGGATGAAGTGCTGCGGATAGCTAATTTTATCGCCTCTGTGGATCGAACGATTCCATTCAGAATTGATGCGTATCTACCCATCCAGGGATTGCCATGGCACGCTCCAAATGTGGAAGCTATCCATTCATTAACCGAAAAAGTAAGACGTATCCTTCCAAACGCTTCGTGCCTTTATGGCGATGATGGCAAAACAGATCTGGCGTATATGATGGAAAGGATATTCTGATGTGAGGTAACGGGAGGTTACTGATGAAACAGCATGATTGGATTTCCCATTTACAGAAAAAGGTAGCAGAACATGATCTGTCCGGAGCGCTGATCTTCTATTCGCGGGATGTATTTTATTACACGGGTTCGGCACAGCCTTCATACCGCGTGGTTCTACCGGATGATTACCGTTTGTTCAGATAATAGGGGATAACAGCCACTAATTGTAATTGGCTTTTTCTTGGTATTAGGCAGCTGACTTAGATCAAAAATCATAAAGTATCAGTATGGAACTATCGAACACAAGATGAAACAATGACCGGCACAATACCGATTTTCCTTGATCTTACATATTCAGTACGGAGTGAAAGTCGCTACATACCTACATCGATTGTGAACCTCGACTAATATAGATTTATAGCCTGTTTGAAAATTGATGACGAAGACAAGGTGTAAGCGAAAAAGCATCAACTATTCATTTTTCAACCAAGAACAAAAATCAATGACCCGAAAACCAAAAAGCCGTCTAAGAAAGTTCTTCTCTCCATCACGGATCACACTTGGCAGATACCGCCGCGATTAGACAAATGGGCCTATTATTGACCCTGATTCGTATTCATAATATAAGTTGTAATAACGTTGTGTTTTTAGCCTACTTTGTGCTATGTATTTAAAAGTTTCGGACTTCGCTGCAATCGAAAAAGGGAATATGAGATTTCGAGTGATATCAATCCTTTTGTTTTTGCTAACTGTCGCTTCTCCCGCCTGCGCAAGCAACCCTGCATTAAGCAGTCAGGGGCTGGAGCAACGCGTTGACTTCTGGAAAAAGGTTTATGTGCAGTATGGAGCCGATGACGTCATCATTCATGACCGGATTTATGTAAACCTGATCTACGCTGTAGCCACCAAAGAGACACAGAACGCGAAGATCAACGAGATTCAGAATGCTCTTCGGGAAATCCAATCCAATCAGGAAACACCGAACAACCTCAGCCCGACTGTAGTTCCAATATTTGAAGCCATCGTTGCGCAAGGTCTTCCCTTGTCTTCGAGCCTTATCGATCACCTGTTCGTCAACATTCACAAACAAATTGGAATCAAGGAACGGTTCCGCGACGGAGTCATCCGATCCGGACGCTATGTTGAGAAGTTCAGCGAAATCATGACAAACCATGGCCTGCCTTCAGAGTTAGCATTGCTCCCACTCGTCGAATCGTCATTTCAGAATGCAAAGTCCAAGGCAGGCGCGATGGGTGTATGGCAGTTCACTTCAGGCACCGGCAGGTGTTACATGAAGATCAACAAGAAGGTAGATGAACGGCTGGATACTGTTCGCTCATGTGAAGCGGCAGCGCACTTCTTGCGCGACAACTACAGTGTGCTAGGTACATGGCCACTAGCCATTACCGCATACAACCACGGACGCGGTGGAATGTTGAAGGCTCAGAAACATTGCGGCTCGGATCTGCCGACAATTATCGGTGGATACCGCGGTCCGGTTTTCGGATATGCTTCGATGAATTACTATTCCGAATTTCTTGCAGCGGTTGAAGTGTACAAAAACTATCAGCAGTATTTGGGAGAACTCACGCTTGACAGGCCCGACTCGCCAACTCATAAAGGTCCGACCATGAGAGCATCAAAACTACCAACCAAGATAGCGAACACTCCGGCCAAGAAAACATCGTCTGTCGTTACCGCCAAGTACAAAGTTCAGAATGGTGACACACTGTCGGATATCGCCCAACGCTTCGGCATGCCTGTCCGTAATTTGATGAACAAGAACAAGCTCAACAAACCGGTAATCTACGCAGGACAAATCCTCTTGGTGAAGCAGTCAGCTCACCACTATCACCGCCGTAGCAGCAACAACGCGATTTAGGCCCGTTTTTTAACAGGTTGTAAAATACTCCTTCGGAAACTTTCTCGTTCACATTGGCACAAAGGGTTACGTTTTCAGCAGCTACGGGTGAGGTATCTACAAGACCGCTATTCCTTGCGAATCGGCCATCCCGCTGGGTCTTTCATAGGAAGGTAACACTGATCTCTTGGCCATCGTACATTTCGATCAGGGCACCGGCGCCTCGAATCCCCATACTGCAATTTACGACCGTTGTCCTGCCCACCTGAGCTTTGCCCCGATGTTCATGAATATGACCGCATATCAATAAGCGAGGTTGTTTCTCTTTAATCAGAGCCAGGAGGGATTTTGAACCGCCGTGGAGAGAGGCAAAGCCACGATCAAGAATACCCCATGGAGGAGTATGGGTCACGGCGACACTTTTCTCATTGAGGAGTTCCGCCGCCTTCTTGACAATACTGACCTCTCTATGAATAAGATTTTCTATAAGAGGATTGCTTAACCCACCCCCGATACCGACGAAAGAGACGCCGGTGACAACCTCTTCCCGCATATGGAGGGATCTGATATTCTCGTATAGATTAGTCACGCTTGCGAGGTTATCATGATCGACATTGCCATGGACGGCCAATACTGGAAAAGACAAATTGTCGAAACGTTGAAAGATAGTTTCTTCATTGCCGTATCCGGTAATATCTCCGGCGATGACGAGGACGTCGGGATCTGCAATGGGACAGGTAGCCAGAACTCTTTCCATACGAGCTTCGCGTCCATGAATGTCTGCTACGGCATAAATTCTCATTATTTACCTCTATTAATTATCTGTCCGAACCGTTCAAAGGTTTAATCTTATATTAATCATACTTTGTAACAAATACAAATTTTCATAGCGGCTGATCTGACTAAGTCATTGAATTTCTCCGGGTCAATATTCCCCGAAGCTTGCTTCGTTCCTTGCCTTCTTGGATACCCCGCAGCTTGCTGCGGGGTAGTTCATTGAATTGCGAGAAGAAGTCATTCAATGGCTGAAAAAGCCCCGGCCCCTGCCAGGACGCCACATTTCCGCATTGTTGAATAAAACATCACCGATGTTGAAAAGGCGATAGATGTTCTTTC
>JAPLJZ010000061.1 GCA_026388335.1 Deltaproteobacteria bacterium
ACCCTCCTGAAAGGAAAGTCAAATTATCTCTGCGCCTGGAAGCTGGACCATGTCTATGATGAATCATGGCGGGGCGCGGCGCTCCTCGCATGGTTGTACTGCGTCAATCTGATTTACCATTTTCGGGAGACCGATGGCGACCGGATCGGGGAGCGGGTCCGTATGGCCCTCGACCGCGGTCAGTTTCTCACCGAGCTTCATCGCGAAGTCTCCGCTCAGAGCGGCTGCGATGCGTCCCACGTACAATGTCCCGCCCAGATTGTTACTTCCGAGGCCCGGGCGGCCCGGCTTGTGATTACCAATCATCACAAACTGGTCCTCTTGGGGTATGATCTTGCCTTCAGCAAACTTTTTAAGATATTTATCATCGATGAGGCAAACCATTTTGAAAATGCCTGTCGCAACGCCTACGGTCTTGAGATCCACTCCCGGGATCTCGCCGGTGCGGTGGACCACCTGCGCAATGCCCTAAGTAAACTCAAAGAAAGGTCGGCGGGCGAAAATGAGCAAGACGTGGAAGGGGCACTGAAGGCCATTGAAGATCTCACGGGCGAAATATCGCAATTAGGTCGGGCATTGAGGAGGATTAAGGCAAGTAACGGCGCTACCCAAGGGGTCCAATGTCTGCCCCCCAGTGATGCCGCTTACCGGGATGGACATATCGAAGCCCATCTTCAGTCCCTGGAGGAGATAATTCTGCGCATTACGGGGCATCTGCACTGGCTCCAGGAAGATGACATCTGCCGGCTTTTAAAGATACAGAGTCGCACCCGGGAAAGAATGAAGAATGCCCGGAATGTGCTTAATGATCAGGCAAACAGCCTCAAGGAAATGATAAAAGTGGTGGCGGCGTCCAACCGCACCGCCGCCTTTGAGCTGTTTGTCAAGCACTGGGCTATCGATTCCACGCCCGTGGATGTATCCGAGCTAATCCGGCAAAACTTCTACGGGGACACAAAAGGACTTATCTACACGGCGGCCACTATCTGCAATGCGGGCAGTTTTGATTCTTTCAGCCGCATCGTGGGCCTGGATCGCCCTTTTGGTCTGGATGAAGGACATGCCGTCTTTCGGGATTTCCGCTTCGCCGAGATATCTTCTCCCTTTCCTCCGGAGGCCATGGAGATCATTGTCCATCCTGAGGCCGTTAACGGTAGATACAACAATAAACAACTCTGGCTCGCTGCTACGGTCAAGATACTGCCGGAATTGATTCAACGCAACCGGGGGCGGACGCTGGTCCTCTTTTCCAGCTATGGCGACCTTGAAGCGGTGACGGAACGGCTCGGCGACGAGATCGAAGCCATAGGATTCCCTCTCCTTGTGCAACGGAGGGGCGCCTCGACAGCCGATCTTTGTGACGAGTTTCGCGAGGTAACAGAGAGTGTTCTCTTTGGGGTCGATACTTTCTGGTACGGCGTGGATTTCAAGGGCGACACCCTGACGCAGGTTGTCATTACCCGGATACCCTACGCCAGTCCCTCCGAACCCCTGCAAATAGCCCGCAAGCGGACCATGAGTCCGGCGGAATATCATCACCGGTACCGCTATGACGCCACCATCAAGATGAAACAGGGCATCGGCCGTCTGATCCGCAGCGAAACTGATCACGGCCGCGTGGTCATTCTGGACACCCGCTGGCGCAAAAGGGAGAAATAAGAAAAGCCCCGCCATTGCCACCGCCGCTTGGTGGCTGAATATTTGCGCGACAAATGGGGGAACGTCGATATCCGGCATATCGAATAGTTATGCCCCCGTTAACCCTCTTCATCACTCTCGATAAGATAAAAAACTATTGACAAAAGCCAATTATTATGTAAGTGAATATTCACTTCAACTCCGGCGAGCAAGAATATGCAAAAAGGTAATCAAAAATTCAAGACTGAGGTACGGCGCGAGCAAATCACGCAAGCCACTTTTGATGTTATCGCCCATCAGGGTGTGAAGGGTCTTACTGTAGCCGCCATTGCAAAGAAAGCAGGGGTATCGGAAGCAAACCTCTACCGACATTTCAAGAATAAAAATGACATCTTGAAGCAGGCTGTCGAAAACGTAGGAACTGGTCTTCTTGAAAATCTCAGGCGCATCCAAGACGCCGCCGCTGATGAGCCCCTGGTAAAACTGAGAAACCTCTTCAGGCTTCATCTTGGTTATATTGAAGAAAATGAAGGCATTCCACGTCTTGTTTTTTCAGAAGAGATTCATCTCGGCAATCATGAATTCAGGGAGATACTCCTGAATGCCATCAATTATTATGCAATGGGAGTGGAATCATTCATCAGAGAAGGTCAAACGAATGGATCCATTGATCGTGATGCGGATGCTTCTGCATTGGCCTTGATATTTATCGGCATGATCCAAATGTCCACTTTGAAGTGGTCATTGAATGATTTTTCCTTTCCTCTGGTCGATGAAGGCATGCGGCTCTGGGATAACTTTGAGAGGTGTATCGGATCACCGAATTATAATAAGGACATCATGAATTATAATAAGTGATTAAACCATATTGAGCCTGTTGAGTTTTAAGAAAGGTTTTCAAAATGGCCCATCCTTTTCAAAAGTTCCTTTTTGACGCACTTATATTAGTTGCCATCTCGGCATATACTGTTCCGGTTACACAAGTCACAGCTCAGGATACGGTTCCCAGCTCAACTGCCGAAACCGGGACTGGAACGGTTCAGAATAAAACCTCCCCTTCCCCACCCCACGGCCACAAACGCGGTCAGAATGGATACGCACTGGCAACCAAAGATAAAGACATTCAAGGTTCGCTCTCGTTAAAGACCTGTCTTAAATACGCCCTTACCGACAATCCCCTCATCGCCGAGGCCCGCCTGGGTGTTCAGGCGGGGGAAAAACTTGTCGAAAGCGCTTCGGGAAGGCACTACCCGAAATTCTCCCTGGATGGAAACTATATGAAGCGGCAGGATCAGTTCCCCTATATACCGGCACAATCAAATACAATTTCGCCTCATTTCAGCGATGAATTCGCTTCCTGGCAGGTCCTCCTGACCCTGCCCCTCTATCAGGGAGGTCAGATCGTCAACGGCGTCAAACTCGCCGAGGTCCGCAAGCTGATCCAGGAAGACAATCTCACCCTGACCAGAAATGAACTCATCGTCAATGTGGTCAATACCTACAACAAGATACTGCAATTACGGAAGCTCAGAGAGGCATCCCAGTCATCCGTCACCGCCCTGGAAAATCAATTGCAGAATGCCCAACTCCTGTTCAAGGTGGGGCGGGTGGCCAGGATTGATCTGTTGAAGGTAGACGTACAATTGGCCAATGAGAAACAGCGGCTCCTCTCCCTGGATCAGGCCATCGAAACTTCATCGGAGACCCTCCAGTATTTCATGAACAGGCAGATTCACGGACCTCCGGAACCCCTCACCCTCTCGGATGACCTGCTGGCAGGTGAGTTCACCCCCGATACGGTCAAAGCGATGGAGCGGGCCAAGGAAAAGCGGCCGGAATACCTCCTGGCAACGAGGGCTGTTGAGGACGTCAAGCTCACACGCAGTATCATCATGGGAAAACTGTTACCCTCCGTGGGGGCCTTTGCCGGTTATGGGGATCAATACGGATTTAAGCCCGCCTACGACGAGGCTAACTGGATCACGGGTGTCAACCTGAACATGTATCTCTTTGACAAATCCCTCTATGCCGATATCGCCAGGGAACGTCTCCTGGAGGACAAGGCACTGAAGCGTCTGCAGGCCGTCGAAAATCAGCTCCGCCTCGAGATTCAGGGCGCCCTTTCCGCCCTGAAAGAGAGCCGGAGCCGAGTCCTGACGTCCGGGCAAGTGGTGGAACAGGCCCAGGAATCTTTCCGTATCGAGGAGTTTCGGTATAAAAACGGCGCCGGGGCCGTCGTCGATATGCTTTTAGCCCAGGCCGCCTATGTCACGGCCGCCGCCAATTACTCCCAATCCCTCTTCGATTACAACGCCGCCGTCGTTGCCTATCGCAAGGCCACCGGCGCATTGGAGGACTATCTGCAATGAAAAGAAAGACCGTAATCTTCGGTATCGTTGTGATCATACTGATCATCGGCGCTATCTTCTTCGTGGTAAAGCGCAAGCACGAAATCAGCACCCTTCCCAAACCACAAGTCCACACACCGGCGGTGGAAACGGCCCGAGTGGAAAGTGGAGAGATCGAGGCGACCAGACACTACCTCGGAGCCGTAGAACCCCTGACAAAAAGCGATCTTTCCCCAAGGATCTCGGGGAACATCCTGATGATCGCCAAACGGGAAGGGGATCGAGTACGGGAAGGTGAACGGGTGGCGACAATTGATAGTCGTGAACTCATGGATAAATCCGAGGCAGTCCGAGCCGAATATTTATCCACCCAGGAGCGGCTAGGCGGGGCCAAGAGCGCCTATGAAACACAGAAGTCAATCTATGAACGCGATAAAACCCTCTACCAGGCCGGCGCTATTTCCCAGGAGGCGCTGGAACGCTCCCAGGCGGCATACGAAGGAGCGCAGGCCACGATGAGCGCCTTTCAGGAGAGCATTAAGGGTCTGAAACGGAATGCCTCGGCTGCCCGAACCCAAGCAGAATACGCCAACATTATTGCCCCCTTCAGCGGCGTCGTGACGAAACGGTGGAACGAACCCGGGGACTTGGCCATCCCCGGCAAACCAATCCTCACAATCGAAAAGGCATCGCCCTACCGGGTCATTGCCCAGCTCCCGGCAGAGGAAATCGGCAGCATCAAAAACGGCGCCCGGGTCTATCTGCGGAGCGGTGACCAAATCTTGGCAGCTGCGGTCACCCGGGTCTATCCCGCCGTGGGCAGAAACCTGCTCGGTTCCATAGAAATTCTTCTCTCCACCACACCTTTCCATCTGCCCTCCGGGGCGACCGTCGGGGTGGATCTGGTCGCGGCAAAGGTGGCAGGACTCATTGTCCCCGAAAATGCCCTGGTCAGGAGCGATCGGGGTAATTTCGTCTTTGTGGCCGTAAATAATGTCGTCCATGTCCGCCCGGTGCAAATCCTGGGCGCAGGCAGAGGGAAAATAGCCGTCAGTGGTGATGTCAAGGCAGGCGATACGGTCATCGTGGGACAGGAAAACCGGCTCCTCAGTCTGAGGGAAGGGACCAAAATCCAGCTTCCGGGGGCCAAGGACAAACCATGAAATTCGTGGAATCCTATATAAGGAAGCCCCACCTGGTCCTCTCCGTGGTGCTTCTCCTGTCGGTCGCGGGAATTATCGGCTATCGCAACATGCCCTTCAATCTCTTCCCGGATACGGACCGGCCCCAGATCAGTGTGATCACTGTTCTCCCCGGCGCGGCGGCCGCCGATATCGAGGCGGATATCACCCGCACCGTGGAAAAGGAACTGGCCACAATCGACCTGGTACGACGGGTCAGTTCAACCTCCAAGGATGAGGTATCCGTCGTCAATGCCGAGTTCGAGTACGAAAAGGGACTGGATGCTGCGGCCACGGATGCTGCCAACGCCCTGAGCAAGATCAGCGCCCGGCTTCCCAGAGACATCCGTCCGCCCCAGATCTTCAAGATCAGTCAGGCGACCCAGCCGACGATGACCCTTGCCCTGTCTCCGGCCCCCGGCGCCCCGGCAGATCTGAAAAAAGTCCGGGAATTGGCGGACAATCAGCTAAAGGAGGACCTCCTGCGTATCCCGGCAATCGCCAATGTGGAGGTTTTCGGCGGTGCCCAGACAGAGGTCCGGGTTGAGGTGAATCCGGACCGGCTCAACCACTTTGGCCTCAGCCTGAATGACGTCATGGCGGCCCTGACCGTTCAGAATCAGAATATTCCCCAGGGGTTGATCATCCGCAAGGACGGGCAGTACATCTTCAAGACCGAGGGTCAGGTCAAGACCACCGAGGAATTGGGAGACTTCGTGATTGGCAGAAAGGAAGGCGGGATCATCCACCTGCGGGATGTGGCAGAGATTGACCGGGGCGTCCAGGAACCCCAGTCGGCCTATCGGGGAAACGGAAACGAGGCTATCGGCGTCAATATCCTGCGGGGACAGACCGGCCGCACCCTGGATACCATCGCCGCCGCCGAACACGCCATCCCCCTCCTGCAGGCGAAATACCCGTATATCCATTTTGAGATCAGCTACAGCCAAAAGGACCTGATCAAGCGGAGCGTCGATAATATGCTTGACGCCCTCCGTGACGCCATCATTATCACGATCATCGTGATTTTCCTCTTCCTTGGCAACCTGCGGACGGTGACGCTGGTCGCCGTCTCCATCCCCTTTACCTATCTGATTACCTTCGCCTTCATGTGGTTGTTCGGTTTCGAGTTCCACATGGTCACCCTGACCGGGGTCATTTTGGCCGTAGGCATGCTCCTCGATGACGCCATTGTCGTCATTGAAAACATCGAAAGGCACTACTATGCCCAGGGACGGGACCTTAGGGACATCGTCGCCGGGAGCACCGAGGAGGTAATGCTGGCCATTTTTTCCGGCACCTATGCCACCGTGGTCGTCCTGGTGCCGATTATTTTTATCGGCGGCTACGTTCAAACCGTCTTCCGGCCTCTGGCCCTCTCCCTGTCCATTGCCCTGATCGCCTCTTATATTGTATCCGTAACGATTATCCCCATTCTCGCCCCTTATCTCCTGAAAAGGAACCAGCAGACCAACCGCCTGGAGCGAACCGTCAAGAAGGGCAGCGATTACCTGATCGGTCTAATCCGGGATTTTTTTATCGACGCCCTGGCCATCGCCATCCGGCATCGTTTTATTTTTATTGTCATCGCCTTTGCTCTCCTCATTGTCACCAACAAATTTATCCGACCCCTCGTGGGCCAGAATGTCATGCCGCCTATGGACACCGGCATCATCAAGATCAATTTCGAGGCCGACAGCAACTCTTCCCTTTTTAAAACCAAGCAGTTGCTGCAACAGATGGAGGCCGTCATCCAGAAGCAGGAGGGACTGGTCGCCGTCAGTTCCACCCTTGGTTCGGAACCGGGCGTCATTTCTTTCGGAAGCGGTAAAAACCCCCAGCAGGGCAACATCACCGTGAACTTGTTGGACAGGTTTCATCGGCGCCAGAGCATCTGGCAGATTGAAAACAATATGCGGGAAGGCTTTCTGAAACTGCCCGGATTGAAGTCCGTGGATGTCTTCGATTACGGGGCAACGCCCCTGTCCAGCATTCGGGCGACGGTGGATGTAATGGTCACCGGCCCGGATTGGCGCACCCTTGCGGCAATCGGCAGCGATATCAAACGCCGTCTCGAAGGGGTGGGAGGGCTGAAATCAGTATCCCTGAGCTGGACCGCTGACAAAAAAGAGGTCAATTTTGTCGCCGACCGCGATAAATGCGCTTTTTTTGGCATTTCCCCAAAGGAGATCTCCACCCAGGTACAGGCGGCGGTCCAGGGCGGCGGCGCCTCCATTTTCCGCATTCCCGGTGAGGACGGGTTTCTTATTCGCGTCCGCTATGGGGAACGACATCGGGACAGCATATCCACTCTCCTTGATCTGAAGGTCCATACACCCGGGGGAGAAGTTCCCCTCTCCGCTCTGGGCGTCATTAAGACCGCCTATGTGCCCATGCTTCTCACCCGCCAGGGGATGGAAAACAGCATTGACATCTATGGATACCGAGAAAAGGCGCCCGTATCCCACATCATGGACAATGTCGGCAAGGCCCTGAAAGATCTGCCCCTGCCGCCCGGTTACCGTATCTCACAGGAAGGGGACGCCAAACAGTCGCAGGAGTCTTTTACCGCCCTCATGTCGGCCCTGGTGATTGCCATGGTCCTCCTCTACTTCTCCCTCGTCCCGGCCTTCAAATCCTTCATTCACCCCCTGACGATCATGTCTGCCATCCCCCTGGCCCTGATCGGCGCCATCTGGTCGCTCCTGATTGTCGGGAAGCAGCAGTCCCTGGCCTCCTTTATGGGCGTGATTCTTCTGGCGGGCATTGTGGTGAAGAACTCCATTCTCCTCATCGATTTCATCGAAATGGCCAAGAAACAAGGGGCATCCACCCTGGAGGCCATTCGGGAAAGCGTCCGGATCAGGACGAGGCCGATCCTGATGACGGCCTTTGCCACAGCGGTGGGAATGATCCCCATTGCCCTCGAACAGGCCATCGGGCTGGAAAGATTATCCCCCCTGGCGGTCGTCGCCATCGGCGGACTCATGGTAGCCACTTTTCTCACCTTAATATATGTGCCGATCTTTTATACAATATTTGAAGATACAACGTCCGGGATTAAGCGTTTACGGTCATTGTTCAATAAAAGGTTTTTCCCAATCAAACCGTCATGAAGCAAAATAAAAACCAGTTTTGTCAATTGGTTACAAACAAGGACTAAGGGGTTAATTTCCCCATCTGAAAGCTGGAAGTTTGGATGTGAAGCTGAGGGATAACGGTTCTCAATGCGAAAAGGCAACGCATATCCATTTGACAAACGGATTATGCATTGTTTAATTACAACGAAATGCGACATCAATTATAACGGACTAAGGGCTGTTTTCTGACCAGCAAAGGAGCAAACTCATGTGGGAATACACCGATAAAGTCAAAGACCACTTTCTGAACCCCCGCAACGTGGGGGAAGTAGAAAAACCGGACGGGGTGGCGGAAGTGGGGTCCATCGCCTGCGGAGACGCCCTCAAATTTTCTTTCAGCCTGGACGAAAATAAACGAATCAAAGATGCCAAATTCAAAACCTTCGGCTGCGCCAGCGCCATTGCCACGTCCTCGGCGCTGACGGAAATGGTCAAGGGGATGACCCTGGACGAGGCATTGAAAGTAACCAATCGGGATATCGCGGCCTTTCTGGGCGGCCTCCCCGAGGAAAAAATGCACTGCTCCGTCATGGGAAAGGAAGCGCTCGAAGCGGCAGTGGCCAATTATCGGGGCGCACCCGTCAAGGAGCCGGGGGCGCAGATCATCTGTGAATGTTTTGGCGTCACCGACCGCGACATCGAGCGGGCGGTCCGGGAAAACAACTTGACCACGGTGGAAAACGTGACCAATTATACGAAAGCGGGCGGCGGTTGCGGGAACTGCCATGAGGCCATCGGACAGATTATCGCGCGGGTGCGGGCCGAGACCCAGCCCGCAGCCAGGCCAAAGCTTTCCAACATCCAGAAAATGAAGATGATCGAAGAGACCATCGAGCGGGAAATCAGGCCGTCTCTGAAACACGATGGGGGAGACATCGAGTTGATAGATGTGATCGGCAACCGGGTCCTCGTCGCCACGCGCGGGGCCTGCGCTGTCTGCAAAGCATCGGATATCACGTTGAAGCATTTTGTGGAATTGAAACTGCGGGATCTCGTCTCGCCGGATCTGGTGATCGAGGAGGTGACCCCATGAAGACCGTCTATCTGGACAATAACGCCACGACGCAAGTTGCGACGGAGGTTCTGGAAGCCATGCTTCCCTTTTTTCGTGACCTTTATGGAAATCCCTCCAGCATGCATTTCTTTGGCGGTCAGGTGGCGAGGAAAATCCGCGCGGCCCGGGAACAAATGGCCGCCCTCATCGGGGCCATACCCGAGGAAATCATCTTTACCAGTTGCGGAACGGAAAGCGACAACGCCGCGATCCGGTCCGCCCTGGCGACAAACCCCAACCGTCGCCATATTGTAATCAGCCGGGTTGAGCATCCCGCCGTCAAGTCGCTGGGTATGGATCTGGTCCGGCATGGCTATCGGGTCACAGAACTGCCCATTGATAAAGAGGGCCTCCTGGACCTGGAGCAGTATGAAAAAAGTCTGACGCCCGATACGGCGGTGGTCAGCCTGATGTGGGCCAACAATGAGACGGGAGTGCTCTTTCCCGTGGAAAAGGCCGCCGAAATAGCCCGTGACAGGGGCATCCTGTTCCATACCGATGCGGTTCAGGCCGTCGGCAAGATTCCCATCGTGATGAAAACGAATGCCATCGATATGCTTTCCCTCTCCGGTCACAAACTCCATGCCCCCAAGGGCATTGGTGTGCTCTATGTCCGCAAGGGCACGAAATACAACCCTTTTCTGATCGGTGGGCACCAGGAGAAGCAGCGCCGGGGAGGTACGGAAAACACACCCAGCATCATCGGCCTGGGAAAGGCCTGCGAACTGGCAGCACAAAACATGGAGACGGAAAACACAAAGGTGAAGGGGCTCAGGGACAAACTGGAGGTTGAGCTTCTGTCCCGCATCCCCAACAGCCGGGTGAACGGAGACGTTTTACACCGTCTTCCCAATACGACCAACATCAGCTTCGAATTCGTCGAAGGTGAAGGCATCCTGCTGCTGATGGATGAACATGGCATCTGCGCCTCCTCCGGCTCTGCCTGCACCTCGGGATCCCTGCAACCTTCCCATGTGCTCCGTGCCATGGGCGTTCCCTTCACGATGGCCCACGGTTCCATCCGCTTCAGTCTGAGCGTCTACACCACAGAGGCAGAAATTGACTTTGTCATTAAAAAGCTGCCCCCCATAATTGAAAGACTGCGCAGCATGTCGCCCTATTGGCATCCCGGCGAACCGGCCTGTGCACCCGAATAAAAAGGAGTTCTCTTCCCATGGATGAAGCATTCAGAACGACAAAGTGCAGAACGGATTTAATCAAGACCCAGAACGTACGTGAAGAAATTCCGGCGATCGTCGACCAGTTGGTTTTTTCCTGCACCCGGGAGGATTGTTTTGATCATATCGGGCCGGAACCGATCCCTTCCCGCGCGGCGGTCGTCGACATCCTGAAAAGGACAAGGCGGATCCTCTATCCGGGTTATTTCATCCCGACACGGGTCGATCAGGTGAACGTGATGTACTATTTTGGTCAGGAAGTGACCGCCCTTTTTGAAGCCCTGTCCGAACAGATCATGCTGGCAATACGACACGACTGTATCCGGTATAACCAGCCTTGCACGGATTGTGAAGAGCGCGGTCAGCAGGCTGCCATCGAGTTCTTGCGCGAAACCCCGCAGTTGCGGGGTTTATTGGGGACGGACATCCGGGCGGCCTATGAGGGAGATCCGGCGGCAAGCGGCTACGATGAAATCATTTTCAGTTACCCGGGACTTTTTGCCATAACAACTTATCGAATTGCCCACCGTCTTCATCATCAGGGTGTCCCGGTGCTCCCGCGGATCATGACGGAATACGCCCATAGCCGCACGGGGATCGATATCCATCCCGGCGCCCGGATCGGAGAAAGCTTTTTTATCGACCATGGCACGGGCGTCGTCATCGGCGAAACTACGGAAATCGGCAGCCGCGTTAGGCTTTATCAGGGCGTGACGCTGGGAGCCCTGTCCTTGAGCCGGGAAGAATGCGAGGCTTTGCGCCATAAGAAACGCCACCCGACCATCGAAGACGACGTGATCATCTATGCCAATGCCACTGTCCTCGGGGGTGAAACGGTCCTCGGCACCCGTTCGGTCATCGGCGGCAATGTCTGGATCACCGACTCGGTTCCACCGGATACAGAGGTTTTTCTGAAAAAGCCGGAGCTCGTCTTCGGCAATAGTGATCTTAAACGAACATCAAGAAAAAGGGATTGATTTGATCGTGATCGCCTCCCACGGCAAGACGGGCCTCATGAAACAGCTCATGGGCAGCGTGGCGGACAAGGTCGTCAAAGGAAGACGACCATTTTTAGCTTATAAAAATTAATTTTTACATAGGAGAAATATATGGACAGATCCGCTCTTAGCAAAATCACTTCCGGCTTGTATATCGCCAGCTCTATGAAAGATGGAAAATTCAACGGCCAGATTATAAACAGCCTCTTTCGTGTCACCGCGAAACCCCTGACGGTTGCCATCAGCATCAATAAGGAAAACCTGACCTATGAATACATTCAAGCCAGCAAGCTCTTTTCTTTATCCCTTCTGGCTATCAATACCCCCATGGCGTTTATCGGACTGTTCGGATTCAAATCGGGAAGGGACGTGGACAAATTTGCCCAGGTAGGTTACAAAACCGGCTCAACGGGCGTTCCCATCGTCACCGATCACAGTGTAGCCTGGCTTGAGGCTAAAGTGGTTCAACAAATGGATTGCGGAACACATGTCATTTTTGTCGGTGAACTCATCGACTTTGACAATCTTGCTAATGGTCTTGCCCTGACCTATGACTATTACAGCAATATCATGAAAGGCAAGTCATCGAAAAACGCACCAACCTATATCCCCAAGGAGGAAGCACAGCCAAAGGCGGTGGAGGAGGCTAAGTACACCTGCGATGTCTGCGGTTATACATATGAACCTTCCATCGGAGACACGGAACACGGCATTAAGCCTGGAACGACGTTTGAAGACTTGCCGCCTGACTGGACCTGTCCCGTCTGTGGAGCAGATAAATCCCACTTTGAAAAGGCGGGATAAATCGGAGACAGAAACGAAACAGAAAAATGAGAATGCCGAACCATAGCGTTTCCAGGTGATCTGGCGGCTAAGGTCAAACTAATCGCCATCGATGAAATGCGGCACGCGGAAATGTTTGCCGAACACATCGAGGAACTCGTCTCAATGTCTTATCCAAATCCAATTATCCGGAATTTGGTTCTTTCGTTGGCAGCTCAATGAAGAATGTCGCCCCGCCCCACTCATTATTCTCCGCCCAGATCCTGCCGCCGTGGTCCTGGATGATCCGATAGGCAATGGAGAGTCCGAGTCCCTTTCCCTTGTCCGGATCCTTGGTGGTAAAGAAGGGATTGAAGATCCCGGTCAAATCCTCTCCCTTGATCCCGCAACCCGCATCCGATACGACAACCTGGACCCACCTCTGATGGTCTTTTGCCTGGACCGACCGGGTGATGATCCCTGGCCAGACCACGGGCATTGAACACCAGGATTCTTCCGACAATCTCGTTTATGTCGTTCGGAACCTTCTTGATCTGCGGCATACGGGAGAAATCACGCAAGCCATCCAAAATCGTCACGATCCGCTGGATCTGGCTCTTGAGAAGATCCAGATTCTGCCGGATGTCATCGGACAGGCCCTCCTCCCTTTCCAGCAACCCAATTATCATGGCCATGATGTGAAGAGGGTTCCGGAACTCGTGGTCGGCGCCTGTCGCCAGTTGTCCCAAGGCCGCCATCTTTTCGCTCTGAACCAGCATGTCTTTGGACTCCCGGAGTTCACGGTGGGCCTTCCGCAAGGCTTCTTCCGCCCGCTTGCGCTCGGTGATGTCGCGTGCCGCTGCAAATACGCCCACCACCTGCCCCTTTTCATCCCGATATACGGAGGCGTTATACAACACCGACGTCACATGTCCGTCCCGGTGTCGAAGCTCTAATGGATAGTCGCGCACGTAACCTACTCGAAATACCTCTTGATATCCGGCGCGGGCTTGCTCAGGATCGGTGAAATAATCGGAAAAGTCTTTGCCGATCAGTTCCGCACGGGGATAACCCGTCACCGCTTCGGTCGCCGCATTCACGTCCGTCATCCTGCCATCCGGCCCGATGGTCACCAGCGGATCAAGGCTGGATTCGATCAGACTCCGGTTGTATACATTCGCCACGCGCAGAGCCTCCTCCGCCCGCTTGTGCTCGGTAATGTCGCGGCCAATTGTGGATGCGCCTACAATCTTGTCTGCGGCATCTTTGATCGGAGATATTGAGAGAGAGATGTTTATCCGGCTGCCATCTTTTCTGAGCCGTACGGTTTCATAGTGTTCGATGCGTTCCCCACGCCTAATTTGATCAATCAATCCTGGCACTTCATCAACATAATCAGGAGGGACGAGGATGGATATGGGTTTGTTGATAACTTCCTCAGCCGTATATCCGTAGATTCTTTCTGCCCCCTTATTCCAGGTAACAACAGTACCGCTCAAATCCTTTCCGATAATGGCATCATCAGAGGATGCGATAATCGCCGCTAAGCGGGCGGTCACTTCTTCAGCCCGCTTACGTTCGGTGATGTCCCGCGCTACGGCCTGGAAGCCTATTGCCTGTCCATCTTCCACGATCAATTGCGTACTTTGCCCAAGCCAGACCTCATGGCCCTCTTTCGTGATAAAGGGATATTCTAAGTATGTATTTTTAAGCCTCTTTACGAACTGACGACCGAGGAACTTACGGACTTCGTCACGCATGTCCGGGCGGATAAATGTCAAATAATTATTCCCAATAACTTCCGCTTCTGCGTATCCTGAAGTACGGAGCGTCTCCTCATTTACGAAGGTGAAGTGTCCCGTGTCGTCCGTCCAGAAGACAAAATCACTCGCATTTTCCACTAATTTCCGATACCGTTCCTCACTCTTTCGGAGGTCCTCCTCCACCTGTTTACGCGCGGTGATGTCGCGGACAATAGCCTGAAGGTAGTATTTGCCCTCTGCATAGAAGGCATTCAAGCTGACCTCTGCATCAAAAAGAGTTCCATCGTAACGACTGTGTTTCCATTCAAAGAACTGAGATTGACCTTGTAGCGCCGCGTTGATCTTCTCAAGTGCTTTTTCCATGGAGTTCCTTCCATCAGGCTGAACTTCCGGAGAGAATCGGTAAGGAGGCTGCCCAATGATCTGTTCTCTGGCACAACTAAACATCTCCAAGGTCTTTGGGTTACAGTCAATAAATATAGCCTGATCCATCAAGAAAATAGCATCGTTGGCTGTTTCGAAAAGGGTACGGAACTTTGATTCGCTCTCCTGCAGCGCCTCCTCGGCCTTCCTGTGTTCGGTAATATCTGTGTCCGCGCCGCGGTAACCGACAATTCCACCCTGTTCATCCAGAATCGGGACACCACTGGTCTCAAGGAGAACCCGGTTGCCGTTTTTGTGGAGATTTTGATTTATAAAGCCCCGGAAGGCCGCATTTCCGGCGAACGTTTCAAAGGCTGTTTTTTTCAACTCCGCCCGCTCTTCAGGCACGAAGAAATCGTAGAAGTGCATCTTGCCGACGACCTCATCCGGCTTATAGCCCAGCATCTTTTCCACCACAGGACTGGCATAGGTATAGAGACCGTCCACATTCACTTCCCAGATCCATTCACCGGCGCTCGCTGCGACCTGTCTGAAACGCTCTTCGCTTTCGCGCAGGGCGTCATTCAACTTTTTACGTTCGGTAACATCGTTGAAGAAACCGACATTGCATATCTTTCCATCAATAAGAATCGCTGAACCGGCAATGTCCGCATACATGATCGTTCCGTCCCTCCGCAGACACGGGATGTCCACGGCCAGCACTTTTTTGCCGCATGCGAGGGTGTGGAATTCGCCAAGCACATACTCCAGACTTTCTGCCGGATGAATGTTTTCTGCGCCCATAGCGGAGATCTCTTCAGGAGAGTATCCCATCATTCTACAGAAGGCCGGATTTGCGCGCAGGAACCTCCTGGTTTCCACTTCGGCAACTACAATCCCCTCAACCGCATTCTCAAAGAGAGATCGGTAGCGCACTTCGCTCTCCCGCAGCGCCTCCTCCGCCCGCTTGCGCAAATCGGCTTCCCGGCGCGAAAAGGTTTCTTCCTCAATCATAGCCTTTCTCCCCAGGGCCATAGGACCGAAATGACTGTTAATTCTTTGTATAATACTTGATTTGTCCTGGATTGTTCGTTCATCTGATGCCCTCTATCGCATTAAACGATGAAGGCCGGGAAAAAACATATTATCCCGGATTTGGTTCTTTCGTTGGCAGCTCAATGAAGAATGTCGCCCCGCCCCACTCATTATTCTCCGCCCAGATCCTGCCGCCGTGGTCCTGGATGATCCGATAGGCAATGGAGAGTCCGAGCCCCTTTCCTTTCTTGTCCGGATCCTTGGTGGTAAAGAAGGGATTGAAGATCCGGGTCAAATCCTCGCCCTTGATCCCGCAACCCACATCCGATACTACAACCTGTATCCATCTCTGATGGTCTTTTGCCTGGACCGACCGGGTGATGACCCGGAGCGACTTGTTTTCCCGGCCCCGCATGGCATCCGCGGCGTTGGTGAGCAGAACGGTAAGCACGCGTTCCATCATGTC
>JAPLJZ010000149.1 GCA_026388335.1 Deltaproteobacteria bacterium
ATTTCCGATGATGGATACGCTATTCATGTTCTTGTTCCTCCTGAGAAATTATTTTGCTATTTGACAGCATGGACTTGATTCTTTCTTCCCGGAATCGTCTCTCTGCCTCTCTCGAAATATCTACCCCTTTCCCGATGGAGTTTATAAATGCTTGAAAGATTGGATCGACGCGGCTGTGTGACTCAAATGGACTCATGTTTTTCACCTTCTCCCGCGTGTACCGTGCGCGGCCCGGGTGCTTTGCCGAGGATCTATGTTTTCCCCTGTTCTTGTGCAGTCTGCTGTCCGGGATCGGATTCCATATCCACGCCATGACTATCGTCGGCCTTCTTTTCGTTGGCTCCCTCCTTGCCGTTACCGTTCTTTTTACCGTTCAATGCTTCCTGGACCTTGAGGATAAGCTGGTCCTTCAGTTCATCCAAGGCCGCGAGGTAATCGGTATTGTTTTCGTCGAGCGTCGCTTTCACGGCGTAGGAAACACAGCAGGAATTGAATTTGACACTGATTTTCTTGGATATCATCACGCTTACTTCCTTGATCTTCATTCCTGATGAATTGGGTTCGCTTTTGATGGAGACTTTCTTCCAGAATTGACCGACGATCTCGATGAGACGGCGAAAGGTGTTGACGCGAAGCCAATAAACCAACTTGTGTATTTCGCCGTTCTTGATCTTGTTTGCTTTTATGTCTTCGGTGATATTCTCATTTTCCATGATGTCCCTCCTGATTTGTGATCGTTTGAATATTGCGATTTGGTAAATCTTTGGTCTCTTCGGTGTGGCTTTGGCGTTCTACGACAACGGGCGGGATGTAGGGCTCCTGCTTTTTGAGCAGATAGATGCGTGACTCCTTTCTCAAGCATTCAGCGTTGTATCTCTTTTCGCTGTTGATGATTTCGTCAATGAGGTATTGAACTCCGGCGATATTCGTTTCGATAAAGTTGGAGATACCATTTATGACTCCGTTCAGGATGAATGAGATCCCATTCATGATTTTTGCGATGCACTTTATTATGGAATCACCTCCAATCTATGTGTATACGCCTTGTTACAGCCACGATTGCATCTTTGCAGATTGGTTAAGGTGTAATCACCCCGGATTCTCTCATCGAATAGAAGGCACCTTTGCCAACGATCAGGTGATCGAGAACTAAAATGTCGAGAGTTTTTCCGGTCGTGCTTACTTGCTTGGTCAAATCAATGTCTTGTTGGGACGGACTACATTCACCACTGGGGTGATTATGTGCCAGTATGATTCCTGCTGCGTTGGCCCTGAGTGCTTCGTGAAAAACATCGGCTATACGGACGACGGCCGTGTTGAGCGTCCCTTTGTAAAGGTCCACTCTCTCGATAATCTGGTTTTGGGAGTTGAGGCAGAGAACGACGAAGTGCTCTCTCTTGGCTGTTTGCAAGTCGGCGACGTGCTGAAAGGCAATCGCGGCTGAATTTATGGCTGGGGGCGCTGCTTCCCTTAATTCTTGCGGCACATCTTCTTCTCGAAAAACGATGTACTTCATGATTTACCTCCTCCTTGGTTAAGATTTGCAATAGGACAACGAGGATCAAATGTTTCAGCCTCTCAATTCGTGCCTGCCATCAATCACTGATTTCCCGATGATGGTGATGTGCTTGCCATCCCTGAACATGACCGTTCTCCTGGCGTGCGGGTAATGTGTGACCCATGTCCAGCCCTGCCTCTCGTAGTTACGCAACATCTCGTCCTGGGTCTTTCTCTTTCCTTTCATGCTTGATCCTTTCCGGCGCTTAATGGTTATGAAAATGCCCTCAGCGAGGGGGATCACTGAGGGCAGGCATTGAGAAGACTTCACTCAAAATGCAACGAATAAGGACTTCTCGTAAACTCACCCTGATGCAGCCAGAATCAAATTTATTTTCTTGGGGATAATGATGTTTTGCGGTTCCCGTTTCAGTAGCTGCAGCATGAGCAGATGATTTCCGGGCGCTTACCGTTGGAAATGTGGATGTTGTTGCCGAGGGAGTACCCAAACGAGACGTGGTGGCCACAAAAAAGTTTGAATTTGCGACCTTTCAGGCCGACAATGATCTTCCTCAACGACTCATGTGTCTCGTATGCCTCTTTCTTTTCCTTTGTCATGTGATGTCCTCTCTTCTTTTTGGATTTCCAGGCCATTGACAAATGATCCATGGAGATAAGTGATAATGCCAATTTCTGCTGCTTAGTTTTAGCGCATGTGGAATAGTTTTCGTAACCGTGTTACGAAGCAGTCCAAATATTTACCAGTGCTTTCCCATTCTGTTCTGTCGTTTTGCGACACAGTATTTTTTGATTCCTGGGACGGCAGTCTCGATGCTCGTAGAACCCGCAGTACTTTTTCATTTATTTCACTCATTATCAATCTATCCTTATCTGCATCCTTACCCGCATCGTTTCATGCGGAGCAACAATCACCCGTTATTTTTCCGTATTGTATATCACGTTCAGGTTTGTCAATCCAGTTATGTCGCAGACAATCCAGTGACCTGCCGGCGCTTTCAATCCGCCTCTGGGCGTCAACCAGTCCGGTGATGGTGCTCATGGCGGCGTGCAGGTTGTTGATGTCATCATCACGATTGCCGATAAAATGGCCTTCAACATTTTGAAGCCATCCGGTTTTATCGAAGATGTAGCTTCGTACCTGGATGTACATGGCCAGCCTTTCAAGAGCGTCGCTGTAAGATTTTACCAGTAGATTCAACACGGAATCAAGGTTGCCCGTGGCGTAGGACGGTACTTCCATCCAACGTTTATCGTGTTGCAGCTTCTCCGAGGTCGAGAGTTTTTGATCACTCATGTTGCAAAATGATCTTTTTCCTTCCCGGAACTTTACCGTCATCGCAAAGTCAATTTCCTTATGGTAGATTTCCGTTGGCCAGAAACCGGCAACCATCTTCATCAGGGCTTCCGAATGATTCTCGATCATGAAAACAGCAAGCGACGCCAGGCAATCCAGCATATTGTCAACACATACCATGCCCCAACCGGAGTGACGCACCAGGCCATCATCGTAGCATTGGTACTCTGCGATATTCCCGGATAGATGTGTTCCCGGATATTTATAGTTGTCCATCCGGTTTTCCCAGTTCAGCAGTTCATAGGCCACGCCCGTCCGCTTCAACGATTTGAATCTTGTTTCCATTGCAATTCCTCCCTTCATAATACTTCATCCATTACTTTAAGGTTCTGGCTTTGCTTGCTTGCCAGAAACCTCAACCGCTCCGCGTATGCAGACCAGCGAGGAGGAGGAAAGGCGGCAAGAAATTGATCCTGGACTGACAGTGCCTGCTTTTCAGCATCGCTCTCGGAAGCTATCGTGCGGGCAAAGAGATATTCGGCCTGCAGGAGGGCCATGGAAGCAAGACTATGGAGGATGGTGATGTCTTCCGTGCTGACTTGATCAATTGCCTCTCCGTCAAAATTGGTGATGAAGTTTAATGCGTCGTTCAGGTTCATGGTCTCCTCCTTCTGAAATTTTATGATAGAACAGACAAGGATAAGATTCTTTGATGCTGCCGACGCGTCATGGCGTCATAGCGTCATCGGGGAAGGCTGTTGATGTAACTGATTGTTTTTAGCGCAATGTCCGTGGAATCGATCAGTACGGAGAATTCATTGTTGTACTTCAAGGCCGATTGGGTCAGGTTATGGCTGCCGATAAAGGTGAACCGTTTGTCGATCACAGCCAGTTTGGAATGCGTCATTTTTCCGGGATTGTCGAAATAGACGGCGA
>JAPLJZ010000158.1 GCA_026388335.1 Deltaproteobacteria bacterium
CGCAGTGCTTCTTCGGCCCGAACATCGGCAAATCGGGAAAGGTTGACAACGGAAAAGAGGAGATCCCCGATCTCTTCCTCCATGCCGTCCTGATCTTTCAGCCGGATGGCTTCTTTGAGCTCCTGAAGTTCTTCTTCGATCTTCTCAATAACCTGATCTGTCCTTTCCCAGTCAAATCCCACTTTTGCGGCTCGTGCCGTTATGTCCTGTGCCCTCGACAGGGCCGGCAGGGAACGGGATATACCATCAAAAAGCGGACTTGTATGCTTGTCCTTATGTTCCTGAGTCGCCTTGATCTTCTCCCAGTTGGCCTTCACCTCGGAGACGTCCCGGACCGACTTGTCGGCAAAGACATGGGGGTGGCGGCGAATCATCTTTTCCGATATCCCCCGGACCACCCCGGCAAGGTTGAAATTCCCCTGTTCCTCCGCCAGAACGACAAGGAACAGAATTTGAAAGAGCAGATCCCCCAGCTCCTCCCGTAGGTCTGCCGGCGAACCTTCCGCGACGGCATCGATTACTTCATAGGCCTCGCTCAGCAGGTACTTTCCGAGGTCTTTCTCTTTCTGAACACGGTCCCAGGGACATCCCTCGGGAGAACGGAGGGTCCGGATCAGGGCAAGGAGTTCACTGATCTCCGGCGACGGTTCGCGATTTCTCACTGTTTCCCCTTGTTTTTCCACTCCCAAACTCCTCGCTATCCCATTGAATTCATTTCATGTAAGTCCTCTTGATTCCTTGCACTCGCGGCACCAGGGGGTATAACCGCACTGGCCTCGGCAATTTTCAAAATTGTCTATATTTACCTTGACCATCCGGCGGATTCTAATGAGGAATTCGTCCCGGTCATCCGTTTCCAGGGCAATCACCTCCCCGGGACAAATCGCCGTGCCGTCTCTGGTCATGATGTTATCCACGAGCAGGGCCGCACTGACGGGAACTCCATGATCAAGCAGAAAATATTTGGCCGGTGCGGAGGAAACCCCCGTGACCACTTCGGAAATAAGCCCCGAATAGACAATCAGTTTCGCCGCCGCCAATCCCACCACCTTGTCATGGAGCAGACATCCCTGATACTTGCTCCTGTAGATCTCCAACCACTCCACCAGGGGCTTGAGTCCCGGCTCACAGGAGGTGAAAACCCTTCTCCCCCAGCAGAACATGGCCAGAGAATAGTCCTGAAAATCGGGTTTTGTCACGCGATCCACCTTTTCAGCGATCCGCTCAGCCGGGCGGCGACGACCGCCCAGAGGGTATTAGACAGGAACAGAATCAGCACCAGATTTTGAATAAAGGATACGGAAAGGCCGGCAAGAAAATAATCCGCCGGAATCAACCAAAGCAACTGGAGGCAAAAGGCCATCCAGACGGCAAAGAGGGGACGGATGCCGCGCCGGAGAAACCAACCGGTGAAGAACCCGAGGATGCCGTTGCCGATCATGAGGTATGGATTCGACAAGGTCAAGGCTGAGAAGAGCGATCCGATCACGCCGGACAGCAGCCCTCCCAGGGGTCCCAACAGCGATGCGGCAAGGAAGATGGCCACCTGGAAGGTATGAATCTTTACCCCCCCGGGGATTGTCAGGTTAACCATGCTGAGGATGTTGGGCAGGAACACCAGCATCAACATCGCTCCGACTGTTTTGCGATTCCAGGGCAATTCCCAGGATAAGACACTTGATCCGAACATTTTTCACCTCCCGTAAATATGCATAATATGGGTGCTTTGCATAACCGCAGAAAAATGGAAGCCATTTTTCGAAGGTCTCTGTATCATATTAACGCAGCATGATGAGAAAGGTCAAATGAAAATGTCCCCATAAAATTCATACAGGCAGGCTATGAGAAAATTTTTGATTTGTCAAACGGGCTTAACAAATACGTGCCAGAAAATCCCCCAGAAAATACTTGGCGCTGTTGCTATACAGTGCTATAGAATCTCATTATTAAATGATAACTATCCAACAAAAAGGCTGAATAGGTAATCCGCAACCATAAGCGGTTTTATCGCGGCACATGTTGATATAATATGACTATGAAAAACATCCTTGTATATATCGATAAAATGGGGCTTCACGACAGACTTTTTGATTCCGCTCTGGCTTTTGTCTTTTTCGTTCTGCTTCGTTGGGCGCTGGTAAGATTATTTCTCCGGTTCCCCCATGAAAAGCAGAAAGATTTTCTTTGGCGAAAAGCGGCTACCTACTGTTCCGTATCTGTTCTCTTCCTCCTCCTTGCCTTTATCTGGCTGCGCGATTTTCATTCCCTGAGCACTTTCATTGGTCTCTTGTCGGCAGGTCTCGCCATTGCCCTGAAGGACCCCATCACGAACGTTGCCGGTTGGCTGTTTATTCTTGTCCGGAAACCATTCGAAACGGGTGACCGGGTCCAGGTCGGGAACTATGCCGGGGATGTCATCGATATTGATATTTTTCAGTTTACCCTCCTGGAATCGGGCACCGCCGGGGTTTCCAAAGACATGCGAACGGGGCGTCTTATAAAGATTTCGAATAGCACCGTATTTACAGAGCCCCAAGTCAATTTCACCAAGGGTTTGTTCGAATACATCTGGAACGTCATTGAGGTATGCGTTACCTTCGAAAGCGACTGGAAAAAAGCCAGAACCATCCTTGAAGAGATCGTGACCACAGAAGGAGAAGATAGAGGCAGAAGAGCAAAAGAGACTATGGGTAAGGCGTCGGAAAAATATATGGTCCTTGATATGGGATTGGAACCCCTCGTGTTGGCAGCAATTGGTGATAATGGCGTGATCCTCACCGCCGTGTATCTTTGCGATCCCCTTTCCCGGAGGTCGTCATCCAGTAGAGTCTCGGAGCAAATGCTGGAAAGGTTTTCCGGGGAAGACGACATAACTTTTGCTTATAATACCCAGAGGAGTTTCAGCAATGCCACCGAGGGGAAACCGGCAACCAGAATCGGTATTGCCCGGACCGGGAAGGGAAATGGGGATGTCATTAAGTGACACTCTTGCAAAAGTAGGAAATTGCCGTTTTCAGTCATTCCTGTGAAAACGGATGGGCCGCCGCAATGGAAAAGATCAAAATAGGCATCAGCGCCTGCCTCTTGGGGGAGAATGTCCGTTACGACGGGGGACATCAATGGGACCGTTATCTTACCCGGACCCTGGGCCGTTATTTTGAGTGGGTCCCGGTCTGTCCGGAGGTCGGGTATGGACTGCCTGTGCCCCGGGAGGCCATGCGCCTGGTCGGCGATCCCGCCGCGCCCCGTCTCGTGACGGTAAGGTCGGGGATTGATCATACCGCCGGAATGAAGGCCTGGGCGGAAAAAAAACTCCTCTCCCTGGCAAAAGAATCCCTCTGCGGCTTCATCTTCAAGAGCAAATCCCCGAGTTCCGGCATGACGGCCGTCAAGGTATATGGTGATGAGGGAGTTCCTTCCCGCCGGGGAACGGGTATTTTTGCCGGGGCGTTTATGGCGCGTTTCCCTTTGATGCCCGTCGAGGATGACGACCGGCTTCACGATCCCGTCCTGCGGGAAAATTTCATCGAAAGGGTTTTTGTCTCCCATCGCCGGCAGGTCATGATGCGGAATCACAGTTGAAAGAAGACAAAACATACAATCTGCATTGACACAAGTTCCCCATTCACCTATATGTTGGTGAGGAAAGGACCGAACCCATGCCCCTGAAGGGAAACCTTAAAGAGGAAATATATCATAATGACAAGGAACAGGTCATTGAGCGGCGCTTTACCATCAACGGTAAGCCGGAAGGGGAGTATATCTCTTATTTCGGCAACGGCCAGTTCATGGTCCGCATGCAATTCCGCAGGGGCGTGAAAAACGGGGAAGCGATGTCCTACTACCGTGACGGACAGCTTCGTGAACAGGGAACCTTCAAGGATAACCATCTCGTCGGCAAGTATGTCTGCTATTACGACAACGGGCAAATCCGGGAAGAGGAATACTACAACGAAGCCGGAAAGCTCCAAGGAAAATACCTGCTGTATTATCGAGACGGGCAGCTCAAGGACGAAGAAAACTTCCGCAATGGTCTTTTTGAGGGCGATTATATTTCCTACTACAAAAACGGACAAATCCGGGAAAAGGGAAGTTTTAAAAACGACAAGCGGGAGGGAGAATACCTCGCCTATTACAAGAACGGCCGGATCAGAGAGCAGGCCGGCTACCGCAACGGCAAGCTTGTCGGCAAGTATCACTTCTATGATGAAAACAGCCTGGAAATCAAAAAATCACAGGTTGAGGACCAGGGAGAGATGGAGGAAGACGAGCATGATGTCCGGGAAAGAGAACAAATGGTAGATGATCTCATGAAAAATCTCGGAGATTTCAGCAAACAGGGAAAGGAGCCATAATGATTAAGACAATCCTGATTCCTATCGACGGTTCCGATTACGGGAACACGGCCATCGATTATGGCGTTTACATCGCCAAACGTCTGGAGGCAAGGCTAACGGGCCTGCACGTCATGGACATTCGCCTGATTCAGGGACCGGTGATTACCGATATCTCTGGTTCCATTGGCCTGCCACCCTACCAGGAATTATACCCGATCATCGAAAAGGGTCTCGAAGAGCGGGCAGACGTCATCCTGAAGGCCTTCGAGGAGCGGTGTACCCGGGGAGGGATTCCGGCGGAAACGCGCAAGGCGGTCGGAATCATCAACGAGGCGATCATCGAGGAAGGGAAAAATCACGACTGGATCATCCTGGCCCAGCGGGGCGAACATTTCCATATCGCCAAGGGCGGAATTCTTGGCTCCACCGCCGAGGCAGTTGTCCGTAACGCCGGGAAACCGGTGCTGGTCACCCCCCAGTCCTATCATGATATCGAAAGTATAGGCCTGGCTTATGATGGCAGCCCGCCCGCCCAGCATGCGCTGGAATTAGCCGTTTTTTTAGCCGACAAGATGGCCTGGCCCCTGACGATCCTCATAGTCACGGACGACCAGGACCGGGCCGCGAAATGTTCGAAGAAGGCCGAGACGTACCTCGAAGCGTTTCAGATCGACTGCGAGATGATCGTGATGGGAGGAAAGGAGGACCGGGCGATCCTGCAATTCATCAGGGAAGGGGCCGTCGAACTCATTGTTATGGGGGCTTACGGGCGCAACCGCCTGCACGAGCTTTTCATCGGCAGCACCACCTCTCAGGTCATTCGCAAGAGCACCATCCCGGTACTGCTGACCCGCTGAGGATGACGAACTCACAAAAAGTAATTTTTCCCTTCCCCTTCAAGGGGAGAGCTGGGGAGGGGATGGGTTTAAAAGAGGCTTTCTTTATCAGCCTTTACCTTGTCGTCAAGTTCCTTCAGCACATCGTAGCGGGTCAGGTCATAATAGATGGGAGTTATGGTTATGTAGCCCTGGCGCAGGGCACAGGCGTCAGAATCGGGGGATTCGTCGTCAGCCAAATGGGTCTCCCCGGCTAACCAGTAATAAATGTTGTCCCGGGGGTCCACCCGCTTTTCAAAATTCTCCAGCAATCGCGCCCGTCCTTGCTTGACTACGACAACACCCTTGATTTCCGCTTCCGGCAGGGCAGGGATATTGACGTTGACAGCGATATCTTTCCATGAATGCCTGAGGATGAAGGCCGCCATTCTCCGGGCGAAACGGGCGGCATAGGTATAATCCGCATCCTTGTGGGAATCGAGGGATATCGCCAGGGACGGTACACCGAGAATGACCGCTTCGGTCGCCGCAGACACAGTTCCCGAATAAAGCACATTGATGCCGACATTGGCTCCGCGGTTGATGCCGGAGACGACCAGATCGACGGGTCCCCCGGCTAATTCCCGAATGCCGAGCTTGACGCAGTCCGCCGGCGTCCCCGCTACGGCATAGCCAAGCGCGGTCCCGTTTTTTCGGGCCTCCCGGACCATAAGGGGTCGAAAGATGGTAATGGCATGCCCGACGGCGCTCTGTTCGATTTCCGGGGCGACAACAAGACACTCGGCATCCCGGGAAAGTTCCTGATATAAGGAAGCCAATCCTTTCGCGTAGATCCCGTCGTCATTGGTAAGAAGAAAACGCATCATTACCTCAATAAAAACCCGGAAGTTATTAACAAACTTCCGGGCATAAGGGAAGATTAATTTGCCGGAGGGGTTATTTCAAATCCGGCATTGAACCCCATCCCCTTCCTGACCTCCCCTTTAAAGGGGAGGTACAGGGTGAATGTGTTATTTTACCTCTTCGAAGTCGGCATCGACGACGTCGTCGTCCTTTTTGCCTCCGGGCTGAGCACCCGCCTGGGCGCCTGCCCCAGCGCCGGCCCCGGCACCTTGACCGGCCTGCTGCTCACCACCTGCCGTTTTAGCATACATCGCCTCGGCCAATTTGTGGGAGGCCGTCGTCAGCTCCTCCTGGACCTTCTTGATGGCCTCAATGTCGTCGCCCTCGATGGCCTTTTTGGTTCTCGCCATTGCGTCTTCGATCTTGGCCTTTTCCGCGGCGTCGATCTTGTCGCCGAATTCCTTGATATTCTTTTCCACACTATAAACGAAGGCGTCGGCCTGATTTCTCGCCTCCACAAGATCACGCTTCCGTTTGTCGTCTTCGGCGTGGGCATCCGCATCCTTGACGAGTTTCTGGATCTCTTCCTCCGACAGACCGCTGGAGGCGGTGATCTTGATGCTCTGCTCCTTGCCCGTGCCCAGATCCTTTGCCGACACATGGACGATACCATTGGCGTCGATGTCAAAAGTCACCTCGACCTGGGGCAATCCCCGGGGCGCCGGAGGAATACCGACGAGTTCAAATCGGCCCAGGGTACGGTTATCCGCCGCCATGGGACGCTCTCCCTGAAGGACATGGATACTTACCGCCGGCTGGTTATCCGCCGCCGTCGAAAAGATCTGGCTCTTCCGGGTGGGAATGGTCGTATTTTTCTCGATCAGTTTGGTCAGGACACCACCCAGGGTCTCAATCCCCAAAGACAGGGGCGTCACATCCAGCAGGAGGACATCCTTAACATCACCGGCCAGGACACCGCCCTGAATGGCCGCGCCGATGGCGACGACTTCATCGGGATTCACACCCTTACTCGGCTCCTTGCCGAAAATTTCCTTCACTTTCTGCTGCACCCGAGGCATCCGGGTCATGCCGCCGACGAGGATGACTTCATATAATTCCTGAGAGGACATGTTGGCGTCCTTGAGGGCTGTACGACAGGGCGCCTCCAGCTTCTCGATGAGATCCTCGACGAGACCTTCCAACTTTGCCCGGGTAAGTTTGATATTCATGTGTTTCGGTCCGGAGGCGTCAGCGGTAACAAACGGTAGATTGATGTCCGTTTCCATGGCCGTCGAAAGCTCAATCTTCGCCTTTTCCGCCGCCTCCTTGAGGCGCTGGAGGGCCATCCGGTCACTCCGGATGTCAATCCCCTGATCTTTCTTAAATTCAGTCGCTAGAAAATCAATCAGACGCTGGTCAAAGTCCTCTCCCCCCAGGTGGGTGTCGCCGTTGGTTGACTTCACCTCAAAGACGCCGTCGCCGATCTCGAGAATCGAGATATCAAAAGTCCCGCCGCCGAGGTCAAATACGGCGATCTTGCCTTCTTTTTTCTTGTCCAGACCATAGGCCAGGGCTGCCGCTGTCGGCTCATTGATAATTCTGCGGACATTCAAACCGGCTATCCTGCCGGCGTCTTTGGTCGCCTGCCGCTGGGAGTCATTAAAATAGGCCGGGACGGTGATCACGGCGTCGGTAATCTTTTCGCCTAAATAATCATCCGCCGTCTGCTTCATCTTGACGAGGATCATCGAGGAAATTTCCGCAGGGCTGTAATCCCTTCCCCGCACCGTTATCTGGCCGTCGCCGTTGGGCGCCTCGGTAATCCGGTAAGAACTGATTCCCTTGTCATACTGGACTTCCTTGGTGCTGAATTTTCTCCCGATCATCCTCTTGACGGCATAGACGGTATTTTCCGAGTTGGTAATGGCCTGGCGTTTGGCCACCTGCCCAACCAATCTTTCTCCGCTCTCCGTAAAGGCTACAACGGACGGGGTCGTCCGGTTCCCTTCCTGGTTTGCAATTACAACCGGGTCGCCGCCTTCCATGACCGCCACACAGGAATTAGTGGTTCCCAAATCAATCCCGATAATCTTTCCCATGGTTAATCCTCCTCCTTTATGTCCTGTTTAGGACCTGCAACTTATTCTTCATTGATTGCCGTCGTCGGGCCGCTTGCATACCGAAACCTTGGACGGCCTCAGCAGCCTGCCGTTCAATAGATACCCCTTCTCCAACTCATCCACGATCTGATTGGTCTCATGATCCGTACTGACGACCTGCATCAGGGCCTCATGATAGTAAGGATCAAAGGCCTTGCTTGCACAGTCGATGGCCTCCACGCCGTGTTTTTCCAAGGAGCAGATTAGCTGCGCATGAAGCATCGCCAACCCCTTCTTAAAGGCCTCAAAATCACAGGAGGTCTCTGCATGCTTCAGGGCCCGGTCAATATTGTCTACCAAGGGAAGTAAGTCCCTGATAAGCGTCTCATTACCGTATTTGATCGCATCTGCCTTCTCTTTTACAGCCCGTTTTTTATAGTTGTCGAGTTCCGCAATGGCGCGCAGATACCTGTCGTAGTTTTCCGCAGCTTCCTTGACCTTTTCCTGAAGTTTCAGGGTCTGGTCATCCTGAACTTCCTGGGTCTTCGACTCCTCAGTCCTTAACGGAGCTTTAGCCTCCGCCTCTGCACCGATGTTGTCCTTTATATCCTTCTTTGTCTTCTTTACCATTAATTAATCCAAAACCATTCGGTGAATGTCTTTATTTAATATCCGGTCTCTGAAAGAGTTTGAGATCGATCATCTGACAGAGGACATGCCCCACGGTGATGTGCACTTCCTGAATCCGGGGGGTGCTGTCGGAGGCCACATTGAGGGTATAATCGGCGATGCCCGCTATATCTCCCCCATCTTTTCCCGTCAGGGCCAAGGTGATCAATCCCATCTTTTTTGCCTGTTCCAACCCCTTGAAGACATTTTTTGATCTCCCGCTGGTGCTTATTCCCCAGGCGATATCTCCTGACTGCCCGAGGGCGCGAATCTGCTTGCTGAAGATCTCAGAAAAATCATAATCATTGCCGATGCTGGTTATTATGGAAGTATCCGTGCTCAAAGAAATAGCCGGCAGCGGCGGCCTCTCGATCATGAATCGATTAACGAATTCCGCAGCGAGGTGCTGGGCATCGGCGGCGCTGCCGCCGTTCCCGAAGATCATGACCTTGTTTCCCGCCTTCAAAACCGCGGTCATAACATTGACAACCCGGACAATGATCGAGAGATTGTCGTTTACAAAGTTTTCCTTGAGCTGACTGCTCTCTTTAAAAATTTTTACTATGAGGTCTTCCATATTCTCCCTGCCTTCAAAGCGGCGCTAATATATTTATCCCCCCCCCCCGTGTCAAGGTCGGAAGGCGAATAAAAGGGAGTATCTCAGATGAAGTGTTCTTGGCGGTAGCGGTCCTGCAGTTCGGCAAGCTTTCCTTTGTTCCAGTCCGACACCCGACTGTAATACTGGGTAATTTTGGCAATACCGTCCACATTTGCCGATGAACAGTGGCCACATAGCTCCTTGAGTCCGCGGGTGGTCTTACCGCAATCGAGACAAGTGGTAAAATCAGGGGAAAAGATGAGTTGACAGCAGGTCGTTTCCTTGTAGGCCCAGATGATGAATTCTGCCAAATCATCGGCAGGAGGTTTGTATTCTCCTACCCATAACTGACTGGCAGCCCCGGTCTTGATCAGGGGGTGGAAGCGACCCTCCATGCTGATCCGTTCCTGCGGTTTTAAAGGGGCAGAAACAGGGATATGCGTTGAATTTGTGTAATAAAGACATCCATTGACCATATTTCCCCGTACATGGCGACCCGCCTGGGGAGAAAAATAGCGAAGATCGAGACGGGCAAAGCGGTGGGATGTTGTTTCGGCGTGCGGCTGGTCCAGAACCATCCTGATGCCATGCCGGGTGCTGAGTTCCGCTGCCTGTTTCTCCATAAATTCTATTACCTTAAAACCAAAATCAAAGGATTCTGGGGACGCATGCATGGGCTTTCCCGTATGGATCTGTACCAACTCATTCAACCCCACCATGCCCAGCAGGTAAGATGCGCGATCCATGCGCAGATAGGGCAATCCATCCAGATTCATCGCCAGCACGGACAGAGGCCCCTGGTCGCCATAGGAAAGCAACCTCTCCAGGAATACCCTTTTCTGCTCATGGGCTCTGGCTGCCAGGGCCATGATATCTTCGAGACCTTTAAATAACCGATCGTTATCCCCCTCGGCCCGGTATCCCAGACGGGGCAGATTGAGGCTGATACTCTGGAGGGCGGCATAGCGCCCCCGCCATGGTATTTCCATTTCATCAGGATCACAGGGAATACCGAAGGCACAGAGAGCATCCTCGTCGCTCCTTCTCTCCAGGATGAAACAGGGATTGCCCTTAGCGGCGGCCGCCTCACAGACATGGCGAAGAAAGTCTTCGTGCCCCGGAGTTTCAAAAAAGCGGGGGGTAAGATGAACGAGGGGTCTGGGAAAAATAAAAGGTTTTCCTGTACCATCTCCCTTTTTGAAAACATCGAAGAGGGCCCAGGCAAAGCGTTGCGCTTCCCCTTCATATTCTCCACAGGTACGTCCCGTCGGTTCCCCCGCCTGCCCAATCATGGGAATATTCCGAAGATACTCGGGAACCTCCCAGAAGACATGGATGTCGGTAAACATGGCCTGCCCTCCCCGGGCCGCCGTTAGTTGAGAAAACTCATAGATGAGCATCTGGGCTAATTGGCGGACTTCCCGGTCTGACATGCCATCCAGATAAGGGGCAAAAGACAGGTTCACGAAATTCCAGCCGATGATACCGGCAAAATAGCCCTGCAGAATGGCGCCGAAACGAACCATATGGGCCAGGAGAACTTCCGCATGTTTAGCCGGCTTGGCGACGGTAAGGGAACGGGGAAGATTCAGGCCGTATTTTTTCAGATATTCCAGGGATTGACAGATGGCGAAAGGCCGGTCGATATATCCCAATCCATGGATATGGAAATCCCCGAGGATATGGGCGTCGCTTATTTCCTGGGGAAATATACTGTGGAGGGCATACTCCCGCTTGATCCCCTGCGCCAGAACAAGATTTGTCCCTTCGGGTCCATGAGGGACGTTGGCGTCTTCCTTATTCTGATGCAGGATGAGGCGATCGACATCATACAGGGAAAAACCGAGGCGGGAATGCATACGCCTGGCCTTCTCCAATCCCCGTTCCACAAGTTTTGCATCTACCAGTTCACGGACCAGAGACGTTGTTAGAACAGAAACCCCGGAAGCAAACAAACCTTTTTCCACATCTTTACTGATGGCCTCCGCTGTTTCGAGGTCAATCCCCGTTTCACGGATCAGGGTATCCACTATGCGCTGTCGGTTCCACTGATCCACCTCTTCTCCGGAGGTCCGGACAAACAGCGTCATATCGGTTGTTTCCGGTGGGAACATCCTTAATAACCTCTCATCTGAAAATGCACCTGAAAATCCCCCTGTATCCTCATTAAATATTTGTTCTGGACGTCGTCCGGGGGTTATCCAGAACGCTTTCCGCCGCCATGGTAACCTCGGCGTCATGGTCGTGGGTCATCGTAAAGACCCGGAAATGAACAATCCGGGCGGGAATAAAACGGTAGATATCCCGCAGGGGTTCCTGAGAGGTACGACCCACAGCGGGATTGAAGATATTGACCTGCTTGTCCGTCTGCGCCATGGGGTTGATCGGCCGCGGGTCCTGTGTCGCCAGATCAACCCGCAGAGCCAGATTCTTGAGGGATCTTGGCAGACAGTTTCTGATCTGTCTTTCATAATCCCCGGCCTCGGAAAAGCGGGTGCCCTTCTGAACGCTTTCGAGGGATATCTCCGTTGAAAAAGACATCTTCCACTTCACCTGCCGACTGTATAGCCGTTGCCACTCCTTGCCAAGTTTTCTCCTGGCAGGATCTTCATCACTCGGCCATTGCCGGACCGCCTCGAACAGCCACCATTCATCCAATTGGCCATAAGCATCCAGGTCCTCCAAGGGATTCCGGGGAAAAAGGATATTCATCGTATCCCGGAAGATCTCCTGGAGGTGCAGATCCAGGGCACGGGTGGTCCGATGGAAATAGACATTGGCGTAGAGAGTCAACCTGGCGTTCAGGAAGCGGCGCAGGGCGGAAATTCCCGCTTCATGAAGGGTCAGGCCGGCGTCGGTAAAAAAGGAGTAATACCGTATTCTGGCAATGTCCACCATATCGAGGGAAATGCTCGACATGAACGCATCCCGCTGCACATAGTCGAGATTGTCCACCGTATAGATCCCCGAAAAGAGCTGCCGGAGAAAGGGGAGCCACGGGGGCGCCGGTTCCTGAATATCGCCAGGCATCTTGATGAGATAGGCTACCTGGAGGGGGTCCAATAACTCACCCTCCGCAAACGGCCCGGAGGGACTTCTGTTAATTTTCCTTATGATTCTGCCAAGCTTGCTGACAATGATCTGCCTCCCCAAGTCCTCGTGGGTGATTCCGTATTGATCCAGAAAATGATCGTCGAAAAAATGCCCATAGGGACCATGACCGACATCATGGAGCAACCCGGCGACGCGCAGGAGCTCTTCAACATATCTTGCCGAGGGTACTTCTCCACATATTTCACGGAGACTCGGGTAAAGTGACCGGGCAAACTCCCCCGCGACATGCATGGTCCCCAGGGAATGCTGAAACCGGGTATGCTCCGCCGCCGGATAGACCCAGCGGGCGCTCTGCAACTGGTATATCCGCCGCAACCGCTGTAGCCAGGGTGAATCGATAAGGTCCTTCTCCGTTTTTTCCGTCCGATCACTCCCGTCCGGTACGGTAAAACAGGCATACTGGTGGATCGGATCGGCAATCAGCGCCATGCCCTTGTAGATACGGGGATATGTCGTCTCGTAGTCAGTCATGGGGTAACTTTTATAATATTCCAGTAAAAATATCAACTTAAAAGGAAAGGTTGTCCGCCTTCACTTGCGTCTGTCCGGGCGGCTCTTCTAGCAGCCGGGGGAAGATGAAAAACTTATTATGCAACGTTACTGAAAAAACCGATCTTGTAAAATGCCACAGAATTGATTATCTTAACCGAAGGAATGATCAAGGCACAACATGAAATGGACAACCACAGATCGGCAGACATACCTCAATCTCATCGGCATAATTATCCTGCTGGTTGGTTTGGGCATTGCTATCTTGATTTATAGTACAGCTGAGAATGGTTCGAAAGAGGTTTTGGGCTACGAAATCATAGATGGACAGGCTTATCCAATTATGCCTGAAGATTCCAAGATGTATGTACATAATTTGCAGGTCTTTGGCGGAAAGGCAAGTGTGCTCATGGACGAATTCAGGCGTTGGTTTGTCGGGTTATGGCATGGAAAATCACTTGCCTTCACAGTCGCCTTCATCACCATCTTCATATCCATTCCGTTTTTCTTTTTTGCCAAACATTTGCCAGACAGTTATGAATCTGATATCCACAGTGACGACCATTGAGATTTCAAAAAGCGCCGGAGTCTGCGTTTTTCCTGAATAGGCTGAGA
>JAPLJZ010000114.1 GCA_026388335.1 Deltaproteobacteria bacterium
ATGGGGTTTTTCATATAGCTCTGGGCGATATGTTCGATTTCCTTGGCCATGGTCGCTGAAAACAACAAAACCCTCTTACTGTCGGGCGTACCGGACAATATGGCGTTCAAATCTTCCTTGAATCCCATGTTCAGCATTTCATCCGCTTCATCCAGCACCAGCCAACTGATGGCTGAAACATCAACCTTTCGCCGCTTCAACATATCAAGCATTCTGCCGGGGGTGGCCACAACTATTTGTGCGCCCGCAGCAATCTGCCTGATCTGGGTCAAAATACTGGCCCCCCCGTAGATGGGCACAATATTCAAACCGTCCACATGTTTGGCAAAGTGGCTTAAATCGTCGGTGATCTGCATACAAAGCTCCCGGGTGGGGGCCAGGATCAGGGCCTGTGTTTTCGATGAAAATTGGTCGACCTTTTGAATGATGGGTATGCCGAATGCTGCCGTCTTACCTGTTCCCGTATGAGCCAAGGCGACTAGGTCCCTTGTCTCCTGCAATAGAAAAGGGATTACCTCTTCCTGAACAGGCATCGGCGTTTCAAATCCCATTTCCGTGATTGCCTTCAAAATTCTTTTGTCGATGCGTAATTCTTTAAATGTCATTGTCTTTTGATCCGATCTATTATTGGCTTCAGGAGAGTGCAGTAGTGGTAATTCGGGACACAACCCGGATACTACCTTCGGGGGTGCACAGGACAGATATTTGGACTCACCAAGTTCTTCTTCATACACTTAGTCAACGGGGAAAGCAATTCTTTATCCATATTCGACTAAACGGAAGGTCTTTTTGTCTTGACGGACAGTCGCAATCTTTCCTATACTTCCTATATTTATGAATGGAAATAACCGATCAAACATTAAACCTGGTGTACATGTGAAGGTTGTCCAGAAAAAGGACCAACTCAGCGGTAAACTGTCTGAAGGTATCGTCAAGGATGTTCTCACAAAATCACCCACTCACCCCCACGGGATCAAGGTGCGCCTGCAAAGCGGTATCGTCGGCAGGGTCAAAGAAATTATGGATGCCTGAAAATTGAAGATATATGTCGATGCGGACGGATTTCCCAGTGCGGTCAAAGGGCTACTGATCAGGGCCGCCATACGCTTGCATGTGCCCCTGGTTTTTGTGGCCAATAAAAAGTTAAAATATGAATCCTCAGCCATTATTTCAAGCATCATCGTCCCCGAAGGGCCTGATATTGCTGATGACCGCATCGTTGAACTGGCACAGCCGGGAGATTTGGTGATAACGGCCGATATCCCCCTTGCCGACCGGGTGGTTGCCAAGGGCGCCTTTGCCCTTGACTATCGGGGCAAGCTCTATACGGAGGATAACATCAAGGACCGGCTGGCGTTGCGCGACCTGCTGTATGAGCTGAGAGACGGCGGCATGATGACGGGCGGTCCATCAATGTTCAGTAAAAAGGACTGCCATACCTTTGCCAACCAGCTTGATAGCTTTTTGATGAGACAATTGAAAAAAGACCAATAAACTCCGCAGTCCTTGAAGTAAAAATAATCGTGATCCCGTGAACTGACAAATAAAATGATCAAGAAAACTTGACATGGACGGTATTACTAAGTAATATATCGCGACAGTCCTCAGGAGTGTATCCATGAAAAAGAAAGAAGGAATCATCACCTTCAAGGTCAATGGTGACCTGTTAGAGGTCATCAAAAACATACCCAACCGCTCGGAGTTCATCCGGGCGTCGATCATGACGGCCCTCGAGAGCGCCTGTCCCCTTTGTAACGGGACAGGTCTCCTGACGCCAAAGCAAAAGGAACACTGGGAGAGCTTTGCTCGGAACCACGCCGTCAAGCGCTGTGAGGATTGCGATGAACTCTTCATCGAGTGCGCGAAAGCGGATTAAATATGACGGACTATGGAAAATCTATGCTTGACAGAGGGTTGCATATGAAAAAAAGTCTGGTCTTTTTAATGATTATTGTTCCCATGCTGGTTTGTTCCCAATTGGCCTGGGGACAAGGCGAAAAAGCAAAAATTCCCGTATTTGTGAGCATTCTTCCCCAGGCATATTTTCTCGAACGCATCGGCGGGTCTCATGTGGATATCGAGGTCCTCATCGGGGCCGGGCAGTCGCCTCACAGTTACGAGCCGACGCCGAAACAGATGGCAAAACTCGCCACGGCCAAGGCCTTTTTCAGCATCGGTGTGCCCGTGGAAAAGGGCGTTTTGAGAAAAATCAGGCAGTCCCATAAGCAGCTCGTAATCGTGGAGACCCAGCAGGGGATCACTTACCGCTATCTCGCCGGCCATGATCACGAACACGGTGAAGCACATGAAAAAGACCATAAGTCAGAGGGGAAAAAAGAGCCGGATCCCCATATCTGGATGGCGCCCAAGCTCGTCAAGATCCAGGCCCGGAATATCTATGAGGCCCTGAGCCGCCTGGATCCCGCCCACAAACAGGAATATGCGACAAATCTGCGTGCCTTTGATGCGGATCTGGACCGGATGGATGCCAGGATTTCCCGTTCTCTCGCCCCGCTCAAGGGGAGGAAGATGTATGTCTTCCACCCTGCCTTCGGATATTTTGCCGACGCCTACGGGCTTATTCAGGTCCCCATCGAAATCGAAGGCAAGGAACCAGGGGCCAGGCAATTGGCCAAGCTCATCGACCGGGCGAAGAAAGACAGGGTTAAGGTCATGTTTGTACAACCGCAGTTCTCGGCAAGAAGCGCCGAGGCGGTGGCGAAGGCCATCGGGGGCGTCGTGGTTCCCATCGATTCCCTGGCCAGGGACTATCTGGCCAATCTCGACAAGATTGCTGCCGCCGTGGAGCGGGGGCTCCGTTAAAAAAAAGATGATGAACAATCCCCTTGTTTCCTTTCAGAATGTCACCTTTTCCTATGACGGGGCGCCCGTTCTGGATGATGTAAGTTTTACGATTCAGGAACGGACCTTCATCTCCATTGTCGGTCCCAATGCCGGCGGGAAGACGACGCTGCTGAAGCTCATGCTGGGGCTTCTCAAGCCTTCCCGGGGAGCCATCGAGATCTTTGGACAGAACCCCGAAAAGGCGCGTCCCCGGATCGGCTATATGCCCCAATACGTTCAATTCGATCCCAACTTTCCCGTGACCGTTTTAGACGTCGTCCTCATGGGCCGTCTCGGTAACGGCGTGCGTTTCGGTCCCTACCGGAAAGCCGACAAGGCGATCGCCATGGAAGCCCTGCATAAACTGGAGATGGACAAGGCAAGGAATCGGCCCTTCATGGCCTTGTCCGGAGGGCAACGCCAGCGGGTGCTCATTGCCCGCGCCCTGACCGCGGAACCGGAGCTGCTCCTGTTGGACGAACCGACGTCCAATGTGGACATGGCGGTGGAAACGGAGCTTTTTGAACTCCTCAACACCATGAGCGAGACCATCACAGTTGTTGTCGTCAGTCACGACCTGGGATTTGTTTCCCAGTACGTACAGAGCGTGGTGTGCGTAAATCGCCGGGTGATGATGCATCCCACGACCGCCGTTACGGGTGAGGTGATCAGCGCCCTCTACGGAGCGGACGTCCGCATGGTGCACCATGATCACGGAGTTTAGGGGAGCATAAGGATAAAATGGACGCTTTTCTTGCGGATCTGCCACGGTATCCCTTCCTCCAGTATGCCCTCCTTACCGGTCTGCTTGTGAGCGTCGCCTGCGGGATCATCGGCAGCTATGTCGTCACCAGGCGCATAACCTACATTGCCGGAAGTATCGCCCATACCGTTCTGGGCGGTCTCGGCGCCGCCCGCTATTGCCAGACGGTCTATCACTGGGAGTGGTTTCACCCCCTCTACGGCGCTGTCCTCGCCGCCCTAATATCGGCGGTGATCATCGGCGTGGTGAGCATGCGGGCGCGGCAGCGGGAGGATACGGTCATCGGCGCCCTGTGGGCCGTCGGTATGGCTACCGGCATCCTCTTCATCTTCAAGACCCCCGGCTATAACGAAGACCTCATGAGCTATCTCTTCGGAAGCATCCTCATGGTCTCCCCCCAGGACCTCTGGATGATCGCCGGTCTCGATATCCTGGTCGTGATCGTCAGCGTTGTTTTCTACAACCAATTCCTCGCCCTGTGTTTCGATGAGGAATTCGCCCGGCTCCGGGGCGTTCATGTAGAATTTTATTACCTGTTGCTCCTCTGCCTCACGGCCCTGACAGTAGTCCTTCTCGTCACCGTCGTTGGCATCGTCATGGTCATCGCACTCCTCACCCTGCCTGCCGCCGTGGCCGGCGAGCTGACGAAAAGATTATGGCACATGATGGCCCTCTCCACAGTGCTGACCGCCCTTTTTACCACGGCCGGCCTCGCAGTAAGCTATGGTCCGGACCTTCCCGCCGGAGCAACCACCATCATCATCGCCGGGATCGCGTATCTCCTCATTGTAGCAGGATTAAGGCTCTTCAAAGTACGGCATTAACCCAAATAATCAAAAATATCACGCCGCCATAATTCTCTTCAAGATCTGTTCTGCGACCTTTCTGCCCGACAGGAGCATGCCGCCGAAGATAGGCCCCATCCGGGGGCCGCCAAATGCCGCATTGGCCGACATGCCGGCGACGTAAACGCCCGGACAGATCTCTTTGGTATTTTCGAGGGTCATTCGTTCCGCTTTTTCCGCCCACATGGAACGTTCACCCATGAGCTTTCCCGTCTCGGTGAAGAGCCGGACATCGGCCTTCCGCTCAATCACGCGGAGTACTTCCGTGGCATGGCCCGTCGAATCGATAATCCATTTTGCCCCAATGGTCATGGGGTCCACGTGGAGCCCCGCCATTTCCACGGGGGACCAGGTTATAACGAGGCCAGTCACCCGGCCTTCACGAATCATGACGTCCTCTACGGACATGCAGTTGAAAATCTTCGCCCCGGCCTTGACAGCATA
>JAPLJZ010000024.1 GCA_026388335.1 Deltaproteobacteria bacterium
CCGTTCTTGGTGATGATCCTGAACTCGTGAGGTGCCTTCCGCTTTCCCGAGAGCATGTCTTTGGCGTTTTTGCGGATCATTGCCCGGTCTTCCGGATGGACGAGGCTCATGGAATCCATTCCTACCAGTTCTTCTTCGCCGTAGCCGGCATAAGCGGCGGCGTGATGGTTCACAAACTGGAAGGCCCCGTTCTGGACGACATAGACCCCCGCCTGGGAGCTGTTGGCCAGTGTCTTGTACACTTCATCGGCCTGCTTGCGATCCGTGATGTCCTCGTAGGTGATGACGATCTGTTTGTCCGTCAGGGTCTCGCCGATTCGGGAGGCGTTGATCATGCAGACGATGTCCTTGCCGTCCTTGTGGCGGCAGGGGAATTCTATAGAGACCGTCCGCTCCGTTTCCAGGGCGGTGTAGAGTTTTGCGGCGATCTCCTCAAAATCCCGATCGGTACGGTAGAGGTGCCGGGTGCGCTGCCCGATCAGTTCCTCGACTTTCCAGCCGAAAACCGAGATGACCCCTTCATTGGCGAAGATGATTCGCCGGTTCTTCAGACCGATAACGGCGTGGGGGATGGCTACGAGAATAGACGCCTCGAGGGCCTCGAGTTCGGCAAGCTTGTTCCGGGCGTTGATCTGTTCGGTAATGTCCATGGAATTGCCGAGAACGGCCCGCTTGCCCTGATAGTGGATGGTGGTAACCGTTTCGGTGATCCAGCGGATACTCCCGTTCTTGGCGATGGTCCGGAAGACGTAAGGGGAGAAGCGGGTTCCCTTGAGCATGTCAATTGAGCAGGTCCTGACTATGTGCCGGTCTTCGGGATGGACGATGGACATGGATGCCATGCCGAGGAGCTCTTCCCGGGCATAACCCCAGTAATTGGAGGTGTGCTGATTGACGAACTTGAAGATGCCGTCCTGGACCACATAGATTCCCATGAGGGAACTGTTTTCGATGGTCCGGAAGAGTCCTTCCTCAAAGAGACGGTCCGTTTCGAGTTTCTTAATCTCTTCAACGGTCCTGCGGATCTCCTGAACCTCCTTCAACACGGGGATCAGGTCTTGAAATTTAGCGGTTTTCATTCTCTCTTATTCCGGGCTTGACCACAAACAAACATGGTCATTTTATTGATAAGGCATTGCTTTTTCACGGTGGGAGTATATGAAGAAGGATTTTGTGTGTCAAGAGGATAATGATCACAAAATATGGCGTGTGTTGCCGATCATCTGGTGAGGGATGTATCGCATCGGCTTACTTTTTGAGAAATCGTCTCACCTTTCGGTCGAGCCACCCGTTAGGAAGGCATTTTTGAGGACAATTCAGGCAAACCTCCCCTGCGCGCCTCTTTTTCAAGATGCGTTATGATTGGACGTATTCATCCTAGGAATATTCAGGGTCCCGATAAAGGTGATCGTCATTGACATCGTATATCTTCTGAATTAAGTGCGCCCAATTCCGGCGAAAGATTATTTCATCCTATTTGTCAAGAAGAAAAACCAATGCAAAATGGGGGACAAAGAGAGTAGATTAGGAGCCTGGCAAAAATGCTCATGAATGAAGAAGGAGACGGTTGGGGCGGGAGAAATTATTTATAGCTCAAATTCTTATAGATTTCAGAGTCATTACGTTTACCGAGGAGGACAATCCGGAGGGTGTTTCCCTGGATATCGTAGATGATGCGGTACTCGCCGACGTCATTGCGCAGAAAAGGGTAGCCCTTCAGCTCCTGTGGATCGTGAGGATGGGGATCGGCTAAGAGGGCGAAAACTTTTTTGACGATTTGACGGAATTGCTTGGGCGGCAAATTGTCTAAGAATTTTTGTGCATCCTTAGTCAACTGTAGTTTCAGCAACGAGTTTTCCCTCCAGCCATTTTCCCGATTCCTCCGTGCTTAAAAAACCTTCCTGCAAAGCCTGGAGGGCCTTCTTGCCCCAATAGCGATCCTCGATGTCCGTCAGACGCTGATATTCGCCAATCGAAAGGACTACCGCGACGGGGCGGCCTTTCTTTTCGATGATGACGGGTTCCGTCATCGCGTTGTCCAAGAGGAGACCGAACTTGTTTTTGGCGATGGTGGCAGACTCTCTCATAAAATCATCCTTCTGTTGTTTAAAATGGTTAAAATAATTAATACAGCCATTAACAGGTTAAGTCAAGAAGAAATTGAATTGGCCCTTTATTTTTGATCAAGGTATCGGTAGTAGGATAATGCAAAGTTAGCACCGATCCATCTTAATGGCTCCGGAGGGACAAAAGGTATTGGGTGACAATAAAAAGGACTGTTTTCCCAGATGCTTTTCTTCCCTTTGAAAATATCGGCCATAATTTTCCCGAAAAGGTAAGTCATCGCAATCCCCTGTCCGTTATAGGCAAGGGCATAATAAATGTTTTGATGCCGGCCGGCGACCCCTACGGATGGTTCTCCGTCCGCGGTCATTCCGAGCATGCCGTTCCACACAGATTCAAAACCAATATCGGAGAAAACCGGGTAAATCCGGGCCAGTTCCTTGGCAAGCAAGCCGGCAACGCGGTTCAAGTCCCCGTGGTAGTGAATGCCATTATTAAAAAAATACTCGGCATCCCCGCCGCCGATACAGATGCGATTATCGGGGGTCAAAATCAAGTGAAACAGTTTATTCCAAGAATCGAAATAAGGCAACCGACTCTTCCACCCGGCTTGTGATAGCTTCTCTTTGCTGATGGGTTTGGTGATGGCACATTGGGAATGTATCGGAATGATTCCGTTTTTGAAATAGCCCAATTTCGAGGTGTAGGCGTCGGTCGCTAAAATAATGTTGTCGGCTTTGACCTGGTATTGTTGTTTACCTACCGTCAGGTGCACGGTTTTCCCCTCTTCAATCGAAAAAACGGGGCTGTTTTCAAAGATGGTTACCCCTTTCTTGAGAACGGCCCTTTTCAGCAGGTGGATGAGTTTCATGGGATGCACCTGCCCGCCGTTGGGATCGTAGACGGACGCGTAATAAGCGTTGGTTCCGATCTCATCAGCCGTTTCTTTGTCCGTCAGAAACTCCAGAGGCAACCCCAACCGGTTTGCTTTTTCGACATATTCTTCATAATAGTCAAGATCTTCCTCTTTTCTGACCGTATGGAGGAAGCCATCGAGAATAAGGTCGCACCCATTGCCTTCCGCCATCACCAGGGCTTGCAATTCCCTGATGGCCCGGGTGGTTATCTCATATACATACTTATGGGTGTCTTCATCGTCACTGATTTCAAAACTTTCGTTTGGCGTTTGTGGAAGAATCATGCCCCCATTTGTTCCGGACGCACCATGTCCGACTTGCCGGGCTTCAAGAAGAATAATTTTCATCTGCGGAAACCGGCCGGCGAAATGATAGGCCGCAAAGAGTCCGGTCAGTCCCCCGCCGATAATTGCCATGTCCACCCTGACGTTCTCTGAAAGTGATGGGGTTTCCGGGGAATGTGCCAGCGCCCAGAAGCTCGTGTTGGGATCGAAGCACATGGTTTCTCTGCACACCAATGGGGTGAAAACCGTTGATCCCACGGTGGCTGCCGCCACTCCGCCCAGGGAATAAAGGGATGTTTTCAAGAATTTTCTTCTGTTCATGGATATATCCCCGCTACGCCGGGCATCGGTGCAAGGCCGCTTTTTATGGCCGATTTTTTGCGGCAGGCTGTTCAAAAATGCTTAGATGCAAGGCGCGCAAAAACAGAAGAGCGAGACGTATATAGAAATACGTTGAGCGATGAGGTTTGTAACGCAACGCAGCAGATAAGTGTTTTTCAACAGCCTGCTAGTGGTTCTTTCGCGGGATCGTCTGCTCCCACTTTTTTTCCCGGACCAGCTCTTTGGATTCGAAGAGTTGCCGGATCGTGGTCAGGTAGAAGTTCCGCTCGTCCGAGGTCATGCGGAATTTCACGTTAAGGAGAAGCTCCCGTCCCGGAGGCCGGATGGTGTAATTCGTCACCGCCTCGTAGGTTGCGTGGGCCGGATCCTTGTCGTTCACCCTCCAGGTGTTCTTTTCCTGCATGTGGTACTTGGTGTCCCGGATGGTCATCCGCTGATTGATTCCGCAGGAATACACCGCCGCGCCCGTCTCCGGGTTGTAATCGATCTTCGAGCTTTTCCCCTCGTCCTCTTCCGCGTACGACGCGTCGGGGGGCCACTGCTCCCGCTCGGGCTTGGGGAGATCGCAGGTTTGGGTCAGGGTGTCCTTTTGGACGACGGGCAGTTCGATGCTCGTCTCGGGCCCCGGATAGAGCTTCGTGGCGCCTTTGTAAGGAGTCGGCCAGGCCATGGGGAATTGGGCGTTGCCGATGGACAGGCGGATCTTGTGCTTCGGTCTGAACCGCCAGGTTGTAAAGTGTATCTCGGCGGCAAGTCTGGTTTTTTCACCCGGAACCAGGGGAGACTGCTTCAGGCGCGATTCCCGGTCGGCGGGGTTGATGAGGGTCCCGCTGACCAGGGAAACCTTCCCGTCCGGCCAGACATCCTCCAACCGGACCGACCATTGGTACAGCGGAGCGTCCGCCGATACGGTCAGGTTGACCTTGGGAAGGCCGATGATCTCGACGGCTTCCTTCAGCGGTTCGGAATCGAACACCATGCTGCTTTCATCGTCAAAGGACATGTCGCCGCTCGTCTCTCCCCACCATCCGTGAATGCTGGTCCCGGCGCCGGCCTTGTATGCGAGGGTGTAAGGTTTGGCATTGCCAGGGGCGGAAGAGGTCAGTTTCTTGCTTTCCCCCGGGTAGAACCGACGCTCTTTAATGCCCCCGAGGGGCCAATTACCGCACCGCCACTCTCCCGGGGTGGTAGTGATTTCTTCGGAAGGAGGAACGCCGTCACGCATAAAGACCATGAAACGGGGTTCGTTCATGATGCCGTTGTCAATCCCCTTCAGCCAATGGTCCCACCAGCGCAGGGCCTTCTTTCTCCACTCGTAGTTGGGACCTGGGGTCCCGTTGTGCGGCCATTCGTGTTTCCAGGGGCCGATATCCGCTTTGATCTGTTTGTTCGGCGAGTTCAGCAACCGCACAACGGTGTCGCGGTACCCGTCAAGGAGCCCCCCGATGATATATACCGGGAGCTCCACGCTGGGGTGGAACCGTGCGGACTCCTGGCGCCAGAAAGGGCCGTCGGCAAGGTTTTCCTTCCATTTGATGTGCCAAGGCGGCTGGTCGAAGCGGTTGGCGAAAAACTCCGGGGTAAGGGCATACTTTTCTGTGTCCGGGAGGGCATTGTAGGTGTCGATCATCGCTTCCCAGACATCGGTGTGCATGACGCCGTCGATGAAATGGACGTCCTGATAGTAGAGGTCATCCGAGGCATGGGCGATCAGGATGGCTTTGAGGGCGGGCGGTTTGCGCCTGGCGACCATAAAGGAATTGAACGCCCCCCAGGAGAGACCGTACATCCCCACCTTGCCGTTCGACCACTCTTTATTGGAGAATTGGTTGATGATTTCCACACTGTCGGACAGCTCTTGTTCGGAATATTCCGCTTCCGGAATCACCCCGCCGCTGTCGCCGGTACCGCGGAGATCCACTTTCGCGACCACGTACCCGTGCCTGGCAAAATAGGCGCCGACGGGATAGTCCCACGACAGATAACACAGGTCGTCCTTCCGGTACCCGTTCATCTCAAAGAAGACCGGGAATTTTTCGCCCGATTTTTTTGCCGTGGGCATCCAGTAGGAAACCGCCAGCTTGACGCCATCCGGCATGCGGAGGGTCCCCCTCTCCACTGTGAATTCATACCCCGAACCGGAGGAAGTGTCGGTCTCGTCCCCGGTTTCGTCCTCGGTCTCGGATTGCGGGGCCGCCATGATGGCGCCTCCGTACGGGATCAGGAGAGCGATGCAGAACAAGGAAAGGGTGAAGAGTATCAAGAAGTGTTTTTTCATATCCGCTCCTTTATTTTAGGACATGTTGATTTCCTTTCAGTCATAATTACATAGTTTTATGGATATTGTCAATGTTGACGACTGGACATATTCAACCAGCTTCCGCAGGCAGGATTCGGTACACCATTCACAGCTTTCCGGATGCAACCTCCCCGATTTTAGGAAGTGAGACTCCGGACTCTTCCCACGCCACAAGGGCCAGAGAAGCCTCATGGGCATTATGAGCCGATTGCAGGGCTTGCCGAAGATGCCTGTTTTGGAGATGGCGCGCGGCCAGGGCAAGAAGCTGTATTTGCACCTCCGGCTTTTCCAGGGGAGTCAGGCTCAAAAAGATAAACCCCATAGGCTTTTCCGTCTCCGCATCCGTGACCCCCATTTTTGTCAAGCCCAGTGCGACCAGCGACTCTTTCAACCCTTCAATTCTGGCGTGGGGAAATGCCACCCCTTCGTTGAAAAAGGTTGAGCCCTCCTCTTCTCTTTTCCGGACAGCCTGCAATAAATCCGCTATGTTGCATCGTTGCGCATCTCCGCAGGCGGCGACGACAAGGGCTTCCAGTACCTCTTCTCTGCTGATGGGAGATTCCCAGATTTTTATCATGCCCTCGTTTAAAAGGGATCCCAATGACAAGGCTTTCACGGCAGTTGCCGGCTTTTGTGCCTGGATCGGGGCATTAGCCCTGATTTCTTTCTCCACGGGGGATGGGACCTTAGGAACGGCAGGCTCACGGGAGCGGGTATCCAGGACGACGATCGTTGCACCTTGGATCTCCTCCATCAGACGTTCAGGGATACTCTTCTTGCCCATGATCCTCTTCGAGAAGGGGATAGTGGCAGGCGATCCCAATACGATATGACCGATAAGATATTCCTTGGCAAAACGCATGATTGTGTCGGCGATATCGTCGCCTTTATACGTAAAAACCATGGCGCCCAGTTCCTTTGCCAGGGTCAGGGTGCTCGAAATAATACTCTGGGTATGGCTGTCAATGACCGTTGCCTCCTCCGACGGTGTCTGGACGTATATGGCAAACCAGTTCCGGTTGAGTTTTCCCGCCAGCCGTGAGGCGTATCGCAGGAGCATGTCGCTGTTGGGTCCCCGTGAACTCAGACAAACCATGATTTGATCGGGCACGACCGACCCGTCCTCGGGGAGTGTCTCCTGGCGCTTTTGGTCGATCTGGGCTGCCATCTCCCTCAGGGTCAGTTCGCGCAGGTTCTCGAGGTTAGGAGCCTTGAAAAAATTTTCCAGGGCCGTCCCGATTCGTTCCTCCGGGTAAACCTTTCCCTCAATGAGGCGCGCCTGAAGATCTTCCGGGGTTACGTCCACATTGACAATCTGATCCGCTTCGGCAAGGACGCTGTCGGGCAGGCGCTCCCGCACCTTGACCCCAACCGCCTTTTCCACGGTATCATAGAGGCTTTCCAGATGCTGGACGTTCAAGGTCGTGATGACATGAATGCCGGCAGCAAGAATATCCTGGACGTCCTCGTATCGTTTTGCGTTTTTTGTTCCCGGCACATTGGTATGGGCAAGTTCATCAACCATTGCCACCTGGGGCTTGCGGCGAAGGACGGCTTCCAGATCCATCTCCTCGGTAATGATACCGCGATACTGCCGGTGTTCGCGGGGAATAATCTCCAGGCCTTCAATAAGTTTCGCCGTATCGGCACGGCCATGTGTTTCCACCAGCGCGATGACGATATCGATGCCGTCCTCCTTGAGGCGATGTCCTTCCTGGAGCATCTGGTAGGTTTTACCGACGCCCGCCGCGTAACCGAGATAAACCTTCAACCGCCCCCGTTCAGCACGGTGGATCATTCTCAGGAAGGCATCGGCCCGGTCATTTGTCATGGATAGTCACCGTCCTGAATCAAGTTCGAGATTCAAATTGAGAACATTTACCCTTGGCTCGCCGAACATGCCCAGATCGCGGCCTTCCGTATGGATGTCTATTTTTTGCCGGAGCGTCTCCTGGCTCATGTTCCGGACCTTCGCTACCCGTGGCGCTTGCAGGCGAGCGTTCTGCACGCTGATATGGGGATCCAGACCGCTTCCGGAAGACGTCACGGCATCGGCAGGGACAGGGAATTCGGGTGTGAGGTTGTTTTCCAAACGGTAAACGGCGATGCGTTCCTTAACGGAGTCAATCAGCTTCTGTGAAGTCGGCCCCAGGTTGCTGCCGCCGGAATTTGAAGAGTCATAGCCTTGTCCTGCGGCAGAAGGGCGGGGATGGAAATAGGCCGCACCCTTGAAACCCTGCGCAATAAGGGATGATCCTACCGTTTTTCCTCTGAGTTGAATCAGCGTGCCGTTAGCCTGGTTTGGAAATAAAGCCTGCCCGATGCCCCATACGGCAAGGGGATAAGCCCCGCACAAAATAACGGCCAGCACTATTACCGATGCCAAGGCCATGCGCAATTCCTTGAGATATTCACTTGTTTTCATGTCAGCCCCAGAAAATTAATGATCAAATCGATGATTTTAATCCCTACAAACGGTGCCATAAGTCCCCCTAGTCCGTAAATGAACAGATTGCGCCGCAGGAGGACAGCGGCGGACAGGGGCCGGAAGGTGACTCCGCGCAGAGCCAGCGGAATCAGGGCCACTATGATCAGGGCGTTGAATATTACGGCGGAGAGGATGGCACTCTCGGGCGACTTGAGTCCCATGATGTTCAGGGGGGCGATGACGGGAAAAAGTCCGATCAGCATGGCCGGAATGATGGCAAAGTATTTGGCCACGTCATTGGCAATGCTGAAGGTCGTCAGCGCCCCTCGGGTCATGAGCATCTGCTTGCCGATCTCAACGATCTCAATGAGCTTGGTCGGATTGGAGTCGAGATCCACCATGTTGCCCGCTTCTTTTGCCGCCTGGGTGCCCGTATTCATGGCCACCCCTACATCGGCCTGGGCCAGGGCGGGGGCGTCGTTGGTACCGTCGCCCGTCATGGCAACGAGATGTCCCGTTGCCTGTTCCTTGCGGATCAGGGCGAGCTTGTCCTCGGGCCGCGCCTCGGCAAGGAAGTCATCCATACCGGCCTCTTTGGCGATGGCCTCTGCCGTCAGCCGGTTATCACCGGTGATCATGACGGTCCGGATGCCCATGGCGCGGAAGCGTTCGAAACGGTCCTTCAATCCGCCTTTGACGATGTCTTTCAGATGAATCACGCCCAATACACGATTATTCTCGGCAACCACGAGGGGCGTCCCTCCCGACCGGGAAATGTTTTCTATTGCCTTCGTGACATCTGCCGGAAAATCACTGCCGGTAAAAATCCTGATCGCATCGGGGGCGCCCTTCCGAATCTTCCTGCCGTCGATGTCGACGCCGCTCATGCGGGTTTGGGCCGAAAAGGCCATGAAGGTCGCCTGTGCCATCTCGGCAATGGATCGTCCGCGCATACCAAAATCCTTGGCGAGGACGACGATGCTCCGTCCTTCCGGCGTCTCGTCCGCCAGGGATGCGAGCTGTGCACCATCGGCGAGTTCCGGAGCGGATACGCCGGGGGCGGGGATGAATTCCGTGGCCTGACGGTTACCGAGGGTGATGGTTCCCGTTTTGTCTAGAAGCAGCACATCCACATCTCCCGCCGCCTCGACGGCCCTGCCGCTCATGGCCAGGACGTTCTTCTGTACCAGCCGGTCAATGCCGGCAATGCCGATGGCGCTTAATAGCCCGCCGATGGTGGTCGGAATTAAACAAACCAGGAGGGCGACAAGGACGGTGATGGAAAATGATAGACCTGCGTAGAGGCCGAAAAATTTCAAGGTCAGGATCACGACCAGAAAAATGATGGTGAGTGCCGCCAGGAGAATCGTCAAAGCGATCTCATTGGGCGTCTTCTGGCGCTGTGCGCCTTCGACAAGACTGATCATATGATCCATGAAGCTTTCGCCGGGATTAGCGGTCACCTCGATTTTGATCTGATCGGAGAGGACCCGGGTGCCTCCTGTAACGGCACTCCTGTCTCCGCCGGCCTCGCGGATGACAGGGGCCGATTCTCCCGTAATGGCCGATTCATCCACTGTGGCCGCACCTTCAATGATATCGCCGTCGGCAGGAATAACCTCACCTGCAGAAACAAGAATCACATCTCCCTTCCGGAGGCTCTCTGCGGTCACACTTTCCACGGCGCCGGAAGCCAGGGTGAGGTTGGCTGTTGTCTGGGTACGGGTCCGGCGCAGGGTATCTGCCTGAGCCTTTCCGCGCCCTTCGGCCATGGCTTCGGCAAAGTTGGCAAAGAGGACTGTGAACCAGAGCCATAGGGCTATCTGAAGACCGAAGCCAAACGGCTCGCCTGCCGGGCGAAAAAATAGACCGATGGTCGTGATCAGGGCGCCCACTTCTGTGACAAACATGACGGGATTCTTCATCATGTGCCGGGGGTGAAGCTTCCGGAAAGACGCCAGAGACGCCTGTTTGATAATATTTCTTTCGAATAGAACGTGTGATTTTGCAGCCATTAGAACAACCTCCCGGAACCGGTCATGATGAAATGTTCTACAATCGGTCCTAAAGCCAGGGCAGGCAGGAATGTCAAGGCGCCCACGATCAAGACCGTTCCCACGAGGAGGATCAGGAAGGTCAGGCCTGAAACGGGGAAGCTCCCCGTATGGGGTGGTACCAGCTTTTTCTTTGCCAGGTTCCCTGCCAGGGCCATGACCGGAATGATAAAAAAGAAACGGCCGATGAGCATGGCGAGGGCCAGCGTCGTATTCAACCAGGGGGTGTTGGCATTAAGGCCCGCAAAGGCGCTGCCGTTGTTTCCCGTGGCCGATGAATAGGCATAGAGGATCTCGGAGAGGCCGTGGGGGCCCGTATTGTTCAATCCGGCTATCCCCCAGGCGCTGACGGCCCCCCAGGCCGCAAATCCCAGGATACTGACACAGAGGATCAAAACGGCGAGGACGCTGACCTTGACGTCATAGGCCTCGATCTTCTTTCCGAGATATTCCGGCGTCCGTCCGATCATCAGGCCCGACAGAAAAACCGTCAGGACAACGAAGATTAACATACCGTAAAGACCGGCCCCGACACCCCCGAAGACCACCTCTCCCAGTTGGATGTTGAGCAGGGGAATGAGCCCGCCCAGGGGGGTGAAAGAATCGTGCATGGCGTTCACGGCGCCGCAGGAAGCGTCCGTTGTGACCGTGGCGAAGAGGGCGGAATTGAAGATCCCGAAGCGAACCTCCTTTCCTTCCATGTTGCCACTCAACTGATCGAGACCCAGCGCGGTCAGGTGGGGATTCCCCACCGCTTCGGCCCACCAGCAGACCATGACACCCGCCAGGAAAAGAAAGGCCATCGCCCCCCAGACCACCCAGCCGTGGCGTTGATTTCCGACCTGGTGGCCCAGGTACCAGGTCAGGGCGCTGGGAATGAGAAAGATCGAGAGGATCTGGATGAAATTCGCCAGGGGTGTCGGATTTTCATAGGGGTGGGCGGCGTTGGCATTCATGAAGCCGCCGCCGTTGGTGCCCAGCATCTTGATAGCCGCCTGGGAGGCAAGGGGCCCCTGGGCGATGGTCTGTGTCTCCATCTTCTTTTCTACCATAACCGTTTTCCCGGTTTGATCCTTGACGGACGTCCCGGTTGCATCCTGTTTTGGCTCCTGGACCGTGTAAGATTCGACCAGACTTGCCGTATCATAAGCCTTGAAATTCTGGATAGCCCCTTGAGAGACGAGAAAGACGGCGTAGATGAGACACAGGGGCAGTAACAGATAAAGATTCACACGCACGAGATCGACCCAGAAGTTGCCGAGTGTTTTGGCCGTCTGCCGGGCGATTCCACGCACCAGGGCGGCCGCCACAGCGATGCCCGTGGCGGCCGAAGCGAAGTTATGGAAGGTCAGACCCACCATCTGCGAGAAATAGGACAATGTCGACTCGCCGCCGTAGCTCTGCCAATTCGTGTTGGTCGTGAAGCTGGCTGCCGTATTGAAGGCCAGATCGGAACTCATGGGACCGAATCCTTGGGGATTGAGGGGCAGCAGATGTTGCAGCCGGAGAATCGCAAAGGTAAAGAGCAATCCCATGAGGCTGAACAGGAGCAGGGAAACCGTATACCCCTTCCAGCCCTGCTCCTTTTCCGGGTCCAGCCCAAGGGCCCGGTAGATGAAGCGCTCCAGGGGCTTCAGGATAACATCCAGAAAGGTCTTGCCCGTGGGATCGAGGACGCGAACGAGGTAAAGGCCGACCGGCTTGGTGAGCAGCGCGAGAAGTCCTATGAACAGGGCCAGTTGTATCCATCCATATATGTCCATCATAATATCGTCTCCGTTAAAACTTCTCCGGTCTGATCACAGCCACAAAAAGGTAAACAATCAAGATAATGCCGATAATACCTACAATGCTTTCCAACATGGTTAAAACCTTTCACATGCCTTGGCAAATAAAATACAAAGGACAAAAAAAGTAACGACGATTCCGATATAAAACAAATCAATCAGCATGGATCATTCTCCTTCGGGTGACTGATCCACCCTTTTGAGGGTGAATGAAAAGGTAGCGCCTTGGCCTTTCTGACTTTCCACGTTAATAGTGCCTCCGTGGGCTTCCACAATCTCCTTGGCAATAGCCAGCCCCAGGCCGGTTCCCGTCTCCGATTTCTGATCCGGTACGCGGAAGAATTGTTCGAAGATCCGTTGAAGAAATTGGTCGGGAATACCACTCCCTGTATCGGTCACGAAAAAGCGAACCATCTGGCCTTCCGTCTCCGCCTTAACGCTGATCCGACCCCCCGGCTCCGTATAGCGAAGGGCATTGGACAGGAGGTTGGAAAAGACAATGCAGATCTGACTTGTGTCCGCATTGACCAGGGGCAGATTGTCGTGAATATCGGTTGCCAGATCAACGCCGCCTTCCTGGGCAGACCGTCGGAGCGTCTCCACCGCTTCCATGATAAGGGTATGAGGCGATACGGCTTGAAATGTCATCTGTGAGCGGCCGATTTCGATCCGGCGGATATCGAGCAGTTTGGACAGGATGCGGTGAAGAAGATCACTCTCCTCCCGCGCCGCCAGAAGCAGATCGATCTGTTTTTCCGTCAATGGTCCCACTTTCTCTTCCAGGAGCAGGTGAATGGCCATGCGTATGGATGTCAAAGGCGTCTTCAGCTGATGGGATACCGTTGAAATCAGGCCACTTTTTAGTTCTTCGACATGACGCTGCTCTGTAACGTCCTTCAGGATCAGAATAACGCCAGTCAGATGCCCGTCACGGTCGGTCCTCGGTGCTGCATCAGCGTGAAAATACCTTTCTTCGCCATTTGTGAACAGTTGGAAGAGCTTTTCCTCTTCACGATATTGCTGAGTATCCTGGTCGATAATCGAATGGAAGAGGCGATTCAGATGATCGACCGATGCATCTCGGACGAACAGGCCCGTCCTCAGGCCGAAGAGATTTTTGGCCGAGGCCGTCGATATTTCGACTCTCCCTTCGGGATCGACAATGGCCACGGCATCGGGCAGCCTGCTGAAGGTTTCATTTCAAGGCCATGTCGTTAAATGCTTCTGAAAGGCGACCTATTTCATCGTGTGATTCCGCCTTCACAACAAGATCCAGATTCCCGTCCCTGATCGCCTCGCTGGAATGTATCAGCCGGTTGATCGGCTTAAGAATCCATTTGCCGATGAAGACCATAAAAGCTATGGCGATCACGGCGCCGAAGAATAAGAAGATGTACATGTGCCTTTGGGCCGCTGCCGCCTGTTTCCTTGCCAGGTCGTTGGCTTCATGCATGTTGTTCTGGTTCATCTGGAGTATTTCGTCCGCGTTGTTCTTGATCTGCTGAAACAGGGGCAGGAGCTCTTTAAAATAAAGGCGGCGGCGGACATCCTGTGGCAGGGAAGGATTCTCGATTCTATGTGACAATTGCAGGTAAGAGGCATAAAGTGTCTTCAAGTCGGCCGCCTTTTCCTTTTCCCCCGGTACGGTGATATTGTGAAGTTCGATATCCAGGGCCTTGACAAAGGCTACCTCGTTTTTTCGGATCTGCCTTGTTCCTTCTTCCGAATAACCCAGAAAAGTGAAAAGGATGCCGCTGTCGATACGCTCCAGGGCTTCCTTCATTTCCTGGCAGGCGACAACGCTACGATAATTCTCCCGTAGAATAACGTCGATGGACTGTCCAAGGTCCTTGAACTGAACGATGCTTTGAATGCCGATGATCATAATGACCAGGAGCAGTCCCCCGAATCCCAGCGATAATTTATGACGAAGCCCTAGCATATCATCTCTCCTGCCATGTGTTAGAGCAACTCTTATGCCAATCATATTATCAGTCTTAAGTGGATAATATTAAAAGGGAATGATTTCAATAAAGGTCAGACTGTGTTGCATAATGCAAGCTCTTGACAGGAATGCATTGCAAAATTCAATAAACACGGTTTTTGCGATCATCAAATCCCATACTGCTTCCGGCGACGCCAGAGGGTGGCTTGATCGATATCGAGAACAGCAGCGGCTTCTTGAAGAGATCGTGTGGCAGCCAGAATATGACGGATATGTTCTTCCTCAATCTTGTCCAGGGATACGGCATCTCCCAGTTTGACTGACATCTCGCCCGGCTTCAGGTTGTCCGGGAGATCGCCGACGCCGATCCGATCCGACCGGCAGAGAATGACGGCCCGTTCAATAACGTTACGTAGTTCGCGGATATTTCCCGGCCAACCATAGCCCTTTAGCAGCTCCATAGCCTCATCGGTGAACCCCAGGGCCGATTTATGGCAGTTCCTCCCGAAAAAGACGAGCAGGCGATTTGCAAGCGCAACGACGTCATCGGGCCGCGACCTAAGCGGCGGTATCTCAATCTGGATGACATTGAGGCGATAAAAAAGGTCCTCCCGAAACCGGCCTTCCCGAACCGATTTCTCCAGATCGATATTCGTTGCGGCGATGATTCTCACGTCGGCATGGCGGGTTGCATAATCACCGACGCGCTCATATTCCTTGTCCTGGACAAAACGCAGGAGCTTGGGCTGAAGAGAAAGGGGAAGGTCGCCGATTTCATCCAGAAAGAGCGACCCGCCGTCGCAGGAGCTGATGCGACCGACATTGTCGCGGACGGCGCTGGTAAAGGCGCCCTTGACATGTCCAAAGAGCTCGCTTTCGAGGAGCTCCGGAGATAGGGAGGGACAGGAGAGAACGCTGAAAGGCATGAAAGCTCTGCGGCTCCAGGTGTGTAAAGCCTTGGCCAGTACGCTCTTTCCCGTTCCACTTTCTCCCCGCAGCAGGATCGTTGCATCGGACGGCGCCGCCTGGCGGGCCAGATCAAGGGCACGTTCCATAACGTTGCTCGTTGTGGAGAAGTCTTCTTCCAGGCGGGATCGTCCCAGGTCTTCGCGCAGAGCAGCGACTTTCTGTTCCAGGCTCCTGACTTCAAAGACCTTCTCTACGGCCAGGGTGATCTGGGCCGGGGTGAACGGTTTGGGTATGTAGTCGGCGGCGCCGCGTCTTACGGACTCGACAGCCGTGTCAATCGAGGCATAGGCCGTAATCATGATAATCTTGAGCCAGGGTGATGTAGCCAGTAGGGCAGGAATAAGATCCAACCCGCTGACTGTGCCAAGGCGGATATCGACGAAGGCGATGTCAAAGGATCTTCGTGATGCCTCGGCAAGGGCGTCTTCGGGTTTACCCGTGGCGGTGACGCGATAACCCTCCGTTTCCAGGCAGATGGATAAGGTCTTGCGGATATTGGCCTCATCATCAATGACAAGGATATTGAGGGGAGGATTGTTCTCTTTCATCATGGAGATTTTCCCTTTATGATCACGGAAACGGTTAGTGCTTTGTATGATAACGTCTGTTTGAATAAATTGCCACCATAAAAAGCGAGACTGTGTATAGCTTCATCAACGAAATGATGACTAACGACACCAAACATAAGGAGCGGTTATGATGAAATTTGTGGATCGCGTGAAATTCGCCAACGAAAACCCCGCCGCCTGGGTTGCTACCAGTGATGGAGATCAGCCAAGAGTGAGGGGCCTGGCATTGTGGTTTGCAGACGAAAAGGGTTTTTACTTTCAAATCGGCGGTATGAAGGACATGTGTCGACAATTGTTGAAGAATCAGAAAGTTGAAGCCGCTTTTCACAAGCCCGGAGAACCGGCAGGGGGGACCGTGTTGAGAGTGACGGGAGTTGTTGAATTTATGAATGACGCCGGATTGAAAGAAAAGGTCCTTGCGGACAGGCCGTTTCTCAGGCAGTTCGGCCTCGCGGCCGACCATCCCGATCTTGTGATCTTCAGGATATCAAAAGGGGAAGCCTTTTTCTGGAACTTTGAGACCAATTTGGAACCTAAAAAGCTGATCATTGCCGGTGCGGCGATTACCAATGGCAATACAACGGCGCGTCTGACTATCGAAAGCAATGTTTCCATCTTGCGTGAGAAAGACGTGCTCACGGAAAAGAACGCTGCTTCTCCCGCCCGCAAGATTTATTATATTGTCCAACTCATGTACCTGGATCAGGAAAACCTTACCGATCATCACCGGATTTATTGGAATTTTGTCCGGGCTTTTGTCAAGGTCTCCCCCAACAGTATGAAGTTGATTGATGCCATCAGCGAACATGTCCTCTGCACGCGATATTATCAGGCGCTAAAGCTTATCCGTAGGCTTATCGGCTATGAACACGCGTTGATGAAGAGAACGATGGGTGCGGACAAAGAAATCTCTACGATTCAATCAGGATACGTAAGCTATATTAATTAGATACGCTGAGTTTATAACCGACGCCATACACTGTGTGAATCACCTCATGATCAGGAAGGTGGAGGGCAATCTTTTTTCGGAGATTTTTTATATGGGAATCGATGGTGCGATCATACCCCTCGCAGTCATAGCCCTGGGCGCGCACCAATAGTTCATCCCGGGGAAAGACGCGCCCCGGCTTCGACATAAGCACTTGCAGGAGTCGGAACTCGCTTGGGGTCAAGTCAAGTTCGCTGCCTCTGACTTTAACTTGGTACGTGTTTTCGTCCAAGACAAGTGGCCCGACAGCGAGCTGTTTTCCTGCCGGTTCCGGGTGCGTACGTCTTAGCACGGCTTTCACACGCGCCACCACCTCCCGGGGGCTGAAGGGCTTGCAGATATAATCATCGGCGCCGAGCTCCAAACCGATCAGCCGGTCTAACTCTTCCACTTTGGCTGTGATCATAATTATCGGCACGGTGGAAAACTTTCTCGTTTCACGGCAAACTTCGACACCGTCCATTCCCGGCAGCATAATATCAAGGAGCATCAAATCGGGAGGATTTCTTTTTATCCGGCCTAAAACCTGGTCCCCCCGGTTTAAAACAGTGGCGCTGTAACCCGCCTTTTCGAGATAGTCCTGAAGCAGTACGGCAATTTTATGTTCATCTTCGACAATAAGAATATGACCGGCCATTATTGTTGTCTCCTTTTTTGTTTAAAGGTTTGCAGCGCGGCCCCCGGCTTCGCTCACGGGCAACACGATTACGATTAGCAATCCCCCCAAATTGGCATGAGAAGCCTTGATTTCACCATTATGAGCCTGTACTATCTGTTTGCAGATCGCCAGCCCCAGTCCGTCCCCGCCGAGATCACGGCTACGGGAAGGATCGACGCGATATAGCCGGTCAAACAATCGGTCCAGACTCCCTTCCGGCACCCCGGGTCCGGAATCTTCATAAGAGATAATTAGCAGCCCATCTGCTTGTTCCTGCTTGACTTTCAGTACGCCGGGCGACTCGGTATAGCGGACGGTGTTTTCCAGAAGATTGCAGAAAAGACGGGACAACTGCTCCTCGTCTGCCATGATGGTCAAGGGATGTTCCCCCAGCTCATCAATAATGGTAATGTGCCGCTGGGCAAGTCTGCCGAGATATTTTTGCAGCACCTCACGGAGGACCGCGCCCGGCTTTACGGGCAGACGGTTCATGGGCAGCGACCCGCTACCGGCCATAGACAGATCATGGAGGCTATCAACCAGTTTGCCAAGGCGAAGGGCTTCCGAATGGAGGGATGTAATGGCGGCAATGTCAATGGGACGGATACCGTCCTGCATCGCCTCGATCTCTCCCCGCAGGATGGACAGGGGGGTCCGGAGTTCATGGGATATGTCGGAGAGCCACTGCCGTTGCATCTGTTCGTAGAGCCCGAGTTGAGCGGCCATCTTGTTGAAATCATTTGCCAGTTGCCCAAGTTCGTCTCCGGTATCGACTTTAATCCTGACATCAAAATCCCGTGCTGTCAGTGCCCTGGCGCCTTCAATAAGCTGCCGTACCGGAGCGAGGAGATGCCGCGAAAGCAGAAAGGCCATACCTGCCGCCAGTAAGAGGGCGATGGCGCCGATAGTATAAAGAGCCATTATCTGCCCTTTGATAAAGGCAACATCATGGGGCCGGGATAATCTCTTTTCATTCCTCATCCCGAGCCAGCCCACCGTTGCGCCGTCAACGGTGATTTCCCGGAGCATATGATCATCCGGTGAAAAGGATGCGCCGGCAACAAACTGCTTTCTGGCGTCAAACAGCGTAAGGCGGTGCTCTATGGCAAAGGGCGACCGGGGTCCTTTTGAGACCCAGTTTTCATCCGGGGGACGATCGCCCGTCATCACGGGCGCCGGGCCGCGGTCATCCCGTTCCCTGTTTCCTGCCTCCGGCGGCAAGGGTGGAAGGTAACCAGGGCGTGGGGAATGGGCCTCTTTATCCGTGACAAAGACACGGGGCCGTAAAAGATGCTGCCACCGCCGCCTGTCGTTCTTCAACTGTTCCCAGCCATTATTTTTCCGATACTCTTCGGTCAGCACAACCGTTAGATCGTCAAGCTGCAATACCTCCATCTTATGTACATATTCGAAAAAGGCCCGATCGGCATACAACTTTATGATTACGCCCATCAGGACAACAATAGTGATCGAAGTTATCAAGAAGGCAAGAAAAAATTTGGCCGGGAGTTTTAATCGCATGTCAGTTCCTCATCAAGCTTCCTATATAGAGTCATAAATATGCACCTCATATCACAACGTCACGTCCCGCATAAGCCCATATTTGCTGAAAGAGTGAAAATCCATAACCTTTACATCCCGTCTCCACATTTTCTCCACAATTTAAGTCTATACAGGTGACCATTCCAGTGAAGGGATTAAAAAGTGAAGGAGTAAAGGTAAAAAATGAGAAAAGGCGCATTGATATTTTGCTGGTTACTTCTTGTGTCGGGCTGCTCGACATTAAACGGATCCGTTCCCTTCCACTATGTTCCTTCATTGAGTTCGATGCACCAGAATAGTGCCGTTTTGGGGATGGAGAAGTTCGTTGACCGCCGTCCGGCAGAAGATCGGGAAGCAACCAAGAGCATCCCCGACATTGATGAGAAAATCACTGCAAAAGTATTGGATGATTTAAAATCTTCGCGGATGTTCGCCGATATTCACTTTCCCGCGCGCAGTGACAAGGACGACTTGATTATAAAGGGCGAAATCAAGCGGTTCTACTGGAAGACAAAACATAACCCGATCAAGTTCATTCCCATGGTTCAGATGTTGCTGCTTTTGGGAATTACTTCTCATGATATTGAAGCAGTTGTCGAGTTGAAGGTCCAGATCGTGGACGCCAAGACAGGTGCCGTGTTATCGGAGTATGATAAAACCTCCATTAAAACAGAAAGTGGTACCCTATATGTCAACAAGGCCGGCGAGTCTGGCTCAGAGCTGGCGGAGGCCTTCAGGGATGTTGTAAAACAGATCAAGGGTGGCTTGGCAGCTGATATCCAGACTGAAAAGATCCGGATTCGAACGATGTAAACCATGATGCGACGGACCAGATGCTATCAACCCTTGTAAGGCCAATATTACGTTTTTCCATGACCATTATCATCCTGTTCCTAACTGGATGCGCCATGGTCGGACCCAACTATGTCCCCCCCGCGGCATCGGTGTCGGGAAACTGGCATACCCAACTCAAGGGCGGCCTGAAGGCAGAAACGACCAATGCCCAGAGTTTGGTCGCATGGTGGACAAAATTTAACGACCCGGAATTATCCGGATTGATCGAACGGGCGGCGGCGGGTAATCTCGACCTGAAGAAGGCCCGGGCAAGGGTCCGCCAGGCCCGCGCCAGCCGGGGCGTTGCCTGGGCCGGGCTCTTTCCCGTGCTGGATGCCACCGGTTCCGCCACCCGGAGCAGCACCAGCAACAACGCCGGGGTCGGCACGACCGGCAACCTTTACGCCCTCGGCATCGACGCCTCCTGGGAGTTGGATGTCTTCGGAGGCGTCCGACGTTCCGTAGAGGCTGCCGATGCGGATCTCCGGGCCGCCCAGGAGGATCTGCATGACGTCCTCGTCTCCCTCCTTGCCGAAACGGCCATGAACTATTTAGAGGTGCGCACATACCAGGACCGGCTGGCCGTGGCGGAAACAAACCTCAGCAGCCAGGACGAAACTTACCGGTTGACCCAATGGAGATATCAGGCGGGTTTGAGCGACGAGCTTGCGGTGCAACAGGCCCGCTACAATCTTGAAAACACCCGCTCCCAGATACCGACCCTGCGCACCGGGATCGAAGGGGCCAAGAACCGCCTGGCGGTGTTGCTGGGGGAGACACCGGGGAAGGTGCACGCCGAGTTGGAAGAACGCAAACCCCTACCGGTCACGCCGCCGGAAGTCGCGGTCGGGGCACCGGCGGATGTCCTGCGGCAACGTCCCGACGTGCGCCGGGCCGAGCGTCAATTGGCCGCCCAAACGGCCCGTATCGGCGTGGCCACCGCAGACCTCTACCCTAAGTTCACCCTGAGCGGCGCCATCGGTCTGCAATCCTTATCAACAGGCAACCTGCTATCTTCGGGCAGCGGGGTCGCAAGCGGCGGTCCGGGAGTAACCTGGCGAATTTTCGACGCCGGGGCCATCCGTAAAAATATCGAAGTCCAGTCCGCCTTACAGGAGCAATATCTGATAGCTTACGAAACCACGGTGCTCGGCGCCCTGGAAGAGGCGGAAAACGCTTTTACATCTTATGCCGAAGAACAGCAGCGCGTACAGTCGTTAAATGAAGCCACGCAGGCGGCGCAAAAGGCAGCGGAACTGGCACAGTACAAATATCAGGCAGGCCTGACCGATTTCAGCAATGTCCTGGATGCACAGCGCTCGCTCCTGACCTACCAGGAAACGTTGTCACAGAGTAAAGGCAAGGTAACCGCCAACCTGGTTAAGTTATATAAAGCCCTCGGAGGCGGATGGGAATCGCTGGCCCCCAACGAAAAGAAACAACATGCAAATGGAGAAAAAAATGAATCCGGACCTTAATCCGGCCTCGGGTGTTGCCGAGACCCTGGAAATGCACCGCTCCCCGGGGCTAAGGAAGCGGTGGAAGAGATACGCCGTCATCGCCCTCGTGGTAACCGTCGCGGTAGTCACCGCAGCGGTTCTCTTGAGGATGGGGGGCAAGTCGACGGTAATCCAATATAAAACCGAGCAAGTCCGACGGGGCGATCTCACCGTCATCGTAACCGCTACGGGCACCCTGCAGCCAACGAACAAGGTTGACGTCGGCAGTGAGTTGTCCGGAACCATCAGAAGTGTGGAGGCAGACTACAACAGCACGGTAAAGGTCGGCCAGGTCCTGGTCCGCCTGGACACCTCTAAACTGGAAGCGACGATAACCCAATCCAGGGCCGCCCTGGACGTCGCCAAGGCGAAAGTCTTGCAGGCCCAGGCAACGGTCATGGAAACCCGGGCAAAACTAGCCCAGCTTCAAAAGGTGCGGGAATTGAGCAACGGCAAGGTCCCCTCGCAGTCGGAAATGGATGCAGCATTAGCGGCATTCGATCGGGCAAAGGCCGATGCCGCCAATTATACGGCAGCGGTATCCCAGGCACAAGCAACGCTCCAGGTCAGCGAGACCGACCTCTCCAAATCGGTTATCCGGTCTCCCATCAACGGCATCGTCCTCACCCGCAGTGTGGAACCCGGGCAAACCTTGGCCGCCTCTATGACCACCCCGGTGCTGTTCACTCTGGCGGAAAATCTGGCCCTTATGGATCTGCACGTAAATGTCGACGAGGCGGATGTGGGCAAAGTACAGGAAGGTCAGGAAGCGATTTTCAGCGTCGCTGCTTACCCGAATCGAACTTTCGCGGCACGGATCATCCAGGCCCGGTACGGTTCGTCAACAACCTCCGGCGTCGTAACCTACGAAACAGTGCTGAAAGTCGGCAACCCCGATTTGTCCCTCCGTCCTGGAATGACGGCCACTGCGGAGATCACCGTGAAAAAACTCGCCAACGCGATCCTTATCCCCAGCGCGGCTCTCCGCTTCACCCCTCCCCTTCAGCCGGAAACGAAGACCACCGGCGGTCTGGTCAGTACTTTACTGCCGCGCCCACCCAGCTCCGGATCTCCACAGCTCCATGACGAGACGGCCAATAAGAAGCAGCAGCGGGTATGGGTATTGAGAAATAATCAGCTCGCATCAATTCCGGTCACCATCGGCTCGTCAAACGGGAGCCTGACGGAAGTTGTGAGCGGAGACATCCAGCCGGGCATGGAGATAATTGTTGATGTCATAACTGGTGGTAAATGAAGAACGAAGGCCTGGATAATATGAACATTGAATCCGGACGTCTCCTCATCGAATTCAGGGGGGTGACCAAAATCTACGGTGAAGGGCATTCGTCCATGGAGGCCCTGCGGGGAATAGATATTCGCGTTGATGAGGGTGAGTTTGTCGCCATCATGGGTCCGAGCGGATCGGGCAAATCCACCTGCATGAACATTCTCGGCTGCCTGGACACGCCGACTGCCGGCACATATATGTTTACCGACGTCGAGGTCGGCCGATTGAACCGCGATCAGCGCGCCTTGTTGCGCCGTCATTACCAGGGGTTCGTGTTTCAGGGATATAACCTCCTGAACCGTACTTCGGCCCTGGAGAACGTGGAATTGCCTCTGATCTATCGTGGCGCTCCGGCCGGCGAGCGGCGAATCCGCGCTCTTGAAGCCCTGGAGACGGTGGGTCTCAAAGGATGGGAGTCCCATACCCCCGGTGAATTATCAGGAGGGGAGCAACAGCGGGTCGCCATCGCCCGGGCCATCGTCACCGGACCGGCGGTCCTCCTGGCGGACGAGCCGACGGGCAATCTGGATACGGCGCGGAGCCGGGAGATTATGGAATTACTCGCTTCCTTGAACTATAATCGCGGGATAACCATTATCATGGTCACCCACGAAACGGATATGGCCGCCTATGCGAAACGGATCATCCGTTTTCGGGATGGCCTGATTGCCTCGGATGAACAAAACGGGAGAAACCGATAATGCTGTGGAACGCGATCCTCCTGTCCCTGCGGGAAATCAGGCGCAATGTCTTGCGTTCGTTTCTGACTATCCTGGGGATCGTTATCGGCGTAGGCGCCGTCATCACGATGGTGACCATCGGCGGGGGCGCCACCGCCCAGGTCAGCGAACAGATCGCCAGCATGGGCAGCAACCTGCTGATGGTGAGTCCGGGAAAAAGACTCGGGCCGGGCCAGACTTCCGGAACCGTTCCGTTTAAAGTCAAAGATGCTGAGGCCATTGCCGGGGATATCAGCTCCGTTGCCGCCGTAGCCCCGGTCTCATCTCAATCCGTCAAGGCCATCTTTGGCAATCAAAACTGGTCGACCATGGTAACGGGAAGCGATAATCAGTACTTCCGGGTAACGAACAGGTCCATCGGGGCGGGCCGGCAATTCAGCGACAGCGAGCTGCGGAGCGGGGCAGCGGTCTGCGTCATCGGCGAGACGGTGCGCAGAAAACTCTTCGGCGGGCAAGAGGTCATGGGGGAAAGGATAAGACTCCAAAAGCTTTCCTGCGAAGTAATCGGCCTTTTGGAGGGTAAAGGTCAGAGCACGATGGGCACGGACCAGGACGATATTGTCGTGATCCCGCTTACCACCTTGCAACGGCGTATCGCCGGCAATCAGGACGTCCAGCTTATTCAGGTCTCGGTCCAGCAGGGCGCATCAACCGACCTGGTCCAGCGGGATATCGAGCGGTTGCTCCGGGAACGGCGTCATCTATCGCCCAGTGATGACAACAATTTCAATGTCATGGACATGAAGGAGATCGCCAAAATGCTCACGGGAACCACACAACTGCTCACGGCTTTGCTGACCGCCGTGGCCGCCGTCAGCCTGCTCGTCGGCGGGATCGGCATTATGAACATAATGCTGGTGTCGGTTACGGAACGGACCCGGGAGATCGGCATCCGGCTCGCCATCGGCGCTCTCGAAAGGGAAGTGCTCATGCAATTCCTGGTCGAGGCGGTAGTGCTTTCTTCATTCGGCGGCCTGATCGGTATTGTGCTGGCTCTTATCTCATCCGTCTGGCTTGCCGCCGTGTTGCATGTTCCCTTCATCTTCAACACCGGCATCGTACTCATTGCCTTCCTGTTCTCGGCGGCAGTGGGGGTGGTTTTCGGCTATTTCCCGGCAATCAAAGCCGCGCGTTTGGATCCGATCGAAGCGTTACGCCATGAGTAACCCCTTGTCCGGTTTTGCGACAGGCAATTATAGTTCTATGGCCAATCGCTTATTTTTACAACACTATTATGAGCAGATATAATTCATTTACCCTTCCTTCTTCCCTAAATAACAACACAATATTTCCATTCATTATCCATAATTCATCCATAATAATCTGTTAGTATGACTTAAAACTACAGAATAAAGGAGATTCGCCATGGATAAGAAAGATACAAATAGAAGCTACTGGCTACTGGCTGCCGCCGTTATTGCCATCAGCATCATTGCCGCGGGTATGGCCTTTTCCCTCTCGCCACAAATAGAATCGTCAGGCATCATTCATGAATCTTCCGCATCACCCCTCTGGCCATCAATGCCGCCGCCCATACCTTTTGGCGTGAAGCTCCTCTTGCACGCCCAAGAGATTAATGTCCTTTCGCAACTCACGGGAAAATCGGCGGATATAATTAAGGAGCAAACCAGATGCAAACCGCTGCCCGAATTTCTGGATGAAAATGGGATAACGCCGGAATTGTTCCGGACAGTCATGGATGAGCGAGCGCTGCTATTAGTCAAACAGGCATCCGTCGCAAACATCATCAACAAAGGGCAGGAAGACGAAATAGTTGAAATGATGAATAAACACGCTGCCTATTTAGAAGTATATAAAACAAAAATACAAAAAAATCCGAAGTTAAACAGAGACCAAATTAATCCGTAGGATAACAGGATGACGCTTTGACAGATAATCATCGTAAAATCACATCTTGCAGATGATTCATCGGGATCGTGAAGGAAAAGGAGCATCGAAAATGGGTCTTGATATGCAAATTATAACAAAAGGAGAGGGATCATATGTCGTAATCCTCAATGGCAGTTTAGATAATAGAACCTATGATTCATGCCAACGCAAATTGGAGCCGATTCTTAATTCAAGAACTCGGGCTCTGCATTTCGATATGTACATGCTATCCTTTATGAATAGTATGGGGTTACGTCTCTTGTTAAATGTCAAAAAAGTGATCGAAGATGAAGGGGGAAAATTTCAAATGTTAAATATGCAACCGCAAATCATGACGTTGATGGATATTGCTGTCGGCCCGGTAGCCCGGTAATGTCCGATCAAGAAGTTACGAATTGCCATGGGCATGAAAAGGATTCGGACACTGATACGTATCCAATAATAGAGCTATTAACGTTTTGAATGATAAAAGACGTTGTGTGAGCGAGTACCTATAATTTTGCTGCAAGGCAATACAATAACGATAAAGGACGAGGGAAAAATATGAATCGATTTCGAAGATATGGATCGAGGCTGCTGATAACGCTCCTCTTCATGCTCTTGATAGCAGTACCCCTGTGGGCAAAGGACAAGAAAAACGTTGCCGTGCTCCCCTTTGCCCTCAACAGCGCCGATAACATAGATTACGTGCAGCAGGGCATTGTCGACATGCTCTCGTCCCGGATCGCCTCCATCGACAAGATCGAGGTTATAAGCAAGGACAAGGTTCTCGACGCCATGAAATCCGTAAAGGTGAAAGAGATGACTATCGCCGACATCTACGCCCTGGGAAAGAAAATGAATGTCGATTACGTTGTCTCGGGTAGTATTACCAAGATCGGCAACAGTGTCAGTATCGACGCAAAACTGGTGGATATCGCCGCTTATAAACAGGCAGTAAGCATCTCGACCCAATCCCAGGGTATGGATGATGTCATTGTCAAAATCGGCGACTTCGCCCAGCGGGCCGCCCCAACGGCAGCCAAAACGCCTGCCCTACCCCAGATGTCCACTTCCGAGTCCTCTCAGCCGCAAAAAGGCCGCGAAGATCTCATTATTGCCGGCATGCGTACAGGTAAAAAAGCAACCTTCACCGGATCCATCAATCCGGATTTCTTGAGCGGCGGCCAACCCCGCGACAAGAAGAGCTTCTGGATGAGCCAGAAATACCCGACGAACTACAAAGGACTCGATGTCGGGGATGTGAACGGCGACGGCTTGAACGAAATTGTGGTTATTGACGAAAACAGCGTCTACATCTATCAGAGAAAGGGAAATGATTGCCTGCTCCTGCAAAAGATCAGCTACGGCAAATATAACAACTTCGTCGGCGTCGACATCGCCGATCTCAACAACAATGGCGTCAAGGAGATCATCGTTTCCAATGTGGTA